>NZ_FPBW01000015.1:0-58868 GCF_900116795.1 Methylobacterium sp. UNCCL125 | reverse complement strand
CGGACATAAGCCTTCCTACCGGAAATCCGTGATGGCGCTGCCGAGCGCCTTGGCGTTCTCCGCCGGCACCCAATGGTTGGCCCGTTCGATGGTCCGGAAGGTCACATCCTTCGCCACCTCACGCATCATTCCTTCGGTGAAAGGTGCGAACGCGCTGGCCGCTCCTGGGAGTACAAGTAACCATATCGTCAGCTTTCCGTCCCGCTTCAGGTCGTCCCTGTCGCGTTCCACATCCCCCGGGGAGGGGCGTTAGAGCTCTTCCCCCCCCCCCCCCGCATCTCGCCGGGTCGGGAAACGAGACGAACGCCAGGCATGAGCTTCTGGCGTTCGCTACCGCTACCGGCCGACGTCTCGGCGGGGCCGATGCAGCGGTAAGGACGTTGAGGCCGATCTTGCCCGAGCGGTCCCCACTGGGCGCCGCTAGGTTATTGCATCGTACCACACGGTTGATGTACGAGCGGGGTCATACAACAGGACCCGGTGAAACCCCGGGTGGCTCTTCCGGCCGCCGATCCGCCGGACCACGCAATCGACGATGACCGTGTCGCAGACCTCTGAGGAGGCCGACCCATCGTCTTGCGCATCCCGCACCGGATCGACGACGCTTCGCGTGCGGGACGACGAAAGTCTCCCACCCATCATGAACCTTGCACAACTCCGGAGCGAATGGGCTCCGAACGTCACGCGTGAATTTCTGGCCGGCACGGTCGTCGCCCTGGCCCTGATCCCCGAGGCCATCGCCTTCTCGATCATCGCCGGCGTCGACCCCAAGGTCGGCCTCTACGCCTCCTTCTGCATCGCCGTGGTCACCGCCTTCGCCGGCGGGCGTCCGGCGATGATCTCCGCTGCCACCGGAGCCATGGCGCTCCTCATGGTCGGCCTCGTGAAGGATCACGGGGTCGGCTACCTGTTCGCCGCCACCATCCTTACTGGGCTCCTCCAGATCGTCGCCGGGGCGCTTCGGCTGGGCAACCTGATGCGGTTCGTCTCGCGGTCGGTCGTCACCGGGTTCGTCAACGCCCTGGCGATCCTGATCTTCCTGGCGCAAATGCCGGAGCTCCTGGGCCAGGGCACCACGGTCTACGTCATGACCGCCGTCGGGCTCGGCATCATCTACGGCCTGCCGTACCTGACCAAGGCCGTGCCGTCGCCGCTGGTCACCATCGTTCTGCTGACGGCGGTCTCGATGTATCTCGGCCTCGGCATCCACAAGGTCGGCGACATGGGCGCCCTCCCGAGCGAGCTGCCGTGGGTGGCCCTGCCGCAGGTGCCGTTCACCCTCGACACCCTTTGGATCATCCTGCCGGTCTCGCTGACCCTGACCATGGTCGGGTTGCTGGAGAGCCTGATGACCGCGGCCATCGTCGACGAGATGACGGACACGACCTCGAACAAGAACCGCGAATGCGCCGGCCAGGGCGTCGCCAACATCGCTTCGGGGTTCCTGGGTGGCATGGCCGGCTGCGCCATGATCGGGCAGTCCGTCATCAACGTCTCGTCGGGCGGACGTGGGCGGCTCTCGACCCTGTGGGCCGGCGCCTTCCTGCTGTTCCTGATCGTCGTGCTCGGTCCCTACGTCGCCCAGATCCCGATGGCGGCGCTGGTCGCGGTGATGATCATGGTGGCGATCAACACCTTCCAGTGGAAGTCGCTCGGGACCTTGATGACCCACCCGAAGGCGTCGAGCTTCGTGATGCTCGG
Source organism: Methylobacterium sp. UNCCL125 (assembly GCF_900116795.1). Lineage (NCBI taxonomy): Bacteria > Pseudomonadati > Pseudomonadota > Alphaproteobacteria > Hyphomicrobiales > Methylobacteriaceae > Methylobacterium > Methylobacterium sp. UNCCL125. The sequence continues at coordinate 57,167 of NZ_FPBW01000015.1, read as the reverse complement.
CACCGTCGCCGTGGTGGTCGCGACCCACGACCTCGCCAAGGGCGTCCTGTTCGGCGTGGTCCTCAGCGGGCTGTTCTTCGCCCACAAGGTCACAAAGTTCTTTGCAGTCCGCTCGTCCCGCGGCGAGGGCGACGTGCGCACCTACCAGGTGACCGGACAGATCTTCTTCGCCACGGCGGAAGCCTTCCACGCCGCCTTCGACTTCCGCGAGGAAGCCCTGAAGGGCGTCGTGATAGACCTCTCGCCGGCGCACTTCTGGGACATCTCGGCCATCAACGCCCTCGACCGGGTCGTCCTGAAGTTCCGCCACCACGGCATCGCGGTGGAGATCGTGGGCATGAACGAGGCGACGGCGACCATGGTCGAGCGCATCGGCACCCACGATAAGCCGGGCGCGACCTTCGCCGTCGGCGGTCACTGATCCGACCGCGGGCCATCCTCGCGTCGCGCTGATCGCGGGCATGGCCCAGATGCCGTTCGTTCCCGACCGAGAGGTATCATCCACCGGGATTCGCGAGGGTCCGTCGTCGGGGGAGGTCGGCCCCAGAAGCGAGCGACAGCCCTCGGCCAACGGACTATGAGACCATCCTGCCGACGTCGGTCGTTGGTTCAGCGCCTTATGAAACCGATGTCGGCGGCGATGGCCGTTAGCCGTTCCGGCTCCCTCTCCTTGCGCTCCGAGTAGCGGTCGACCAGGTAGTCGGCCCGCTCGCGGGTCAGCAACGTGAACCTGAACAGTTCCTCGCAGACGTCGACCACCCGGTCGTAGAGCGGCCCCGGCTTCATCCGGCCGGCCTCGTCGAATTCCTTGTATGCCATCGGCACCGAGGACTGGTTGGGGATAGTGATCATCCGCATCCAGCGCCCGAGCACGCGCAGGCCGTTGACCGCGTTGAACGACTGCGAACCGCCCGAGACCTGCATCACGGCCAGGGTCCGCCCTTGGGTCGGGCGCACCGACCCTTCCGACAGGGGGAGCCAGTCGATCTGGCTCTTTATCACGCCGGTCATGGCGCCATGGCGCTCGGGGCTGACCCAGACGTGGCCTTCCGACCAGATCGAGAGGTTCCGGAGTTCCTGGACCTTGGGGTGGTCGGCAGTGGCGTTGTCGGGTAGCGGCAGGCCGTGCGCGTCGTAGATCCGCACCTCGCCGCCCATCGCCTCCAGCAGGCGCGCGGCCTCGTAGGCGAGGAAGCGGCTGAACGAGCGCTCCCGGAGCGACCCGTACAGGATCAGGAAGCGCGGGGCATGGGTGAACGGCATCGCCACCTGCAGGTCGGTGCTCGTCGGGACGACGAAGTGTCCCTCGCTTAGATTCGGCAGGCCGTCGGCGAAGGGCTGTCGGGGCTTGTCCAAGACGTCTCTTTCCTCTATGTTTCAACGATTGTTGAGATATTGACATCATGATGGACGAACGGCAAGCCGTCGCCGCCTTCGCGGCCCTCGGCCAGGAGCATCGCCTGCGCATCGTGCGCCAGCTCGTCACCGCCGGGCCGGACGGCATGGCGGCCGGCATGCTGGCAGAGGCGGTCGGCGTGTCGGGCACCAACCTGTCGTTCCACCTGAAGGAGCTCAGCCATTCGGGGCTGGTCACCTCCCGGCGGGAGGGGCGCTCGATCATCTACAGCGCCGCGTACCCCGACCTGTCCGAGCTCATCCAGTTCCTGATGCGCGATTGCTGCCAGGGCCGACCAGAGGTCTGCGCCCCGGCCGTCGCTGCTCTCGCCGCCTGTTGCACGGAGACCGCCTGATGGACGTCGTGATCTACCACAACCCGGATTGCGGCACGTCCCGCAACACCCTGGCCCTGATCCGCAACGCCGGCATCGAGCCGCACGTGGTCGAGTACCTGAAGACGCCGCGGAACCGCGCCCTGGTGCGCCAGCTTGCTGAACGAACGGCGTGAAGGTCCGTGACTTACTGCGCGAGAAAGGCACGCCCTTCGGCGAGCTCGGCCTCTCGGACCCGAGCCTCACGGACGACCAGCTTCTCGATGCCGTCGCCGAGCATCCGATCCTGTTGAACCGCCCCTTGGTGGTGAGCCCTAAAGGCGTCGCCCTGTGCCGCCCGTCGGAGGCTGTCCTCGACCTCCTGCCGGCCCAGCCGGGCGAGTTCCTCAAGGAGGACGGCGAGCGCGTCGTCGACGAGCACGGCCGGCGCGTCGCCACCGCCTGATCCGTCCCAACTACCCAAGAACAAGAAACGGTCCCGATGCTCGCGCTCGCCATCTTCGTGGTCACCCTCGTCTTCGTCATCTGGCAGCCGAGGGGCTTCGGCATCGGTTGGAGCGCCCTGATCGGGGCCGCCGTAGCCCTGGCCACCGGGGTGATCCATCCCGGGGACATCCCGGTCGTCTGGCACATCGTCTGGGACGCCACCTTCACCTTCGTGGCGCTGATCATCATCTCGCTGCTGCTCGACGAGGCCGGCTTCTTCCACTGGGCGGCGCTCCACATTGCCCGGTGGGGCGGGGGTCGGGGGCGCCTGCTGTTCCCGCTGGTGATCCTGCTCGGGGCCGCCATCGCGGCGGTGTTCGCCAATGACGGCGCGGCCCTGCTGCTCACCCCAATCGTGCTGGCCATCCTGCTGCGCCTCGACTTCAAGCCGGCGGCGGCCCTGGCCTTCATCGTCGCCTGCGGGTTCGTCGCCGACTCCACCAGCCTGCCCCTGGTGATCTCGAACCTTGTCAACATCGTCTCGGCGAACTTCTTCGACATCTCCTTCAGCCGCTACGCCGCCGTGATGGTGCCGGTGAACCTCGTCTCGCTCGCCGCGACCCTGGTAGTGCTGTGGCTGTTCTACCGGCGCGACCTGCCGGCCACGTACCCGGTGGCCGAGCTGGAAGCGCCGCGGCACGCGATCAAGGACCCGCTCGTCTTCAAGGCGGCCTTTCCACTCCTGGCCCTACTGCTGGTCGCCTACTTCGTGACGGCCCCGTTCGGAGTGCCGGTCTCGGTCGTGACCTGCGCCGGCGCCGTGGTCCTGCTGGCGCTGGCGAACTGGAGCCACGTCATCCCGATCCGCAAGGTGCTCGCCGGCGCGCCCTGGCAGATCGTGCTGTTCAGCCTCGGCATGTACCTCGTCGTCTACGGGCTCAAGAACGCTGGCCTGACCGACTACCTGGCAGAGGGCTTCGTCTGGCTTTCGGGCCACGGGCCGTTCGTGGCCACCCTCGGCACGGGGGTCGCCGCCGCGATCCTGTCCTCGGTGATGAACAACATGCCGAGCGTGCTGGTGGGCGCGCTGTCGATCCAGCAGGCACCGGACCTGTCGCCGCTGATGCGCGAGCTGATGGTCTACGCCAACGTCATCGGCTGCGACCTCGGCCCGAAGTTCACCCCCATCGGCAGTCTGGCGACGCTGCTCTGGCTCCACGTCCTCGACACCAAGGGCCAGCGCATCACCTGGGGCCAGTACATGCGCGTCGGCCTGGTCATCACCCCGCCGGTCCTCCTGGTCAGCCTGGCGGCGCTGGTGCTCTGGCTGCCCGCGCTTGGTGCCGGGTAGCCATCCGATGGGCGCGGCGCGGCGCTGAGCCGTGATCTAGGACATGGGGGTCATCCAAGTTCTCACCTTAAGCTCCTCTTGCCCGATGGGCGGGCGAAGGTGCCGGCGCGCCATACCTTTCAATGGACATCAGGCCCGGTTTTTGTACTCGACCGCGACAGCGCACGTGGAAGGTCAACGACGCGTCGTCGGTCATCCGGGTCTTCGATGTCGAGCCAAGCGAGAACCAGTTCCCGCGCCCCGACCGTTTCGTGGCCGCGGCCTTGCGGGCCGCCATCGGCTAGCGCCGATGGATCGCAGCCGAGCAAATCCGCGATGCGCTTCAGCATCCCTCGCGTCCGTTCGGCCCTGTCGAGGCCGCCGTCATCATCCGTCGGCATACGCACCACTTTCCGCTAATGGTCATCACGGCGGCGGGGCGGTCGGCTCTTCGATGCAGGCGGCCGGGGACGCCATCGATAAGAGCTTCGTGAGCGCCCGCATGCTGAGCTTGGGGTGGCCGTCGTCCATCTGCCCGAACGATGGGGGCCTCACGGCCGGACGACCATGGAAAACTTGGCGGCCAGCATCGCGCAGACCGCATCGTGATGGCGTGTGGACCGTAGTCGTTCGAACTCCGCTACCCCCGATTGAACCTCCTCGGTGCCGCGGCGGCTGCCGAGGGCGTCGAAGCAGATGCGGGCCCGATCCACGATGGCCGGGTTGTATTCGGTGAAGCCACAAGCCGTCGAAGCCCTGCGCAGCAGGCCGTGCATCCTCAGGAAGCCGACGCAATCGAAGTCGGCGGCGGTCGCGGATCGCATGCCCGGTAACAGCAACATCACGGTAGCGAGGGCCGTCGCCGGCGCGACCCGAAGGCCCCTAGCCATCGGCGCCCGCCCGAAGACCGCCATGCGCCTTCACTTCCGGCTCGGCATCACCGCGAGGTCGCCACGGAAGCCGGATATGCGCCAGGTAGGGATAGACGGCGGGAAGCACGACGAGGGTGAGGAGGGTGGCGGTGACGAGGCCGCCGATCACCACCGTGGCGAGCGGACGCTGTACCTCGGCGCCGGCACTCGTCGAAAGCGCCATCGGCAGGAAGCCCAGTGCCGCGACCAGAGCCGTCATCAGGACAGGCCGCAGGCGCATCTCGGCGGCCCGTGTCGCCGCCTCGCGCGGGTCGAGGCCGACGCGTTCCAGGTCGCGGATGTAGCTCGTGAGCACCACGCCGTTGAGGATGGCGATGCCGAAGGTCGCGATGAATCCGATGGCCGCCGAGATCGAGAATGGCAGCCCGCGCAGGTACAGGGCGACGATGCCGCCGGTCGCGGCGACGGGGACGTTCATGAAGATCAGGCCGGCAAGCCGGATGTCCCCGAACATCACCACGAGGAGCACGAGGATCGCGGCCATGGCGGCCGGCACCACGACGGAGAGGCGGCTCGTGGCCTCCTGCAGGTTCTGGAACTGTCCGCTCCATTGCAGGGAGTAGCGCGGCGGCAGGGGCACCTGGGCTTGAACGGCGACCTGCGCGTCCGTCACGAAGCTCTGGACGTCGCGGCCTCGGACGTTGGCCTGGACCGAGATCCGACGCTGGAGCTTCTCGCGGCTGATCTGGGCCGGCCCCGTCGCCACGTCGACCGAAGCGACCAGCGAAAGTGGCACCAGCGCCTTTCCACTGCGCCCTACGGGCAGGTCGCGAATGCGGGCGATGTCGCTGCGGTCGGCGGACTTCAGGCGGACCACGATGTCGGTGATGGAGTTGTCATCGCCGTAGATCATGCCGGCGGTGCGGCCGCCGATGCTCTCCACCACGTCGAGGACGTCGCTGACGTTGATGCCGTAGCGGGCCGCTGCCGCCCGGTCGACCTGAATGGAAAGCGCCGGCATGCCCGCCTGCGCCTCGGCCTTGACGTCGGCAGCCCCCGAGACGCCGGAGACCGCGCGCACGATGGCGTCCGCCTTGTCCTTCAGGACCTTGAGGTCGTCGCCGTAGAGGCTGATCGCGACGTCGCCGCGCACGCCCTCCAGCAGGTCGTCCATCCGCATCTGGATCGGCTGCGAGAACGCGTAGGACACCCCCGGCACCTCCGCGCGCAGACGCTTGTCGAGGGCGGCGACGAGGCCTTCCTGGGTGTCGGCCGTCGTCCACGTCGACGGGTCGGCCAGCGTGATGAAGCTGTCGGTGGATTCCACCCCCATCGGGTCGGTGGGGATCTCGGCGCTGCCGGTGAGCGAGACGACCCGCTTGACCTCTGGGAAGCTCTTCAGGGTCCGCTCGATCCGATGCATGACCTTGAGCGAGGCGTCGAGGTTGATGCCCGGCAGCTTCTCGGACGTGATGACGATGGAGCCTTCCGAGAGCTTGGGCAGGAACTCGCCCCCGAGCCGGGTCGCGAGCCAGCAACTGCCGGCGAACAGGCCGAACGTCACCAGGACGGTGATCCCCGTGCGGCGCTCGGCCAGCCTCAGCACGGGGGTGTAGGCGCTGCGCGCCCAATGGACGAGGCGGGTCTCGCGCTCGCCGATCCCGGGTCCGGCCAGCACGATGGCGGCGAGCGCCGGCATCAACGTCATGGTGAGGACGAGGGACCCGGCCAGGGCCAGGATGACGGTGAGCGCCATCGGCCGGAACATCTTGCCCGCGACCCCTTCGAGGGCGAGGATGGGCAGGTACACCATGATGATGATGGCCACCGCGAACAGGATCGGGCGCGCCACCTCGACGGTCGCCTTGCGGATGACCTCCTCGGCCAGACGCTCTGGGTGCTCCCCTCGGGCGCGCAGGACGTTCTCGATCATCACCACGGCGCCGTCGACGATGAGACCGAAATCGATGGCGCCGAGGCTCATCAGGTTGCCCGACAGCCCGAACAGCCGCATCCCGGCGAACGCCATCAGCATCGACAGCGGGATCGCGGCCGCCACGACCAAGCCGGCCCGAAGGTTGCCGAGCAGCAGGAGCAGCACGACGATGACGAGTACCGCCCCCTCCATGAGGTTGTGCTCGACGGTGCGGATGGTCCGCGCCACCAGGGTGCTGCGGTCGTAGTACGGCACGATGTCGACGCCTGGCGGCAGCTGCGGGCGCAGGGCCTCGATGGTCTGCTTCACGGCCACGACCACGGCGCTGGCGTTCTCGCCCTGCTGCATCATGGCGATGCCGACGACGGTCTCGCCCGCGGCATCGTGCGTGACGGCGCCGAGCCGCACCTTCGGGGCTTCCACCACCTCGCCCAGGGTCGCGACCGTCACCGGAACGCCACCGGGGCCGGTGGTCACGACGATGTTGGCGAGGTCCTTGGTGTCCTTGGCCAGCCCGAGGCCGCGGATGACCTCCTGCTGGTCGTTATGCTCGATGTAGGCGCCGCCCCGTGCGGCGTTGTTCTCAGCCAGAGCCGTGTAGACCTGCCCCATCGTCACGCCGTAGCGATGCAGGCTTTCGGCGGCGATGCGGACCTCGTAGGTCGGCATCTGGCCGCCGTAGACGTTCACGTCGGCGATGCCGGGGGTGAGCTTGAGCTTCGGCGCGATGGTCCATTGCAGGATGCGCTTGAGGGCCATCGGCGAGTAGCCCGGCCCGCGCACCTCGAACTGGTAGATCTCGCCGAGGCCCGTCGCCATCGGCCCCATCTCGGGATCGCCGATGCCGGCCGGCATCATGGTCTTCGCCAGCGGCAGGCGCTGGAACACCTGCGCGCGCGCCTCCGTGATCGACATGGCGTCATCGAAGGTGACATAGACGGCCGAGACGCCGTAGCGCGAGGTCGAGCGGATGCCCGACAGCCCCGGCGCCCCGGCCATGGCGTTCTCGACGGGGAAGCTGACGAGGCGCTCGACCTCCAAGGGGCCGAGGCCCGGCGACAGCGTCAGCACCATGACCTGCTTCGGCGACACGTCCGGCACCGCGTCGATGGACAGGCCTTCGAGATTGACGATGCCGCCGACCGCGCCGGCGAGCGCCAGGATCACGACGAGCCAGCGGCGTCGGATGAGGAGGGCGAACCAGGCGTTCATGGCGGCCTCAATCCGTGGAGCCGAGGAGCGCGCGCATCAGGATGGCCTTGAGGCCGAAGCTTCCCTGCGTCGCCACCGTCTCACCGACCTGGATTCCGGATTTCACCTCGACCCAGTCGGCACGCTGGACCCCGAGCTTGAGGTCCCGTTTCTCGAAACGGTCGTCGGCGGTGCGCACGAAGGCGATGGGGCCACCCTCCGTCTGTTGGATCGCGCCGGCCGGCACCGTGACGCCCTCGCGCCCGAGGTCGGCGGCTATCTCGACGGAGACGAACATGTTGGCGCGCAACGTCCCGTCCGGGTTCGCGATCTCGATGCGGGCCGGGGCGGTGTTGGTCGTCGGGTCGATGGCGGCGTTGACCGACCGGACTCGGCCCTCGAAACGGGGATGCGCCGTCACCGGGGCTTCGATGGTCGCCCGGTCGCCGGCCTTCACGGTGGCGATGTCGTGGCCGTAGAGGTTGGCCAGCACCTGGATCTGCGACGGGTCCGCAACCGTGAAGGCGTCGCGATTGGTGTCGACCACCTCACCCAGGGTGATCCCCGCCATCGTCACCACACCGTTGATCGGCGAGACGATGCCGCTGGTGCCCGGAGCCTCTCCGGGGGCCGGGGCGAGGCGCTCGTACTGAGCCCGGTAGAGGTCGACCTGCGACTTGGCGGACAGGGTGGCGGCATGGGCCTTGGCGAGGTCGACCTGGCGCCGGTCGACTTCGGCCTGGGCAACCCCGCCAAGCTTCACGAGGTCGCTGCCGCGCTTCAGGTTGGTCTCCGCGACCTTCTCCGTCGCCTGCGCCTCGCCGAGACTGGCCTGCGCGGCGGCGAGGCCGTTGCGCGCATCGAGAACGCCGGAGGCATCGAGGGTGGCCAGCGTCTGGCCGGCCTTCACGCGGTCGCCGGGCTGCACCGAGAGGCTGAGAACCCGCCCCGAGGTGCGGGGCTTCAGGCGGGTGACCCGGCGCTCGTCGAAGGCGACCATGCCGGGGGTCCGCACGGGCAGGATGATCCGGCGGGTCTCGGATTGCTCGAAGGCCAGTCCGAGGCGGCCCTGGCCGTCGGCATCGAGCCGGACGACGTTGTCCTCAGTCGGCTGTTCCGAAGCGGCAGGCGTCGTCGGCGCGACCGCGGGTGCTGCAGGCGCCAGGCCGACCGTCTGGAGAAGCGGTTCGACATAAGGCCGGACGGCGTCGCGATACCACCAGCCGGCCAGCCCGAGCGCGGCGAGACAAACGACCAGGACCCACCGCGAACGACGTCCGAACTGCGTGGATGCAGGAGTAGATGACGCGGAGCCGATAGGTGCTTCCACCGTGCCCGATCCGCCGGTATTCTCATACTCGCGCAAACCGCTACGGTCGACGATCTCGGCATCGCCGGTCCCGGGCATGTCGGTCTCCGCCTCCTTCAGCACGATGTCATCCACGGATCAGATTAGAGTTGTTCTAAGACATAGAGCGGGCGACCAAACCCGCCATTAAATTCGCGTTCACACTCGTGGTCCCGGAGCCGGTTCCGAACCACATCATGCTTCGGAACATGGGCGTGGGCCCGGGAGTGGACCGGGTTGGCCAAGCTGCTGCTGATCGAGGACGACGCCGCGACGGCCGAGGAGATCCTCGCCGACTTGCGCGGGCGCGGGCACGCCGTAGATTGGGCCGCCACCGGGCCGGAGGGTGCCGTCGCCGCGCGAACGGGTTCCTGGGACGCTATCGTCCTCGACCGGATGCTTCCGGGCCTGGACGGGCTCACCGTGTTGCGCGACCTGCGCGGAACTGGCGACCGGACGCCCGCACTGGTCCTGAGCGCACTCGGCGACGTCGATGAGCGCATCCGCGGGCTACGCGCCGGCGGCGACGATTATCTCGGCAAGCCCTTCGTCCTCGCCGAACTCGCGGCGCGGATCGAGGCCCTGCTGCGGCGTCCGTCCGACACCCGCGAGACGGTGCTTAGGTTGGGGACCCTGGAACTCGACCTCATGGCCGGGACCGGACGCCGGGGCCTTCGTGACCTCGACCTCCTGCCGCGCGAGCTCAAGCTGCTCGAATACCTCATGCGGCGGCCAGGGCAGGTCGTGACCCGGGGGATGATGTTCGAGGAAGTCTGGAACTATCGCTTCGCGCCTAAATCCAACCTCATCGACGTTCATGTCGGACGCCTGCGCAGGAAGCTTGAGGCCGAAGGCGAGCCGATGCTGATCCAGAACGTCCGGGGAGAGGGCTTCACCCTGACCCCCGATGTCTAGGCTCGTCCGTTCCTTCGCGTTCCGGTGGGCCCTGGGCATCGCCCTGTGGTCGACGCTCCTCTCGCTGCTGCTCTTCGCCTTCGTGTACTGGCAGACCGCGGCGTTCATGCAGGACGAGCTCGCCGAGGTCCTACGCCACGAGGCCCGGTACGCCGCCGGGGATACGGCCAAGGCAGCCGCTCGCATCGAGACGTGGGTCAGCGAGGACCTGCACAGCGTCCACTTTGCCGGCCTGTTCGGTGCGGATGGCCGCAAGCTTGCCGGCAACCTCGACGCCCGCCCACCGGAACTGCCCCTCGACGGCGAGGTCCACCGGATCGGCACGCAGGTGGCCATCGCGGGACGGCGCCTGCACGAGGAGCTCTGGTCGGCGGCCCGGTCCCTTGAGGACGGGACCGTGGTGGTCGTGGCCCACGATACCGACGAGATCGACCGCGCCAAGGCCACGGTGATCCGGGCGCTTGGCCTCGCCCTCGTCCCGACCCTGGCCTTCTCCATCCTCGGAGGCGTCCTGCTCGCCGGACGCGCCCGGCGACGCTTGGCATCCACGGAGGCGGCGGTCGCGCGGGTGATGCGGGGTGACCTGCGCCAGCGCCTGCCGGTCGGCGAGGCCGGGGACGAGTTCGACCGTCTGGCACGGGACGTCAACGGCATGCTCGCCGAGATCGAGCGCCTCGTGGAGGAGGTGCGCGGCGTGGGCGACGCCGTGGCTCATGACCTTCGGACACCGCTTACGCGCCTGCGGCTGCGGCTTGAGCGGGGCCGGGATCAAGCCCGCAATATCGAGGAGTTGCGCGAGGCGGTGGACCAGGGGCTGATCTGGATCGACCAAACCCTGGAAATGGTTACGGCGGTCTTGCGCATCGGCGAAATCGAGCACGGACGGCGCTGCGCCGCCTTTGGCTCGGTCGACCTAGGGCTCGTGGTGAGCGAGGCCGCGGAGTTGTTCGAACCCTTGGCCGAAGAGAAGGGCATCGCCCTCGGCATCGGTATCGAGGAGGGAGCGTCCGCGGTTCGGGGCGACCGCAGCCTCATCTTCGAGGCGGTCTCGAACCTCCTCGACAACGCGATCAAGTTCACTCCGACCGGAGGCCGCGTCGGGATCGGTCTCGCTTGGCGCGACGGCGTCGCCGTGGTGTCCGTGGAGGACACGGGTCCGGGCATCGCCGCCGGCGAGCGAGACCATGTCTTCAAGCGGTTCTATCGTGCAGAGCGTGCCCGGCAGACTCAAGGTAACGGCCTCGGTCTCGGCCTCGTCGCGGCCATCGCCAAGCTGCACGGATTTCCACTCACCGTCGGTGACGGTCCCCGCGGTGGATGTCGCTTCGAGATGGCGTGCCCGACGGCGGAGCGTCATGCGTCGGTCATCGGATGAACGACCAGCGTGCCTTCGGAGGCATGGCTGAGCCAGATTGCAACCTGGGGAGAGGCGAACGACCGAGCTCCATTCGTCAAGACCCATCACGAAAAATGAATATAATTTTAAGAATTGTTCTAATCTGCGTTTCGGTGCGAGATCGCATGTATGATGTCAAAGCATCCTCATGCGGCCCGGAAGTGGGCCTGCGCGATCCTCTCCTTCGCGGCGATGCCATCGTCGGGGATGGCGGGTTCCCGCCAGGCCCGGAACGAACCCCCGATGTCCTTCTCCGAGCCGGTCGGCGTTCCCCATAAGCACTGCGCGGGCTCATGCATCAGTCGTGGTTCGCTGCAATGGTATTGCAGGGCGGACCAGACCTGCGAGCTGAACTGCTCGACTGCCCCGCCGGGCATGGAATGCCGCGGCGGCGAGGACTGAAAGCCGACTGACGGGAACGTCGAAAGGTCGGGGGCCATGGGTGGCCCTGGGGCCAACGGCATGACCCGTTTCGCGTCGTGCCCTCGATGATGGCGAGCCGACTGACGTCGCACGCCGACGCATGATCATCCTGAAGAGGAAGCGAACTTGAACATCTCCGATAACGACAAGCTGGACACTAAGACCTTCGAGATGCAGGGCAAGTGCCCCTTTGGCGGCGACCGCATCGGCGGCGCGGTCGGCACCCCACCGGCACTCTCGGACTGGTACCCCAACCGGCTGAAGGTGGAACTCCTCCATCAGAACGGTCCCCAGGCCAACCCCCTCGGCGAGGACTTCGACTACAAGGCGGCGTTCGAGGCGCTGGACCTCGATGCCGTGAAGCAGGACATCAAGTCCTTTCTCACCAGCACGGTCGCATGGTGGCCGTCGGATTACGGCAATTACGGTCCGCAGATGATCCGCATGGCTTGGCATGCGGCGGGCACCTACCGCATCGCGGACGGTCGTGGGGGCGCCGGAGAGGCGCTGCAGCGTTTCGCGCCGATCAACAGCTGGTGGGACAACGGCAACACCGACAAGTCGCGGCGCCTGATCTGGCCGATCAAGCAGAAGTACGGCAGCGCCCTGTCGTGGGGCGACCTGATGGTCCTGACCGGCAACTGCGCCCTGGAGATCATGGGCTTCCCGACCTACGGCTTCGCCGGTGGTCGCCACGACGCCTGGGAGGCCGACAACGCCACTTACTGGGGTCCGGAGATCTGGGATCCGACCGACGTGAAGTCGTTCGACAGCATGGTGACCCGGGACAAGCGCTGGCGCGGTCAGAACGGCGATGCGGACTACGACCTCGAAAACCCTCTGGCCGCCTCGCACCAAGCGCTGATCTACGTGAATCCCGAGGGCCCCTACGCCAACGGCGACCCGATGGGCTCGGCCCGTGACATCCGCACCACGTTCACCCGGATGGCGATGAACAACGAGGAGACCGTCGCCCTGATCGCCGGCGGCCATGCCTTCGGCAAGAGCCACGGCATGGTCTCGGCCGACCAAGTCGGACCGCCCCCCGAGATCGCGCCGATGGAGGCGATGGGCCTCGGCTGGAATAACCCCAAGGGAACCGGCTTCGCCCAGTACACGATGACCAACGGCATCGAGGGCAGCTGGACGCCGAACCCGACCCAGTGGGACAACGCCTACCTGGAGAACCTCTTCAAGTTCGAATGGGTGCAGACCAAGAGCCCGGCCGGTGCCACACAATGGACTCCCGCCGACCCGGATGCGCCTAAGACCCCCGATGCGCACGTCCCGGGCCAGATGCACGGCCTGATGATGATGACCAGCGACATCGCCCTGAAGGTCGATCCCGAGTACCGCAAGGTCTGCGAGAAGTTCCTGCACGACTTCGATGCCTTCACGCTCGCGTTCTCGAAGGCTTGGTACAAGCTGACCCACCGAGACATGGGCCCGAAGGAGCGTTACCTCGGCCCCGAGGTGAAGATCGAGGACGACCTGCTGTGGCAGGACCCGATCCCGGCGCGCGACCACGGCCTGGTCGACGACGGCGACATCGCCGCGCTGAAGCAGGACATCCTGGCGACCGGCCAGTCGGTCTCCGACCTCGCCTTCACGGCGTTCTCGGCGGCCTCGACCTATCGCGACAGCGACAAGCGCGGCGGGGCCAACGGCGGACGCCTGGCGCTCGCCCCGCAGAAGGACTGGGCGATCAACCGGCGGACGGTGCCGGTGGTCGCGGCGCTCCGGCAGGTGGCGGACGCGTTCAACGGACGCGGCGGCGGCAGACGGGTCTCGCTGGCCGACCTCATCGTGCTCGGCGGCTGCGCCGCCGTGGAGAAGGCGCTGGCGGATGCCGGGCATGCCATCGCGGTTCCATTCACGCCGGGGCGTGTCGACACCCGTCAGGACCTGACCGACATCGAGATGTTCACGTGGCTGAAGCCCGTTGTCGACGGCTTTCGCAATTACGTGGCGGACGACTACGCGGCGGTCACATCGGGTCGTGTCTCACCGGAAGAACTCTTCCTCGACAAGGCGTATCTCCTCTCCCTCACGGCGCCCGAGTGGGTCGCCCTCGTGGGTGGCCTGCGCGCCCTTGGGGCCAACCATGACGGTTCGCCCCATGGCATCTTCACCGACCGGGTCGGCGTCCTATCGAACGACTTCTTCGTCAACCTCACGAGCGTCGACCTCGAATGGCGCAAGGCCGACGAGGCGGGCATGACCTTCGATCTGGTCGACCGCGACGGCGGCGCGACGAAGTTCACCGCGACCCGCTGCGACCTCGTCTTCGGGTCGAATTCGCAACTCCGCTCGGTGGCAGAGGTCTATGCCGCCGGCGACGGCGCGGGCCGGTTCGCGAAAGACTTCGTGAGGGTCTGGGACAAGGTGATGATGCTGGATCGCTACGATGTCCGGTCGTGATCGGGCCTAGCCCCAAAGGTATCGCGTGATGAGCGAAGGCCGCGGCAGCCGTGACGGATGCCACGTCTGTCGCATCTCAGGCCATAACCAGCCGAACCTTAAATTCGGTGTCATTTTCGAACGCTTCTAAACTACGTTCGTTTTCCGAGTACACATCGCCCGACCCGGGCGGTGCCTCCTCCAAGGTCACATCGGCACCTCATGAAGAACGCCCGTTTCCTCTCGGCTATGCTCCTCCTCGGGACGGCCCTGCCGCTTCCCGTCCTCGCCAACGGAACGCCAGCTGTCGCGCCGCCGTCCCCGAGCGCGATGAAGGTCCTCTCGCGGATCGACCTCGCCCAGGCCGATCAGCAGACCGCCAAAAGCACCGACGATGTCCGCGGCGCCTCGCAGACCAAGACCAGCAGCCCGCAGCCGGTCGGCGCCTTCCCAACCAACGAGATGACGACGCTCCCGGTTATCGGCCTCGACGGCGACGCCGATGCGATCAAGAAGGATGTCGCAGCACTCCAGCAGACCCTGACTGAGCTGCAGCAGCTCCAGCTCCAGACCAAGCAGGCGCACTGGAACGCCTCCGGCACGCTGTACTACCCGCTGCACCTGCTCCTGCAGGAGCACTACGAAGGCCTGTCCAAGTACGCCGACACTATCGCCGAGCGCCTGCTCGCCGTCGGATCCTCGGCCGACGGCCGCGCCAACACCATCGTGAAGACCTCAGGCGTTCCGGAGATCCCCGGCGGCTTCCTCGACGACGCCCAGATCCTGGTCTGGTTCACCAACGCCTACAAGCGGGTCGGCGAAGAGGTAAACGCGGCCATCAAGGCCACAGAGAAGGTCGACCCGACCACCTCCAACCTCCTTCAGGAGGTCGAGCACGGCATCGCCAAGTACCAGTGGCAGATGCGCGCCCAGGTCCAGCGCACCAAGACCGACCCGAACACGGGCTGGGACCTCAACGACAACAAGGCCATCGACCTCGCGCCGCAGGCACCTTCGAAGCCCTGATGCACCGGGCCACGCCCCTGCCCTCCGCTGCAGGGGCGTGCGCCGTACGAGACCGGATACGACATGCCTTCACGAGAGACGCCCTACGACGGGACAACCATCGCCCTGCATTGGGTCACGGCCGTGCTGGTGCTGATCCTCTGGCTCATCGGCACTTTCCTGGAAGACCTTGTGCCAAAGGGCGCGCTCCGGTCGGGGATATGGTCCACCCACTTCGTCCTGGGTTTCGCCTTCACCGGTGTCATCGTCACGATGCTGATCTGGCGGCAGACGAAGGGGCGTCAGCTTCCGGTAGACGATCCCGGTCCCCTGCATGTCCTCGCCAAGGCGACCCATGCGGCGCTCTACCTGCTTCTCCTCGTCATCGCGGGTCTCGGGATCGCGAATGCCTTCGTGCGGGGCGTGACGTTAATCGGCCCGCTCGCCTTGCCGGCTATCGGTGATCCGGAATGGCGTCGGCCGCTGACCCATTGGCACGGGCTCGCCGCCAACATCCTAATGGCGGTCGCCGCCTTCCATGCCGCGGCCGCCCTGGTCCATCACTACCTCTGGCACGATGCCGTGCTGCGTCGCATCCTCCCGGGTCGCGATCCTTCCGCCCCCTTGAGGAGACCCTGACGACGATGCGTCCGACTCATCAGGAAAATCACCTCATCGACCGCATCGGCTGGCTGAGGGCTGCGGTCCTGGGAGCGAATGACGGTCTCGTCTCGACGGCCAGCCTGATCGTTGGCGTCGCCGCGTCCTCGGCCGCGTCCGGGGAGATCCTCGTCGCCGGCACCGCCGGGCTGGTGGCCGGGGCCATGTCGATGGCGGCCGGCGAGTACGTCTCGGTGAGTTCGCAGTCCGATACCGAACAAGCCGATCTCGCGAGGGAGCGACGCGAGCTCGACGAGGATCCTGCGGCAGAGCGTGAGGAACTCGCGGGAATCTACGTCGCCCGCGGCCTCGATCACGACCTTGCGCTCAAAGTTGCGGACCAGCTCATGGCGAAGGACGCGCTCGGCGCCCACGCCAGGGACGAGCTTGGCATCTCCGAGTTCACCACGGCGCGTCCGATCCAGGCGGCGCTGACCTCCGCGGCGACCTTCTCCGCCGGTGCGGCCCTGCCGCTGCTCGTGGCCGCGGTCTCGCCGACCGGTTTCGTCGTCTACTCGGTCTCCGCCGCCTCCCTCGTATTCCTCGCCGTCCTCGGGGCGCTAGGAGCCAAGGTAGGCGGTGCCGCGATCCCGAAAGCGACTGCCCGGGTGGCGTTCTGGGGTGCGGCGGCGATGGCGGTCACCGCGGGCATAGGGCACCTAGTCGGCAAGGCCGTCTAACCAATCAGTCACCTCGGCGCCTTCGTGCTGAAACTTCTGGAAGCCGCACCGTCTGGCTCATTCAGGCATCGAGGACGCTCCGTGCCACTGGGCGGTGCGGTGGCACGACGCGATCGACGGTCTTCGATATGAATGCATCTCGCCCCGTCTCTCAAACCAGAGGCCTAGGGGCCGCTGAAATATCCATGCGGCTTCGACCCACTATAGGTAGTTTTAATACGAGGCCTTGGGGGGGTAATGCTGACAATTTGTTCAGCTATCAGACCAAAAATTTATATTCGCCATCACGCAAGAGCTCAATGATGTCGGTGATATTTATCGCCGCCCTCGAAGTAAGTGCTGGTGCTTCTTTCTAGGGTTCGCTGATGCTGGCGGGTTCATAGCATTCACCGCCTCGCCGATGAGAGTAGCGAAGCCAGTCGTCTGGCACCCGTCGCGTGCGCCTATGTCTGCTTGAGTACAGCAAGCCACCGAAAGCAGCCGGACTGCTCTCCACCCAACCCGGTCGTAGAGCGGACGGACCGATCCCGACCCAACTACGACATAGCAGCGCCTCCACCGGAGACGCGGAAGCGGACAATTGTTGGGCGTAACATGTAGCTCGGGCTCACCAGGGCCACCCAGTTCAAGCCAATGATCCAGCTGCAAGCGACTGGGCTTCGAAGAACCGAGGTTTGATCCAGATCGGTTCACCGGCGCGCTGCCTGATAATGCTGCGCAAGAATGAGCCGATCGCTTCGGGTGGAGGATCCCACTTTGGGGTGTTCCGGCTCTTGCCACGTGGTTCAGTTCATTTCCTAAGCCCTCGCATGCCGTATCGCCCGCCGGGCGACGGTCACCGAGAGAACGACGTTTACCACCGCGATGCCCAGCATCAGGTCGAGGAGGGCATCGAGCCCGAACCAGTCCGAGAGGTAGCCGCAGGCCAGGGGTGTTGCCGCCTGCCCGAGAAGGGGCAACCGTGCGAGCCGGCCCATGACAGCAGCGTATTCGTGCTGGCCGTAAAGGGTGAGGGGGAGGGTTCCACGCACGACCGTGCGCATGCCGTTGCCCGCGCCGTAGAGGACGATGGCGAGCCAAGCGAAGGACGGTGCCGTGGCGAGGATGAGAAGACCGAGTCCGACGCTCCCGCTCGACACGAGGAGGGCCCAAGCCGGATGGGCGCGCCGGCCGAAGGCGAGTTCGAGGATGCGGGCCCCCACCTGCGACGGCCCGATGAGGGCGCTCAGGGCCACGGCTGCGGCGGCGGAGATGCCACTAGCCTGGAGCAGCACCAGGAGCTGCACCGAGATTGCCGTCATGATGACCGCCGCGCTGGTGAACGTCACGGCCAGGATGTGCTCGCCCGGCAGGCGGGCTGGCCCGACGGGCGTCGCGAGCGGCGTCGCCCCCACGGTCGGCGGCGGGGGTACGGCGGCGGTCCGGACCCGGCCGGGCAATGCCCACGCGAAGAGCGGCGCCACCACCAGGGCCGCGAGCAGGGCGTAGACGACGCAGGTGCCGCGCCAGCCGACCTGGACGACGAGGAAACGCGTCGCCGGCCAGCACAGGGTGATGGCAAAGCCCGACGCGATGGCGATCTGCGTCATCGCACGGCGGGCCGAGGCGCCGTATGCCTGGCCGATGGCGGCGAAGAGCGGATCGTAAAGTGCCGCCGCCATGCCCGCACCGATGACCGCCCAGGCGAGGAGGAAGACCGGCAGGTTCGGAGAGACCGCCATCATGATCTGGCCGGCGGCGATGACCAGGGATCCGGCGACCAGCACGGTCCGGCCGCCATACCGTCGGATCATCCGGCCGATCCAGGGCGAGAGGACCCCGGAGATCAGGATCGCGAGGGAGAGGGCGCCGACGACCATGCCCTGCGACCAGCCCGTGGACTGGACGATGGGGTCGGCCAGCACGGCCATCAGGAAGAACGAGCCGCCCCACAGGATGATCTGCGTCACGCCAAGTGCCACGTTCCCGGGCAGCGTCGGTCCAAGAGATTCCACCGAAGGAGTCGCGGGAGACGTCGTCGACAAAGGGGATTTGCTCCGCATTCCGGCCGATCCGTGGTCGGGCCTTGAGGATCGTGGTCCGTCGTTGGTCGTCTATTTCGGATGGCCGATCATGTGCCCGACCCAGATGTTGCGCGCGACGAGATCCGCCGCGATCTCCCTGATGGTGTCGCCGACGAAGCGGGCCGCGAGGCTCACCGGGCGGTCGGCGGGATAGGCGATCACCAGCTTGCGGGACGGGGTCGGATCGACCAGGGGCGAGACGCTGAGCTCGCCCCGCTCAACCAGGGAGTACAATGGCGCGAGGGGCAGCACCGTCGATCCAAGGCCGGCCCGCACCAGGTTGATCATCGACTGGAACGAGTCGGTCTCGATGGCGGAGGACAGGTCGAGGCCGGCCTGGCGCGCGCAATCGTCGATGATGTCCCGCAGGCGGTGCCCGACGCTCGGAAGGATGAGCCGCTCCTGCGCGAGATCGGAAAAGGGAATGGCGCGGTCGAGGCGCAGGCCACGCTCGCCCGCCCCGACGAGGAGGAGGTTCTCGACGAGCACCGGATCGATCTTCAGGGAGCGGATCGCAGGCAAATTGTAGATGACCGCGATGTCGATCTCGCCCCGCTGGAGGAAGTTCAGCATGTGCCCGCTGAAGGCCGCCGACAGCCGTACGTTGAGGTGGGGATGCGCCTGGCGGATCGTCTGGACCAGGGGCACCGTGACGATCTCCGCCACGGTCGGCGTCGTCCCCACCGAGACCGTGCCGCGGTAGGAGACGCGGCGGTCGAGGGCGAGATTTCGGATGGCATCGATCTCGGCAAGGATGCGCGTGGCGTGGTCCAGGACCTCGCGACCGATCTCGGTGACGTCCATGCCACGGCCGTGGCGCTCGAACAGGTAGGTGCCGAGCTCCTGTTCCAGCAGCCGTATCTGCCGGCTGAGGGCGGGCTGTGCGATGCCCAGGCGCTCGGACGCCTTGCTGACGCTTCCGAGTTCGGCGACGTGGATGAGGGTCTTGAGCTGGTTGATGTCCATGATCGCCACTTCGATGACGTCGTGAAGCCATACCAAACAGGCTTGTGATGGATCAAGGCTATCACGCTGTGAGATAGCTCGAACGAACCGTTCGACCGCATTCCTGCGCGGGGATGCGGTGCGCCGGCATCCGGCTCAAGGTTCTGGCGGACCGCCTCATTTCCCGCCGGGGCCGTGCCCGCGGAATTCTCGACGCGGCAAGCCATAGCATTTCGGCATTTCAGTTAGAGGAATGCCCGCCCTTCAGATTCGGTATTATTTCACCTAGCCTGAAAAAGACGGCAAGCGCGACGTCACTTTAATTCCGCCGACCGGTGCCGCCCTCACAGGCCGGGCCCACGGTCGCGTCGGACCGGATTCAACGGTGCATCTTTCAAATCGAGTGCAGCCGGCACGCCATGCCGGGCGGCATCCGCTCGTCCATCCGCGAACCCCGGGTGATGCGACCCTCGCATCGGCCTTGTCGCGACGGACACGCCAGAACGACGAGACGTCAAATCATAACGATGGGAGGACGCCGATGAGCAGTGCCGCACAGTATCCGATTTCGGACGATGCAAGCGATACCCCAAGACAAGCATCGAAACGGCGGATCACCTCGATCATGGGTGCCTGTGCCGGCAACCTGGTCGAGTGGTACGATTTCTTCGTCTACGCCTACACGGCGATCTACTTCGCCTCTTCGTTCTTCCCATCCGGCGATCAGACGACGCAGCTGCTCGCGACGGCAGGGGTATTCGCCGTCGGCTTCTTCATGAGACCCCTCGGCGGCTGGCTGTTCGGCAGGATCGCCGACACTCGCGGCCGCAAGATCTCGATGATGGTGTCCGTCGCGATGATGTGCTGCGGATCCCTCGTGATCGCGGTGCTGCCGACCTATCAGACCATCGGCGTCCTCGCTCCCGTCATCCTGGTGATGGCGCGCATGGTCCAGGGTCTGTCCGTCGGCGCCGAGTACGGAACGGGCGCCGCCTATCTCAGCGAGGTCGCCACCCCGGGCCGTCGCGGCTTCTACGGTTCGTTCCAGTATTTCACCATCATCGCCGGCCAGTTGCTGGCGCTCCTCACGGTCACGGCGTTGCAGCAACTCCTGAGCCCTGAGGATCTGAAGGCCTGGGGCTGGCGCATCCCGTTCTTCATCGGAGCGTGCGGCGCCATCGTCGTCGCCTACTTGCGCCGGTCGATGACGGAGACCGCCTCCAAGAGCGCGATGCACCGGCGCGAGGCGGGCACCATCGCCGGTCTGTTGCGCCACCCGCGCGCCGTCCTTCTCGTCCTCGCCTTCACCGGCGGCGGATCGCTCTACTTCTATACCTTCACGACATACATGCAAAAGTTTCTCGTCGTCTCCGCGGGCATTCCCTCGCCAACGGTGAGCTTCATCATGACCTCGGCGCTCGTCTGCTTCATGCTGAGCCAACCGATCTTCGGCATGTTGTCGGACCGCATCGGCATCCGGCCCTGCATGATCTTGTTCACGGCGACGGCCGCCCTCCTCGTGGTCCCGATCCTCGAAGCCCTGCGCACCACCACTAGCCCGCTGCAGGCTTTTGCCCTCGTCGCCGGAGGTTTGCTGATCGCCTCGTTCTACACCCCCATCGCCGGGCTCGTGAAAGCCGAGCTGTTCCCGGCCGAGATCCGGGCCCTCGGTGTCGGCCTGCCCTATGCCATCGCCAACGCCATGTTCGGCGGAACGGCCGAGTACGTCGCCCTGCATCTGCGCGCCGCAAATAATGAGTCCGCGTTCTTCTACTACGTCGCCGGCCTGGCCCTGGTCGCCCTGGCCGCATCCTTGATCCTGCCCAACCTGAGCCGGCACGGCTACCTCGAAGGCGATGGCGAGGTCGAGGCCAAGTCCCGTCTCGCCAACATCCTCGGGCGTTAGGACTGCCCGGATCACGGCGGGATCAGGAGCCGTAGGCATCGTCGCACGCCTTGCGAGAACTCCCGGTCGCCGGCATGCGCAGGACTGCCTCTGGCCTCCATGGCTCCTCCCCGATCTATAACCAAACGGCATAGCGCATTGCGGCCGTTTGTATGAGTGACGGCCTCGGCCGTCCGCTAGAACAGAATTCGATACCGCAATCGTTCGAACAGCAGTGAGGTTCAGCCATGCAGTCTGACGAAGCATCACCCCACGATTGGCAAGACGACGTCTACCGTGTCCTTAGGGAAACCGGCGTAAAGCACGTGGTCTACGTGCCGGATGCCGGCCACTCGGTCGCCATCCGCATGGCGGAAGCGGATGATGAGATCCACTCCGTGGTCCTCACCACCGAGGAAGAGGGTATCGGTTACCTTGCGGGGGCATGGCTCGGCGGCGAGCGCGGGGCGCTCCTGCTCCAGTCCAGCGGTGTCGGCAACTGCATCAACACCCTGGCCCTCCAGGTCTGCGCCCGCTTCCCCCTTCTGCTGGTCGTCACCATGCGGGGCGACTGGGCCGAGTTCAACGCCTGGCAGAACCCCATGGGTCAGGCCACCGAGGCCTCCCTCAAGCTCATGGGCGTGATGACCTGGCGGGCCGACGATCCGAAGGACGTCGCGCCGCTTCTCCACGGCGCCGCCACCATGGCGTTCAACGGCGATTCCGCCTGCGCGCTGCTTCTTGGACAACGTCTGATCGGAGAAAAGAAATGGGTGAAGTGAACACGGGCGGGTCCCTGGACCGCCGGCAGGTCGTCGCGCGCCTGCTCGCCGACCGGCACAACCTTCTCGTGGTGACGGGCCTCGGCTCGGCTTCCTACGACGTGATGGCCGCGGGCGACCACGACAACAACTACTACCTCTGGGCGGCCATGGGCAGCGCCGCGATGGTGGGCCTCGGCCTCGCCAAGGCCAAGCCCGACCATTCCGTCCTGGTGGTGACCGGCGACGGCGAGATGCTGATGGGGCTCGGGGCGCTGGCGACCATCGCCGTGCAGGCCCCCCCGAACCTCACCATCGCCGTGCTCGACAACGGGCATTTCGGCGAGACGGGCATGCAGCTTAGCCATGCCGGCCGCGGGATCAACCTCGACCGGGTCGCCGGTAGCTGCGGCTTCGCGTGGACGTCGGAGATCCGGGAGATGGCGCAGGTGGACGCCCTGCGCGAGCGCCTCGGTGCCCGCTCCGGCCCCGCATTGGCCACCATCAAGATCACGGCGGCGGACGCTCCCCGGGTTCTCCCGCCCCGCGACGGTGTCTTCATCAAGAACCGCTTCCGGGCGGCCCTCGGTCACGCACCGATCTGAGCGAAGGGAGATTTCGGACCATGACGCTCGAACGCTTTCGGAACGTCGTTGCCGGCCGGTCATGCGAGAGCGCGACCGGACGCTGGCTGACCACGACAAACCCTTTCGACGGGCGTGATTGGGCCGAGGTTCCCCAATGCGGTCCGGAGGATTGCGCCGCCGCCATCGAGGCGGCTCACGCGGCCTTCGTACAGGGGCCGTGGCCGGCGCTGTCGGCCACGGCTCGCGGCAAGCTCCTGCGACGTCTCGGCGATCTCATCGCCCGCGACGCCGAGAAGCTCGCCGCCCTGGAGACGCGCGACAACGGCAAGCTTTACGCCGAGATGCTCGGGCAACTGCGCTACATTCCCGAATGGTTCACCTACTACGGGGGTCTCGCCGACAAGATCGAGGGCGGGGTTCTCCCGAACGACAAGCCGGACGTCTTCATCTACACCAAGCGCGAGCCCCTCGGCGTCATCGTCTGCATCACGCCCTGGAACTCGCCGCTGATGCTCCTCACCTGGAAGCTCGCGCCGGCCCTGGCCGCGGGCAACACCGTGGTCGTCAAGCCTTCCGAGTTCACCTCGTGCTCGACCCTGGCCCTGATGGACCTCGTGGCGGAAGCCGGCTTCCCGCCGGGTGTCGTCAACACCGTCACGGGCTTCGGAAGCGAGGTCGGGGCGGCCCTGGTCGAGCATCCCCTCGTCGCCAAGGTCGCCTTCACCGGCGGCGACGCCACGGGGGCGGCCGTCTACGCCGCCGCCGCCAAGGGCATCAAGCACGTCACGTTGGAACTCGGCGGCAAGTCGCCCAACATCATCTTCGCGGACGCCAACCTGGATCATGCCGTGAAGGGCGCGATCTCGGGGATTTTCGCGGCCTCGGGGCAGACCTGCATCGCCGGCTCGCGACTGCTGGTGCAGCGCTCGATCTATGCCGAGGTCTCCCAGCGCCTCGTGGCCTTCGCGACGCAGGCCAAGCTCGGCGACCCGATGGATCCTACGACCCAGGTCGGGCCGATCACCACGCAGCCGCAGCGCCGGAAGGTGCTCGACTACATCGAGATGGCGAAGGACGAGGGAGCACACTGTCTCCTCGGCGGCGGTAGCCCGTCCGCACCCGACCTCGCCGGGGGCTGGTTCGTCGAGCCCACGATCTTCGGCGACGTCTCCAACGACATGCGCATCGCCCGCGAGGAGGTGTTCGGACCCGTCCTGTCGATCATCCCGTTCGAGGACGACGACCACGCGGCCGAGATCGCCAACGACAGCATCTACGGTCTGGCGGCGGGCGTCTGGACCACGGACATACGCCGCGCCCTGACCATGGCCGACCGCATCCGCGCCGGCACGGTCTGGGTCAACACCTACCGGGCGGTCAGCTTCATGGCTCCCTTCGGTGGGTACAAGCGCAGCGGCATCGGCCGCGAGAACGGACAATCCGCCATCGACGAGTACCTCCAGACGAAAAGCGTCTGGATCAACCTCGCGAAGGACGTGCCGAACCCCTTCGTCATGCGCTGACGCGCGACGGCGCGCCCATCGAACCAACCGACAACAGAATCCGGCAAGGTGAGGAAACGCGATGCAGACCATCGATCACGGCAGCCATCAGGATATCCGCGATGCGGTCCAGTCCCTCTGCGCGGAGTTTCCGGCGGAGTATCACCGCAGGATCGACGAGGCGCGGGGCTACCCGGAAGCCTTCGTCGACGCCCTGACGAAGGCGGGCTGGATGGCCGCCCTCATCCCCGAGGAGTACGGCGGCTCCGGCCTTGGGCTGACGGAAGCCTCCGTCATCATGGAAGAGATCAACCGGTCGGGGGGCAATTCCGGCGCCTGCCACGGCCAGATGTACAACATGGGCACGCTCATCCGGCATGGGTCCGAGGAGCAGCGCCGCAAGTACCTGCCCCGGATCGCGGCCGGCGAGCTTCGCCTGCAATCCATGGGCGTGACCGAGCCGACCACCGGCACCGACACCACGCGGATCAAGACGACGGCAGTGCGCAAGGGCGACCGCTACGTCATCAACGGCCAGAAGGTCTGGATCTCGCGGATACAGCACTCCGACCTGATGATCCTGCTCGCCCGCACCACGCCCCTCGACCAGGTCAAGAAGAAGTCCGAGGGCATGTCGATCTTCCTCGTCGACCTGCACGAGGCGCAGAAGAAGGGCATGAAGGTCCAGCCGATCCTCAACATGGTCAACCACGAGACCAACGAGCTCTTTTTCGACGACCTCGAAATCCCGGCCGAGAACCTGATCGGCGAAGAGGGCCAGGGGTTCAAGTACATCCTCACCGGCCTGAACGCCGAGCGCGCCCTCATCGCCGCCGAATGCATCGGCGACGGCTACTGGTTCATCGACAAGGTCACCGCCTACACAAAGGAGCGCCAAGTCTTTGGTCGTCCCATCGGCCAGAACCAGGGCGTCCAATTCCCCATCGCCGAGAGCTTCATCGAGGTCGAGGCGGCCAACCTCATGCGCTACGAGGCCTGCCGGCTCTACGACGCGAACCTGCCGTGCGGGTCCCAGGCCAACATGGCCAAGTACCTCGCGGCAAAAGCGTCGTGGGAGGCCGCCAACGCCTGCATCCAGTTCCACGGCGGCTTCGGCTTCGCCTGCGAATACGACATCGAGCGCAAGTTCCGCGAGACGCGCCTCTACCAGGTGGCGCCGATCTCCACGAACCTGATCCTCTCCTACGTCGCCGAGCACGTCCTCGGCCTGCCCAGATCCTTCTGAGGGGAGCCTTCCGATGCGTGACGGACTTCCCCTCGACGGCCTCGTGGTCGTCGCCATCGAGCAGGCGGTGGCCGCACCGTTCTGCTCGTCCCGACTCGCCGATGCCGGCGCGCGCGTCATCAAGGTCGAGCGCCCCGAGGGCGATTTCGCCCGGGGCTACGACGACGTCGTGGCCGGCGGACAGAGCAGCTACTTCGTCTGGCTCAACCGCGGCAAGGAATCGGCGGTGGTCGATCTCGCAACCGAGGCCGGCAAGGAGAGCCTGCGAACCCTCGTTGCAGGCGCCGACGTGCTTATCCAGAACCTCAAGCCCGGCGCCCTCGACCGCCTCGGCTTCGGGACCGAGGCCCTCTGCCGCCAGCACCCCCGCCTGATCGCCTGCTCGATCAGCGGCTACGGCGAGACAGGGCCGCTCGCCAGCCGCAAGGCCTACGACCTGCTGATCCAGGCGGAGTCCGGCCTCTCCTCGATCACCGGAGGCCCCGACGAGCCGGCACGCGTCGGCATCTCCATCGTGGACATCGCCACGGGCGCCACGGCCCACGCGGCGATCCTAGAGGCCCTGATCGGCCGGGGGATCACCGGCCGGGGCGCCGACATCCGCATCTCGATGTTCGACGTGATGGCCGACTGGCTGACCGTGCCGCTGCTCCATCAAGAAGGCGGCCGGCCGCCCAAGCGCCTCGGCCTCGCCCACCCCTCCATCGCACCCTACGGCGTGTTCGCCACGAAGGACGGCAAGCGGCTGCTGATCTCGATCCAGAGCGACCGCGAGTGGGTGAAGTTCTGCACCCTGTTCGTCGGCGACGCGGCGGCCGGCAAGGACCCGCTCTTCGCGACCAACGTGGCACGAACCCGCAACCGCGCCGAGACCGATGCCATGGTCGCGCGCGCATTTGCGGGCCTCGACGAGGCGGCGGCGGTCGCCCGCCTGACGGAGGCCGACGTAGCCTTCGCATCCGTCAACGACATGGCGGCCCTCGCCACCCATCCGCACATCCGGCGGATCACCGTGGGGACGCCGTCCGGCCCGGTGGCCTTCCCGGCGCCGGCGGCACGGATCGAGGGTGTGGAGCGGGCTTACGGGACGGTCCCGGGCCTTGGGGAGCACGGGGGCGCTTGAGCCATGCCGCTACCCAATCCGACAAGGCCGCTTCCGGCGCGCGGGAGGCGCGGTTGACCTGCCTGGTATTGCTGCCCGGCCTGCTCAACGACGCAGACCTGTGGCGGGATCAGATCGACGCGCTGTCCGATATCGCGGACTGTTGGGTCGGAGACATCACCCAGGGCGAGACCATCGGCGAACTTGCCGAGCAGGTCCTGGCGTGGGCGCCGGCGACCTTCGCCCTGGCCGGGTTCTCCTTGGGCGGTTACGTTGCCCAGGAGGTGATGCGGCGGGCCCCCGAGCGAGTGACGCGGCTGGCGCTCCTCGATACGTCCTTTCGTGCGGATGCGCCGGATCGGGCCGCCGTCCGGCGCACCCTCGACAAGGCCGCCCGTTCCCCCGGCCGTTTCCACGGCTTCGGCGACCGCCTGCTCGCGACCTACCTCGATCCCGCGCATCTCACGGACGACCGCATCGTGACGCGCATCCGCGCGATGACCGAGCGGCTCGGTCCCGACGTCTTCGTCAGGCAGAACAACATCGCCCGCATCGACGGCGGCGACGTCCTGCGCGCGCTCGGCTGTCCGGTGCTCGTCCTGTGCGGCGCCAACGACCGCCTGACGCCGCCGGAGATCCATCGCGAGATGGCGGAACAGGCTCCCGGCGCCCGGCTCGTGATCGTTCCGGACAGCGGTCACATGACCCCCATAGAGGCGCCCGCAGCCGTCGCCCGAGCGCTTCGGGAATGGCTGCTCGATCCCGCAAGTCCAGCGTCGGAGAGACCGCAATGAAGGTTCTGGTGCCCGTCAAGCGGGTCGTCGATTACAACGTCAAGATCCGGGTCAAGGCCGACGGGTCCGGGGTCGACCTCGCCAACGTCAAGATGTCCATGAACCCCTTCGACGAGATCGCCGTCGAGGAAGCGATCCGCCTGAAGGAGAAGGGCAAAGCCACCGAGATCGTCGCCGTCTCCATCGGGCCGCAGCAGGCGCAGGAGACCCTGCGCACGGCCCTCGCCATGGGCGCCGACCGCGCCATCCTGGTGAAGACCGATGGGCTCGTCGAGCCGCTGGCGGTGGCCAAGATCCTCAAGGCCCTGGTCGCCAAGGAGTGCCCGGAGCTCGTCATCCTCGGCAAGCAGGCCATCGACGACGATTCCAACCAGACCGGCCAGATGCTGGCCGCCCTCCTCGACTGGCCGCAGGGCACCTTCGCGTTCCGCATCGAGTTCGGCGACGGCGCCATCGACGTGACCCGCGAGGTCGACGGCGGCCTGCAGACGGTGAGCCTCAAGCTCCCGGCCATCGTCACCACGGACCTGCGCCTCAACGAGCCGCGCTACGCGTCGCTGCCCAACATCATGAAGGCCAAGAAGAAGCCCCTGGAGGAGCTGACCCCCGACGCCCTCGGCATCGACGTCACGCCCCGGATCACGGTGCTGAAGACCGTGGAGCCGGCCGGGCGCAAGGCGGGCGTCAAGGTCGAGTCGGCCGCAGCCCTGGTCCAGAAGCTCAAGGTCGAAGCCGGGGTGATCTGACGCCCCGTCCGCAAAGCCCAAGCCTGCAAGCCCAAGCCCCGTGTGAAGCCCGGCGCCGCGACGGCGACGGGCTTCCGGCCCCGACACGTTTCGAGGATTTTCCCCGATGGCCACCCTTCTCTACATCGAGCACGATAACGGCGCGGTTCGCGATGCAAGCCTGAAGGCGCTCACCGCAGCGGCGGGGCTCGGCGCCCCCGTCCACATCCTGGTGCTGGGCTCCGGCAGCCGCACGGCCGCCGAGGCCGCCGCCAAGCTGGAGGGCGTCGAGAAGGTGCTGCTGTCCGAAGACGCCGTCTACGACCACGCGCTCGCCGAGCCCACCGCCGCCGGGATCGCCGCCATCGCGGCGGGATACGACGTGGTCATCGCCGCCGCATCGACCACGGGAAAGAACGTCCTGCCGCGGGTCGCCGCTCTCCTCGACGTGGCGCAGATCTCCGACATCATCACGGTGGTCTCGCCCGACACGTTCGAGCGGCCGATCTACGCCGGCAACGCCATCCAGACCGTGCAGGCGAAGGGAGCGAAGAAGGTCATCACCGTCCGCACCGCCGCCTTCAAGGCCGCCGTCGAGGGTGGGGCCACCGCTCCCGTCGAGGCAGTCTCCGGGGCCGCACCGGCGGCCGGCGCGTCGACCTTCAAGGGCGAGGAGATCGCGAAATCCGACCGGCCCGAGCTCGCCGCCGCGCGGATCATCGTCTCGGGCGGGCGTTCCCTCGGTTCGGCAGACAAGTTCAAGGAACTCATCGAACCGCTGGCCGACGCGCTGGGGGCGGCGGTGGGCGCCTCGCGCGCGGCAGTCGATGCGGGCTACGCCCCGAACGACTGGCAGGTCGGCCAGACCGGCAAGGTGGTGGCGCCGGACCTCTACGTGGCGGTCGGCATCTCGGGCGCGATCCAGCATCTCGCCGGCATGAAGGACTCGAAGGTCATCGTCGCCATCAACAAGGACGAGGATGCCCCGATTTTCCAGGTGGCCGATTACGGTCTCGTCGGCGACCTGTTCCTGATCGTTCCGGAGTTCCGAGCCGAGGTGGCTAAGGCCAGGGGACAGTGAGGGTGGTTCCGTCATGATGAAGCTCCGCACCCTGCTGTTCGCCCCGGCCGATTCCGAGCGGAAATGCACCAAGGCTCTCGCCTCTTCCGCCGACGGGGTCATCCTCGACCTCGAAGACAGCGTGGCGGCGAACGCGAAGGTGGAGGCGCGCATGGCCGCGAGCGCGTTCCTCGCTGCCGCCCCGGACAGGTCCCGCGCCATCGTACGGATCAATCCGCGGGATACGGACTGGTATCTGGGTGATCTCGCGGCCATCGCTCCCCGGGCGCCGGCCGCGATCCTCCTGCCGAAATGCACGGGGCCGGCGGATCTGGCCGCCCTCGACCACCACCTCGAAGCCCTGGAAGCCGTCTCGGGCTTGACCGTCGGCTCGATTGGCATCCTGGCGCTCGTGACGGAGACGGCGGCATCGCTACGCGACATGGCGTACGCGGGGGTGACGCCGCGCCTGCGTGCGCTCCTGTTCGGTGCCGAGGATCTCGCCGCCGATTTCGGCATCGCCCCCAGGTCTGCGGATGGCGCAATGACCGCGCCGGTCCTGGCTGCACGCGCCGCCCTCCTAATCGCCGCCGCACAGGCCCAGGTGCCGGCCATCGATACGCCATGGCCCGACCCGCGCGATCCCGATGGTCTGGCACGGGAGCTCGCAGCCGCTGCGCGCGATGGCTTCGCGGGCAAGCTCTGCATCCATCCCGACCAACTCGCCGCCGTGACCGACGCCTTCACGCCCACGCCCGAGCGCGTGCGCTGGGCGGAGGCCGTGCGCGACCTTTTCGCCGAGCGTCCGGCCTCCGGCGTCCTGGTCCTCGACGGGAAGATGGTGGATCGCCCCCACCTCAGGTTGGCCGAACGTATCCTGGCCTCCGCGGCCGAGGCTCCTTGAGCCCGCCACGGGCAACATTCCGACGATGACCGGTTCGACCGGTACGATGCCATGGGAGATTGTCATGACGGCGAGTGCGGGCGGCGCGGTGGATGTTGCGCATCTCAAGTCCTGGATCGGTCGGGTGCGCGAGGGCGAGGACGTCGTCACGCGCCGTATCCTGGCCGAGTACGACGCGACGCTGGCCCCCCACCTCGCGCCGGTGACGGCCGGAGAGGCGCCACCGGCGCTGCATTGGTGCCTCGCGCCGGAGACGCCCCGGGCGGAGGAACTCGGACCTGACGGCCATGCCGCCAAAGGCGGTTTCTTGCCGCCGGTCCCCCTGCCGCGGCGCATGTGGGCCGGTGGCGAGATCGAGACGCTCGATGCCCTGCACGAGGGCGACCATGTCCGGCGTCGCGAGATCGTGCGGGACGTGGTGATGAAGGAGGGGCGCAGCGGCCGCCTTTGCTTCGTGACCGTCGACCACGAGGTCACGACCGCACGCGGCCTCGCCATCCGCGAGCGCCAGGACATCGTCTACCGCGAGGAGGCCGGACAGGCGACCGCACCCGAGCCGGCACGGGGTACCCCGGCCGAGGGTGCCACGATCTGGTCCGTCCCGGCTTCGCCGACCCTTCTGTTTCGATACTCGGCTATGACCTTCAACGGGCATCGCTTCCACTACGACCAGCCCTATGCGACGCAGGTGGAGGGCTATGCCGACCTCGTGGTGCACGGTCCGATGCAGGTGAGCCTGCTGATGAACCTTGCGGCCGTGCTTCTGGGGCGGGTCCCTGCGCGCTTCACATACCGGGGCAAGTCACCGATGACGGCCAACCAGACGTTCAGGGTTTGCGGCCTCCGCGAAGCCGGGGGCGGATTCCGAGGGATGACCCTGGACGCGAACGGCACGATCTGCATGGAAGCCAGCGGGGCTTGAGGCCCGAGGTTCTCCGATCTGGACGACCGGGATCTCGACGCAATCCGTTTCGTCGGGGGGGGGGCGTCCTGGCAAGGGCGCGCAACGGTCGGCTCGTCAAGTTGAAAGGCGTCATGGCATGAACGCGCTCTCGGTCATTCTCGAAGCCTTCGCACCTATCGCAGGCCGGCCCATTCTCGATATCGGCTGCGGTCCCGGAGCGCTGGCAAAGGCCCTTGTCGCGCAGGGCGCAGTCGTAACCGGGATCGATCCGAACGCCGCGATGGTCACGGCGGCAGCCACCGCCGTGCCCGACGGTCATTTCGACGTGGCGTCGGCCGAGCTACTTCCCTTTCCGGATGCCTCCTTCGGGGGAGCGGTGTTTCTCAACTCCCTCCACCACCTGTCCGATGTGCGTACGGCTCTGCGCGAAGCCGCGCGGGTCGTGAAGGCGGACGCTCGCCTCGTCGTCGTCGAACCGCTGGCCGAAGGAAGCTTCTTTGACGCCCTTAGACCGGTCGAGGATGAAACTGAAGTCCGGCGTGCGTCGCAAGCCGCTCTTGAAGCCCTGATCGCATCGGCCGAATTCCGATGCCTGCGTGATGTGGTGTTCGACCGCGCCGACACATTTGGATCGCTGGCTCATTTCCTGGACCGCGTCCTGGCGGTGGATCCCGCGCGGGCCGAGGCGATTAGAAAAGACGCGCCCTCCATCACGTCGGCCTTCCTGGCAGCGGCGACGCGCGATCCGCAAGGTGCCTTCGTTCTGGTCCAACCGCTGCGTGCCTGTGTCCTCGAATTGCATTCCCGCAGATCCCGGGCGCCAATCTAAGTCAGCGCGAGGCGCGTGTCGGTGAGATCGGGCTCCGTGTCGGTTACGAGTCCGAGGCCGCGTTCAGCCGTGCCTACACCGATGGGTTACGGACGGCCACTACTGCTCATCTTCACGACCAGCCCCGATCACCATCGCGACCGGACAGGCCATGGAGAAGGGGATCACGCCTTACCCTCGGGCGAGACTTCACCGCCCATAATCGAAACTTTGCCCTGGCATGTGTGAAGACCGCAGGACAGATCGCGGTGCAATGCCGTTCGGTGTCGGCGCCGGCTAGGGCATACTCTTCAGACCTGTGGAAGCCGCGCGTAAAGGCGGACGGAACGCGAGCCGGGGAGGTGATCCGACCGTTCAGACAGGCTGCATCGGGAATGGTTGTTTGTCCTCGGACGGTGACAGGACGTCAGTTCGCAATCGCATCCTGAGATCGAGCCGCAAAAAGACGCGGCGATTTCCCGGGTTCGCAGCGGGTCATGGACGCGCAAGCGCTCATGACCGCTTATTGAAATTTCGGCCCGAGAGCGGACGGGCGGGATGCCACCCAACGCAGTCGTTGTGCGGCCGTCTGCTCAAGGCCGTCGACCAGCGATCCGGCTCCGCCGGGCGTCCTGGTCACGCCCGAGAAGGCACCACCGATGAGGCCGCCGGCGGCGGAGGTCAGCAGGTAAAGCACCACGAGGGTCGCCATCGCCCACGACATGAGGCCGTGCAGGTCGGCGGTGCCGGAGACGGGCTTTCCCGAGAGGCGGCCGGCGAGGAAGCCGCCGGCCTGCGCCGCGACGATGCCGGAACCGACGAACCAGATGCCGGCGCCCATCGACAGGGTCGGGGCGGCCGGGTTGTCGGCGACGGTGGTGCCGACGTCGGACAGGCCGACGACGACGCCAACCATGTTCAGGATGACCTGGGTCACCAGTGCAGTGACAGCGCCGGCGAAGATGGCCCCCCACGACACTTAATTCACGCCATCGGCCACGACCCGGTTGAACACGTATCGGATGGCGCGCCCGAACTTCTTCGGACCGAAGCCATCGACGAAGGCGTCCTGGATCGATGCGACCTCCCTGCCCACAGGGATGTCGCCTCGAACCCCGCTATCTGCCGAAAAAAGAGGCCCCGGCGGCGAGACGCCAACGCGGGGCCTTGAGGCTTATTCCAGACCTGAAGCGAGACCCTCACGGGACGTGCTCCGGACGTACTCAGCATATCGAATCAGGCGATTCGCGGCAAGCGACGGCATGTCAAGCAGCCCGAGCCGATGCCGGCGCGAACTGCCCGACCGCGGCCTGGATGCGCGTGCCGGCGGCCAGGGCGCACGCGGCATAGTCCGCCCCTGCGGCGCGACCCGCTTTGCCGCACTGGTCCAGGATGGCCGGGATCGCGACGGTGCCGGCGACCGGCGCCTCGGGCCGATGGGACGGCGCCCGGGCGATGGCGCGGGCCAGCCCGGCGACGACCAGGGCATCGACCTCGGCGTGCGTCACCAGCACTTCGAGCTCGGCGATCCGGGCCCGGGCCGCCTCGACCTCCGCCCGCAGCGCCTCGACCTCGGCCTGGCGTTCCTCGCGCCAGCGTCGGGCGCGATCCCGGGCGGCCTGCCGCTCGCGGGCGGCGCGGGCTGAGGCGGTGTCCGTGTCGGTCATGGTGCGGCTCTCGCTCATGGCGCCATTGAAGCACCCCGGCCAGAAAGTTTCCAATGGCTCGCCACCCGATCAGGCCGAGGCGCAGGGAGGCCCGGGAACGCCCCTCAATCTGGCCGGATGAAGTCGGGTCCGCGGCGACGGCGGGAGGTGCCGTGCCGGGCTTCTCTGCGCCTCGGAGGCGGGTGCGGGGCGGCGGCGGTAGCTCGACGGTTCTTACCCCCTGAGAAAAGGCGAAGCCCCTTGCGGGTAAGCCTGCCAACTGCGGAACCCTCCCAAAGCTGACGCGTGGCGAGCGCGAGCTTGCTCGTGCGAAGTCACGCGCTGAGGAACCCCTAGGAGCCTGTCTGAGTAACGGGGTTTGAAGCCGGGTAGAGGGGGCGAGACGGGAGCCGATGAGGGCGGATCAGCGGCCTCAGCGGCCTGCCTGTGCCAGCTTCAGGAGGTTGTGAGCCGTGCAGATCATCGCCCACTCGCCCCGGACCTGATCGAGCCCTCTCATCAGGAACTGCCGGAAGCCTCGGGCCTGCTTGATCTGCCCGAACACCGGCTCGACCACCTGCTTCCTGAGACGGTACCGACTGCGGCGCCCAGCCCGCTTCAGGCGGGCGGCCATCGCGCTCATCAACGGCATCTTGGTCAGCTTCCGGCGGCCGGCTGCGTCCGCCTCGCCATGACGCGCCCGGCCCGGAGCGAGGTAGCCCGTGATGCCCCGCTCCTTCAGCGCGGCGAGGTTCGCCTCGTTGGCAAAGCCGGCATCGCCCGAGACCTCCCGCGGCTTGCGCCCAAGATGAGCGCGGACCCCGTCCACAAGCGGCACGAGCGCGCGGTAGTCAGCCGCGTTGGTCACGAGGCGGTGCGAGACGATCACCTGATGCGCGGAATCGACCGCGATCTGGCCGTTGTAGCCCTGTATGAAGCCGTCACGCGTGGGCAGGATCCGGCTGTCGGGGTCGGTGAAGTTGCGCTGCGCCCGGTCGGGCGGACTGCCGTCTTCGCCGCGCAGTGGCCGCCCCTGCCAACGCATGCCCGACGAGGCGCCCGGCCCGCTCTCGTCCTCGGGATCGGGCGGATCAGCCGCCTCCGCCTCCAGCGCGGCCTTGGCGGCGCGGATCGCTTCCAGCCGCCGCTGCTTGTCGGCCATCCAGTCCGGCGTCTCGTCGCCCCGACGACCGGCACCGTGAGCCTGATTCTCCGCCGCGTCAGCCTCGTGCGCGCGCTCCAGCCAAGCGTCCACCTCAGCGGCCAGGGCCGGCTCGGCCGTCTTCATCCGTCCGTAGCTCATCGCCTTGTGGCGTGAGGCGTTCGCCTTCAGCTTGGTGCCATCCACCGCCACGTGAGCGAACTCGACCAGACCGGCCGCCCGACACAAGCGCAGCACCTGCACGAACAGGTCCGACAGGGCCGCGAGGTGGCGCTTACGGAAGTCGGCGATGGTGCGGAAGTCGGGCCGGTTCAGGCCGGTGACTGCCATGACGTCGACCCGCTCCTCACAGGCGCGGGCAAGCTGACGCGAGGAGTACAGGCCGCGGCTATACCCGTAGAGCAGGAGCGCCACCATCATGCCGGGATGGTAGGGTGGGTAGCCGCGCTCCTCCGTGTAGGTGTCGAGAATGGCCGAGAGATCGAGCGCCTCTCGCACCGTGTCGCGCACGAAGTGCGCCATGTGCCCGGGTGGCACGAACTCGTGCAGCGAGGGCGGCAGCAGCCAGCCCTGATCGACGTCCCACGCGCGAAACACCTTGGCCATGAGCCGAGTGAATCACCCCGCAGCCAATCCGTCGAGACACTTACTCGGACAGGCTCCTAGGGACCCAGAAGGGGTCCCCCTAGCTCACTACGTTCGCCTACCTCCGGTGGTGGGAACCCTCTATATCTCCCTTGACTGCCTCAGGCGCGATTTCGCATCCCCATGAGTTTGAACGCCTATTGCCGTTTTCCTACGTGAGGTCCACCATGGTGATCAGGATCGCCTCGGACTTCGCCATGCTGACTTTCTCCCGTCACCTCGCCCGCACCCTCGTCCTGTCCTCGAAGATGCCGATCCACCTCGACGGCGAGCCCGTCCCAGCGGGAGACCGCGTCGACGTGAAGGCCGTCCGGCTCGCGTTGGCGGTGCTGTCCCGGGCCGCGGGCCGGGAGCTCGACCGAGGGGATTGGCTCGACGCCAGGTGGGATCACGAGCACCTCGCCGGCCGCCCCCGCGAGACGGTTACGGTCCCGCTCGCGCGGCTGCGGGTCGACCTCGGCAAGGTGACGCTGGGCGGGCTCGTCGAGGCGCATGGCCGGGCCGCCAACATCCGCGCCTCCATCGTGGGCGAGCCTGCGCTCGGCGAGGTCGCGATCCTGGATGCCGGCGTCCACGAGCAGGCCGGGGCGGTCAAGGCACGCGTCGCGAAGGCGGCCAAGTCGCTGGACTTCCGCGTCGACCGCTCGCTCGCCGCCATCGCCCACCCGCACGCCGACGCCACCGACGACGAGCTCGATCCCGCGCCGTTCGGGTACGACCCGCGCGTCATGGCCGCGTTCGCCTGCCGCTACAGCCCGGTCGTCTACCTGCGCCTGCTGGCGTGGACCGAGGATCTGGCTTCACTGCCGAAGGCATGGCGGCCGCGCCGGCGCCGGGGCGGCGACCTCACGCTGGAGATCCGGTCCGTCGACATGCAGCAGGCCCTCGGCGCGTCCGGCATGGCGACGCCGTCCGCCATCGAGCAGCAGCTCCTCCGGCCGGTGGCGGAGGACCTCGCCCGGGTCGGGCTGGCCTTCGACTGGGCCTACGAGCGCTCGCCCATGAAGAACGCGGTCAAGTGCCTGCGCTTGAGGGTCTCCGGCCCGCGGGATGCGCGTCCCCCGGAGAGGACGCGAACCCCGACGGCTATGCGGCCTCCGCGGACTCCTCGTCCGGGTCCGACGGGTCTGCGGTCGCTGCGTCCGTCGATCCAGCCAGGACGATGACCTCGGCGCCGCCCTCGACCGGCGGCGGCGGGTTCGCCTGCAGTGTGATCTGCTCGTCCATGTCGAGGGTGTCGGCGAGCCACCGGGCCGTCCCGTTCTTCCCGAACCTTCCCGCGATCCGGCCGAGGCGCTCCATGACCGCGTCGCGGGTCGCGAGCTCGGCGTCGACGCGCGCAGCCCGTGTCCCGACCTCGGCCACCACCTTGTCGCCCTCCTCGGTGCGGGCGTAGCCCCCGGCGGGCTGGGCGCCGCGACCGAGGTACTCGACCGTGTCGACCTCGCGGCCGGTGACCGCGTAGGCGGCCACGACGTGGTCCCGGAGCCCGGCCTCGGGGACGTAGGCCGGCACCTGCCGGACAGCCGCCTCGCCGCCGTCGACCTCCACCTTGACCGCCACCATGCCCTTCGACCAGCGGCCGGACATGTCGGCGCCGTCGAGCCCGAGCTCGTGCAGCACCGCGGCCGTGGCGCCCTTCAGGCGCGAATCGAATGCCCGATCCTCGATGACGCCGGCGTCGGCGATGCCGGTCCGCCTGATCGCGTCGAACAGCGCCCCGACGCGGGCCGGGTCGGCGAGATCGCCCATGCTGACGACATCGTCGACGACGAAGCCATGGGGCAGGACCTTCGAGCCCGCGATCCACAGCGGGGCCTCGCCGACCCGGTAGACCGGGCGCAGGCGGCCGGCGAACTGCTGCAGCTCCTGCTCGCGGAACTGGTCGCAGATCGTCCGCGCCCAGCGTCCCGCGTACTCCGAGACCGTGACGGTGACGCTGCCGCCGTTCCGGAGCGGGTGGGTGCGCCGGACCTGGGGGCAGCGGATGGGGATGGCGTGGCCGTACTCGTCGGCGGCCAGGGTGCCGTCGTCGTTGTGCAGGTAGCCGTCGCCCCAGTGGTCGATTGGCGGTTCCGGCTCGGGGTCGTCGTAGGTCGCCGCGGCGACGATGCCGTCGATGACCCGGATCGGGAACTCGTGCCTTCCGACCGAGAACGCCACCAGGTGCTCGCGGGCGAAGTCGAGGCCGCGGATCGCGCCGTAGTGGGCCCAGTCCACGTTGGGCGCCTCGCCCCAGGTGTCCATCAGTGCGGCCCGGACGGACTTCGGCGCGCCGACTAGGACGCGGCCATTGGCGTACAGCAGCGACGCCGCGGTGATGGCGTGCCGCACCTGCCGGAGCGTCCCGGCGACCGCGCGGCGCGCCTTCTTGTCGGCGCCGGCGCGGACCATGTCGAACGCGCCGGTGTGCCAGGTGCGGTCGGCGAGGAGCACGGTCCGGAGGTTCAGCTTGGCGTCGAGGTGTGTGAGCTTCACATCCCGGCCGCCCCAGCACTTCGAGGTGAGGTCCTCGTCGGCCGAGGCGTCGAGCAGCAGGATCGGCTTCTCCGTGAAGTTCGGCTCCGCGCGCCACGAGATGCGGATGGTGGCGCCGCCGTCGAGGCTCTGGATACGGAAGTCGCGGTCGCCCCGGGCCTGGCCGAGGATGGGGTTCCCGTCGCGGTCGAGCCGGTCCCGGCCGCCGTTGAGGCTGCGGATGACCGCGTCATGCTTGAGGGCCGAGAGGCGCTCCGCGATGATCGTCCAGAGGCGCCACTCCTCGCGCAAATGCTTGCCCTTCGGGCGCTCGGCGAGATTGCGGATGGCGTCCGAGTTCATGCCCGGATGCAGCTTCCGACCGGCATCCTGTGCGCGTCCGACGACCTTGATCGCGTCCTCGACCAGGCCCTCGGCCCGCTCCATCCCGTGGTCGGCGACGAGGCCGGCCGCCGGGTCGTAGCCGCCGCGGATGGCCTTGGCGACGGAGCGCGCCGCGGCCTCGCGGGAGGCCGCCAGGTCCTCGCCGGCGACGCCCTTGTCGCGCTTGTAGACCCGCGGCGGGGCCCGGTGCACTTCGAGCGTCGCGGTCGGGAGCGTGTCCCAGCGCAGGATCTCGGCCCAGCACCGCTCGTCGACGATGACGCCGGCGGCGTGGTCCAGCAGCCCGCCCGGCAGGGACGGGGTCGTCAGGAACGAGGTCGGCGCCAGGATGACGTCGGCCTCGCCGATCTTCTTCCGGGCGGCGATGACGGGGCACGTCTCGTAGTGCGGGCAGAACCGCTCCTCGGACCCGCCGACGCCGTCATCGACCGTGGCCTTGCACAGGTTGGCGGTCGAGATACCGGCGGCGCGGAGGACCTGCTGGTCGGCGGCGCGCAGGCAGCCGCCGCGCTCCTTGCCCTCGATGATGAGGTACCGCGTGCCCTGCGGCAGGTCGCGGGCGGCCGCCTCGGCGTTCCGCCGGAACACGGCCTGCGCGCCGCGCTTCGAACCGTGGAAGCGGTTCACGTTCTCGGCGATGTTGTCGTAGCTCGGCTGCAGGTAGACGATGGCGCCGCGGCGGCGGCCACCCTCGGCCATCGGCCCGGTGATGGGCCCGTTCTCGGCGAGGTCGTCGGTCGTGACCTTCACCGCCGTCGAGCTCTTGCCCGATCCCGTCGGCGTTCGGAGCAGCCACACCGGGCGGACCGGCGCGTCCTTCCCGAGCGGGAAGTCCTGGCGCACCATGCGGTGGAACCCTTGGAACACGTCGACGATGGCCGTGCTCAGGCGCAGCGCCTGCTCGCCGCGGTCGGCATCCGAGATCAGCGCGCGCTCGCGGGCCAGGGCGGGATCGGCCGGCTCGAACGCGACGTCCTGGGTGCGGACGCGCTCCCGGGGCAGCCATGCGAGATCGTCCGATCCGAGCCGCTCGACCGCGTGGGGGACGACGGGGATGGCTGACACCCGGCCGGTGGCCTCGTCGCGGACGATGCCGCGGGCCTGGATCTCGCCCCTCGCCAGCTTGGCTGCGGCGCTATCGATGCGCTCCCGGCAGCCGCGGGCGAGCTCGGTCGAGCTCTTGAAGCGGTCGCCGCCGGCGGCGAACAGGTCGCTCACCTCGGCGATCAGGTGCCCCGTCAGGGTGTAGCGCCCCTCGTCCGTCAGGGCCATGCCGGCGTTGCGGGCGACGTAGACGAATGCGCGGGAGTGCAGGAACGCCTCGCGGCCGGCGACGATGCGGCCCTGTGCGTCCCACGTCACCCCGGCCATCGCGGTGTTCACGGCGGG
The DNA here is from genome assembly GCF_900116795.1 of Methylobacterium sp. UNCCL125. NCBI lineage: Bacteria > Pseudomonadati > Pseudomonadota > Alphaproteobacteria > Hyphomicrobiales > Methylobacteriaceae > Methylobacterium > Methylobacterium sp. UNCCL125. The sequence goes on along the minus strand of NZ_FPBW01000015.1, from coordinate 17,865 downwards.
GCGGACGAAGCCGGAGGCGGTTACGAGCGCCGGATCGAGCGCCACGCCTTCGCCCCAGCGCACGGCGTTCCGCAGGCCGGGGACGATGATGCCGGCCGCATCGATGGCCGAGATCAGGGCCTCGACCTGGGCCTGGGTGATGACCGGGGCAAGCTCGGGGCCGTGGGTGTCAGGGCGGCAGGCGCCGACCCAACGGAAGTGCGCGCCGGTCTTGTGGTGCGCGCCGAAGGCGGTGGTGGGCTTCCGGTCGGCGAGGACCTCGATGGCCTGATCCTCGCCGTCGGCTCCCTTGGCTTCCAGGGCGTGCGCCCTGTTCCGCACCGGGTCGGCGACGTCGGAGCGGTAGATCAGCACGATGCGCGGCGCGCGCCCGACGCGGCGGAATTCGGTGCGCCCGAGGTACTGGTCGACGAGCCGCAGGATGGTCTCGGAGATTGCCGGGTCGCTGACGTCGATGTCCAGCGTCAGGGCGCGGCCCGAGACCGCGCCCATGATGAGGGCCGTGTTCGCCCTGTTGTCGCGGCTCTCGCTGTTCGCCCACCATGTCAGCTCGTCGAGCGTGGGCAACCTCTCCTGGTAGGGCTTCCACTCCAAGCCCTTCCGGCCGCGTTCCGGCTGGAGGACGAGGATCGGGCCACGGCGACCGCGGCGAGCCTGCGGAAACAGTGACCATCCGTTGGCGACGCAGGCCGGGGCGATGGCGCGGAAGCCTTGGCGCTGCTCCTCAAGGTCCCACGCGAGCCGGCGCTCGCGCTCCTCGTCGGCGGCGATCTGCGCGGCGCGGGCAGCGGCCTCGGCCTCGCGGTCGACGACGGTGGCGGGACGGGCAGCGACCACGCTCGCGCCAAACTTGGCCGCGATGGCGTCCATGACGGACGCGGGGAGCGCGCCGTCCGGGTTAGGAAGATCTTCAGACCGCACGTGCCTCGCCCCAGAATGAGTGGTTTCGCGTCATTTCAAGTCTGGATTGGGCGGCGACTTCTGAACGACGTTCAACTTTGCCTTGACAGCAAATCGAATCCGATCGGTCCCGTCCCACAGACCAGGGTACGGAAGTCGAAGCATGCGTCAACGGTCGATCTTCCGGGTGCGGCGATCCCGACGGCCCCTCGTCCAAAGTTGATGCCAGGTCGCGCCCGGGAAAGCTTCGGGGCCGGCAAGGATGCCACGGCCTATTCTTCGGACCTGCGTATGTTTTTGACGCAATCGGCATCGGGCGGGTCGATTGCGTGTGACTTCCGCTTGTTGAATCCGGGCCGGAGGATTGTCATCCATTCCTATGGAACAAGTCGCTACCTCGTGCGTTGGCTCCGCCCCTCGGCGGAAGGAAACCGAGAGCCATAAGCGGCGCTCGGCGCACTCGCTGCCCATCAAGGTCTCCCTCGCCGCCCACATCCAGGCCGCCGTTCAGGGCATGCCGACGGGCAAGATCGCCCGGCTGGTCGATGGCCCGGACGACGACGGCAAGAACGTCCGCCGCGAGATCGGCGTCATCCGCTCCGGGCGCCCGGAGCGGATCGCCGGCATCGGGTTCGAGCGGTACCTGGTCTTCTGCGAGAGCCTGAAGGTCGATCCCGCCCTTGCCATGACGGGGGCGCCGCCTGTCCGGCGTCGGGTGCACTGATGGCCCACCTCGGCATCGACCTCGGCAAGAACGGCGCATGGGCCCTGCTCGACGACGCGGGCCGCCTCGTCGACGCCGACCACTTCCCCCTCGACGCGACCGGCGAGATCGACGCGGCCGCGCTGCACGGCCGGCTCTCCGCCGTCACCGCCGGGATCAGCCCGATTCGGGCGACCGTCGAGAAGGTCGGCTCGATGGGCGCCTCGAAGGGCGGCCGGAAGCAGGGCGTGCAGGGCATGTTCAACTTCGGGCGCCGCCTCGAGGCCGCGTTCGCCGCCGTCGACATCCTCGGGCTGCCCGGGGACGAGGTCGCCCCAGACGTCTGGAAGCGGGCCTGCGGCGTCTCGGCCGACATCCCAGGGGACGGTAGGCGATCAGTCCCCGCTGGATAGTGCCCCCACGCCACGGCGCGGGCATTCGTCGACCCCGACCATCTCGCCGTAGAGAGAGAGGCTCTCCGGTCGCTTGGCGTCCTGTGTGACGATGTACGACCCGCACCGGCCATCCGGCATGTCCCAGCGGCCGCCGAAACCCGGGGACGCCCCGCGGGTGCCCTCGCCGGTCCCGACGGCCCGCCGGAGGACGCGGCCAGTGCGGGGATCCTGGAGCCCGCATTCGACGCGCACGCGCCACCGGCCCGAGCGTCCAGGCTCGCCGTCGACGTAGCCGTATCGCTGCAGCCCGCCCGGCGCCGGCTCCGTGACGGCCCAACGCCAGCCGCTGTCGAAGCCCGGCCAAAGCTCGGCCGAGAGCGCCGCGCCGGGAACGAGGACGGCAAAAGCAAGGATAGCGACGCGCATTCTTCGGTTCCTTCAGAGAGGGTTGACGGCCCACGCCGTCCCGTCGGCGGAGAGGATCACGAGGGCGGCCGCGCTCACCGGCGTGCCGTCCTCAAGCGTGAAGCGGGGCCCCCGGTAGGGGCAGAAGCGGACCCTGACCGCCCCGGTTGGGATCGCGCTCGATTCGATGGGGACGCCGCGGACGGTCGCGACGACCTCCCGGGCCCGGCGGGCCTGGATGCGGCGAACCCCGGCGGCGGAAACCCGGAACTCGGCGTCCGCCAGGGTGAGGGTCTCGATGTGGCTGACGACGCGTCCCTGGGCGCGGACGGACCAGGCCTTCCGCGTGAGGTTCCGGTAGGCCTCTACAGCCAGGGTAGCGGGGGGAAGCACAGCGCGACCGCCTCAGCCTCGCGGGCCATCCGAAGGGCGTCCTCGCGCCGGAGCCGACCTGCCCCGTCGAGGGCGATGATGCGCTCAATGCGAAGGGTGGCCGCGATGCCGACGAGCCCGCAGGCCCGGCGCGTGATCCACGCCGCGCGGGTGCGGTCGCGGATCGCGTGGAGGTCCTCAGGCTGCATCGGAGGCCTCCTGCTCAGCCGGGGCGGCGTCCGCCGGCAGGGCGTCGCGGATCGCACGGACGGCATCGACGACGGCGAGGGCATCCACGCCGTGGAGCCCGCCCGCCATGGCCACGCGAGCCACGTTGAGGCAGAGGGTCGCGAGCTGCTCGCGGCGGACTGTGGTGCTTTCGGTCAGCATGACGTGTCTTCAGGGATCAGTGGCGGGGGGCGGCTGCGGGACCTTCGTCCCGAGCCTGCAGGACGACTTCCACGAGGCGGACGAGCCGGCGGATCGAGCCCCCCGGCCACGCCTCGGCTAGGGACGCCATCTCGACGGCGTCGAGCGCGCCCCACCGCTCGTCGAGCCCCTGGCGGCGGCAGACCTCCCGGGCGATCTGCGGAGCGAGCGTGCCGAGATGGTCCGCCGTCGGCTCCTCGACCCGGGCGACGACCATGCGGTCGCGCAACGGCGCCGGCAGGTTGGCTGCCTCGTTGGCCGTGCAGAGGAACACCACGCCGGTCAGATCGACGGGGGCGCACAGAAAGGTCGACGGCCAGGCCTTTGCCGTCTCGGGCTCCCACTGCCCGAGCAGGACATCGTGCAGCTTGCCACTGTTGGTTTCACGGGACCCGCCCGCCTTCTCGACTTCTTCGAGGACGGCAGAGAACGTCCTAGACTTGAACTCGATGAATGCTGCCGTGAGAAAGTCTAACTGAGCGCTATTCCATCTGATGGGGGTACCTCCATAGCTGTTGTCCGCTGCATTATCGCATTGGAAGCGCTTCATCGGGATGCGGGAGATCTCGGCGACCGAACGGCACATGGCGCTCTTGCCTGCGCCCGGGGGGCCGTCGGCGCACACGACAGCGTGCCCCCAGAACTCGCGGCTGCCCTGGCTGCGGCGGATGGCCCGGAAGAACGCGCGCCCGTTCGGGTGCCGGGCGAGCAGCGCCCGCTCCCACGCATCCCAGTCGGCCGGCACCGGCACGCCCGGCAGCGGCTCATCCAGGACGTCCGCGAGGATGCGTCGAAGCTCCTTCTGGTTGTCGGACCGCCCGACACCCTCCAGGATGCTCGACGGGAACAAGACCGCGCTGCCGGGTTCGGCCGCCGGAGGCCGCCGGGCCTTCAGCGAGCGCTTGAGCCCGGCGGCCTCCGGGGCGGCTTGGGCGTTCTGCGGCGCGTAGGCATGTCGAGACAGGATCGCCCGGCCGTAGTCCCGCCACTCGGCGAACGGCGTCGCAAGCCCGTCGCGCCGACGCCGGAGATTGACCTTGGCCCCGAGCAGCGACGCGCCGACGGCGGTCTCCATCAGCCCGCCCTGGTCTGGCTTGTTCTGCCGGCCAGCCTCACGCCACAGGAGCGCCGGCATCCGCGAGACCGCCAACCTGTTCCCGGCTAGGGACAGGAGCGTGTCGAGGCGGTCCCGTAGGAGCAGCACAGCGTCGACGGTGTCGAAGGCGAGGTCGAGGTCGTGGTCTTCGGCCGCCCGGGCGTCGAGCAGTCTGTGGAGCTCGCCGGACGCGGTAGCCACCCGCCCAGGGAACTCGCGCCCGCCGACACCATGGATGTCGTCGAGGGCATGCCCGCAGGTCGCCCAAAGGCTCCAGACGAGCTCGGTGAGAACGCGCGACCCGCCGCACTGGAGGAGGAGATCGTCGGGGTCGGGCGAGAGGACGCCTGGGTAAAAATACGCCAGCGCCGCGTAGAGGTCGCGAGGCAGGCTCCCCGCATACGGGGGCGTGCCGAGAAGGAGCGCGCGCACGTGCGGCGGCACCCCGAAGATGGGGAGGTGGGTCGTCATGTCGGTTTCCTGCGTCCGTAGAAGCGGGCCCCCGGCTCAAGCCGAGGCAGTCCCGTGGGGCGAAGCTAACCCTAAAACCCTAAGGAGAGGTTAAGCCTCGCCATCGAGGGCGGGTGCACGGTGCTCGGAACGCTCGGCGACGAGGCGGTAGACGAGCGCGCGAGCCTGCTGGGCGATGACGTACATCGTGGCGTCGACGTCGCCCCCGACGGGCGGACCGGCGAAGGCGGGATGCCTCGGGCGTAGACCTGAGCTATTACGGATGTCGTTGGTCTTCAGCAGCCGGGCGCAGGCCAGCATCATGTCGCCGGTGACCCGGGGCCATGGCTCGGCGGCGGCCTCGCCGAGGGCGCGCAGGATCGGCGCCGGGAGTCCGTAGCGGCCTATGCGGTCTCGCTGGCAGGTCCGGGGATTCAGTCCGGTGACGAGGGCGAGCGCCTGCACCCATTCCGGTCCGAACACGTCGCGCGCCGCGACGTCGACGGCCTCCAGGATGTCCGGCGCGATGGCCTTGGCCTCGTGCTCGCGGCCGCCGGCCGTCGCCGTGCGGCCATGGAAGGTGACAGGCTCACCGTCCAGGGTCCCGACGCAGACGCCGTCGGCGGGCTGGGGCATGGGTCGGAGGACGAGGCGGGGCATGCGGGGCTCCTGATACGCGGAAGGGCGGTCCCGGTCGGGACCGCCCTGGTCGTGGTGTTCGCCGTGGCGCCGGGCGTCATTCCTCGGCGCGCTGCCGGGCGAGGTCGGCGTCGAGGCGTGCGGCGACGGCGGCGCGGAGGGCGGGGATACTGATCTCCTCCTCCCACTCCGAGCCCTCGGCGTAGGCGTCGATGGCCTCCTCGCCCGTCCAGGAATCGAGCTCGCTCCCGCCGCGGACGCTCTCCATGACCGCCGGGAAAATGTCGTTGGCGATCTGGTTCACGCGCTCGACGCTGGGCGCCCCAAACGGGGCGTTGATGTCGGCGAGGTCGCGGTCGCGCAGCGCCTTGTGCAGGGCGTCGATCAGGTAGGCCGGCTCCAGGCCGTGCGTCTTGGCGAGTTCGCGGACGGCGTCGCCGTCGGAGCCCTCGACGCACCAGTCGGCCCAGTTGAACACATCGGTGAACGGCTCCTCGGCGCCGTCCTCGACCGCGTCGGACGCCATGGCCTCGGCGGCGATGTCCCGGACGATGTCGGCGGCGGTGACGTGCGCGATGGTGAGGTCGGCCTCGGCCTGCTCGACGGTCTTGCCGAGCGTCCGGGCGAGCTCGGCGTAGTCGCGGTAGTCGGCCCGGTGGGCGAAAGCGTCGAGCGCCTCCGGAACGGTCTCGGCCTCAAACAGGTAGGTGGCGGCTTCGGTGTCGATGCGGATGTACGACATGGTCTCAGTTTCCTGCGTTCCGTTTGTGGCCCCCGGCTCATGCCGAGGCGGCCATGTCCGATATAATAGGACAAAATTGGCATGGCGCAAGCCCCCGAAACGCGAAGGGCCCCGGCTGCGTGCCAGGGCCCTTATCGTGGTCTCGGTATGCCCTCCACACGAGGGGAGGCTGGGTTCCGCGCTGGCGCGGAGATGAACCGGCAGGTTTGCCCTCCCGACGGGAGGAAACGCAGGCACCGACGCGGTGAACGTCGATCAAGGTTTGCCCCCCTCCGGGGAGTGGGACGACTCAATCGGATACCGAAAGCGCACCCCGAGTCAACAGGGCTATGGCCAAATCGGGTCTCGTGGATGACGATCCCTGTGGGAAGGGATCTACACGATGCTGGACGATGGGGAACTGCAGGCTCTGGCGCGCGCCGTCGCCGCGCTGGATGGTTACGATGCCGGGCGGCTGGACGAGGCTGTCCGAGCTCGCCGGGAGGAGGCCGCGGCGGATCGCCAGGCCTCGCTGCGTGCACTCAGCGACATCGAAGTCGTGAAGGCGGCCATGGCCGCCAATGAGGTTGCTAACTCCTGGCCGCCGGAGCCGGCCCTGCAGGTTCTCCGGGTCGCCGGCTTCGCCCGCGGCGACGACCTGAAAGCCCTATACGTGGCTGGCTGGAACGGTGCGCTCGCAAAGTACCCTGACGATGGTGCGGCCGAGTTCCTGCAGGGCATGAAGCGCGCCATCGAGCGCGTCCTCGTCACGGGACGCGCCTGACCATGCGCCTTCACTGGAACCGCGTCCGCCGCGCCCGCGGGCTGACCATGCCGCTGCCGCCGACGCCGAAGCGTCCCCTTGGCCCCCCGGTGCTGTTCACCATCGACGGCCACCGCATCCGCATGCGCTCGGACGCCGAGGCGGCCTACGGGTCGTGGGAGGCATTCCTCGTCCGCGTCGCCGAGGTCGGCCTCCGGGTGATTGAGGACTGCACCGACCTGCGGTCGCCCTACCTGTTCTTCGCCGAGGTGGCCCGCATCGTACCGATTGCGGAGCGCACCGACCTGTATCGGGATCACCAGCGCCGCGTGCAGGCCCTCCGGGACGTGCGCGATGAGCGCCGCGCGGAAGGCTTCCGGCGCATGGCGGAAGCCCGGACCGCGGTCGCGCCGCAGGTCGCCCGGCCGTCGTCGATCCTCGCCCGCCTGTTCCGGAGGGCCGCCTGAAATGACCGCCGAGACCACCCAACAGACCGTAGCGCGCTTCTACGCCGGGATGACGCCTGAACGGATCGCGGCCCACGAGGATTAGGTCCGCCGCTTCAACGCGTCCGACGCCGGGAAGGCCGCGGCCGCCACACGGGAAGCCGAGCGTGTCCGCCGGAAGCGAGCCGCCGAGGTTCGCGCGATGTCCGACGCGGAGGTCCTCGCCGAGGCGGTCGACATCGTCGAGCGCGGGGACGGCCTCGGCGCCGGCCTGGACTACCTGCGCGAGGCCGGATTCGAGAGGAGCGGTGACCATGGCTAACGTCATCTGCGAGACCTGCGGGGAAGACACCTGGAGCGACAGGCATCCCTGCTCGAACTGCGACACCTGCCCGCCCACCAGCAACTGGTCGGGGTCGTTCCATTTCGGCCAGGCGCTCAGGGGCATGCGCCTTGGCAAGCGCATCCGCCGGAAAGGCTGGGACCACTCCTGGGGCATCGAGAACGGCGCCCTGACCGCGCGATGCCCGGTCTACGACGAAGGGGAGGACACCGTCTGGGAGCCGCGCGACATCAATCTCGACGACGCGCTCGCCGACGACTGGGAGGTCGCCTGACATGGGCACGAACTACTTCGCCGTCCGCGACGGAACCGAGGCCAACGCGGTCCAGCACCACATCGGAAAGTCCTCGGCGGGCTGGCCCTTCTGCTTTCGCGCTTACGGAGATCTTGGCGTCCACGATTGGCCGACCTGGAGGCGGTACCTGTCACGCCCCGGCATCCGCATCGTGAGCGAGTACCGGGACCAGTTGACGGTCGAAGGTCTGGAATACCGCGTCACCGGCGCTCGCGAGCATTGGCAGGCGGTCCAGGTCGAGGACGCGATGAAGGACCCAGACCTTCGTCTGACGCTCTGTGCAGATACCCATAACTTGCCAACGACCCGCATAACCTGAATCGAACTTACCCCATATCCTGCGGACCGGGTCCGCGAAGTCGGGCAGTGATCACTGGCTCCAGGGACGCCCTCCGACGGCTCCGGCCGCCGCCCTCAATCGATGCAGGCAGCCCGAAGGACGATTGCCTCTCCGAGTCGGACTTGCGATCCCGGGCGACGCCCGGTCACGTCTTCGTAGCGGATCACGCGTTGCGCTACGCGTCACCCGCTACCTTCGGAGTCGCGCGCCCGCCTCCGCGATCCACCCCAATGTGCCTTTCGTCAGCCGGTCCTAGCATGCCTCCATCGACATCGGAGAGCGTCATGCGAGCGGGAACGGACGACCGGCAGGTGATGGTCGGCATGGACAGGGAGCTCGTCGCCATCGGCATGGGCAACGGCGGCGGGGCGCAGCACAACGACAGCATGCGCCTCCTCACCCGGCGCCTCGGGGTGCTCCCGGTCGCCGAGACGGTTCAGGAAGCCTGCATCGACCCCGCGACCCTCTCGGGGCGGACCCTCTACGACCACCGCGACAAGGGGCCGTTCCAGGGAACCGTGTTCGCCCTGACGCGCAATCCGAGCGAGTTCGCCAAGCCCATCGACATCCGCAGGCTGATCGTGACCCCCGGCCGGTCGTCGCTGTTCCGGGCCGACGAGGACCCCGAGGCCCCCACCGGCCTGGTCACGGCGTGGGTCGACGACGGCCTCGTCATCGTCGCTCACCGCAGGAGCTACCGCGACCACCTCGTCGAGATCGAGGCCGCGCTCCGACGCGGCACCCTCGCCCTGCTCGCCCCGGACGTCATGCAGGGACCCTTCCTGGTGATCTCGGACCGCGTCCCCGACACCCTCACCATCCCGACCTTCAAGCGCTACGCCGACCAGAACCTCGCGGGACGCGACGAGCCGGGCTGCGTCTTCACCGTCCCCACCTACCAGTCGGACTTCGAGGCCCTCGCCCCGACCTTCCGCCGGTAGCAGGCGTCAGGCCGCATCGTCCTCCGGCCGGCGCCTGCGGTAACGCCCGCCGCCCTCGTTCGCGAACAGCTTCCGAAACTTGACCCGTTGGTCGATCACGCCCCGCAGCAACTCCGGTCCCCACTCGCCGGGATGCTCCTCGGCCTCCTTGACGACATCGCGGCCGACCCGCCGCGAAATGTCATTCAGGTGCATCGGCTCGCGTTCCGGAAGCACGTCCCAGATCTCCTGCGCCACCCTCTGCCAGAACTCCCGCGCCTGCACGAAGCCGACGTGCCTGCGCAACTCCTCGACCTCGGACGCATGACGGGCGATCTCCGCCCGCGGCCCCGCGATGATGGCGTCGCGCGCGTCCACCATCCCGCACGCCTCGGTCCTGAGCGCACGCTCCACCGCGAGGGCCTCCGCCATGCGGATGCGGTCGCGCTCCAGCATCCCCGCGGCCTCGGCCCCCGCCGCCTCCCAAAGGGCGGCTGCAGCCTTCGCAAGCCGCGTCTCGACCGCCTCCGGCAGTTCGGAAGGCTCGATGATCGGGCTGTAGCCGCGCTTCTCCGCCCAGTCCGACAGGTGCTCGCCGACGATCCGGCTGCCGCCCGCCACGCCGGCGTTCCGGCCGACCCGCGCCCACACGTTCCCGAGCGCGACACGCTCCTTGCCCTCGGCCCGTATCTGGTCCGCCGCCCGGAAGACCTCGAATTAACGCGGGTCTTCGAGGCGCTCCATGGCCTCTTCCCGACTCGACTTCCTTCCCGCCATCGCCAGACCCCTTCCGCAGGGCGCCAGGACACGCGAGCAGGGTTAAGGAACCGTGCCGACCCCATCGCACATCGCGAAGGGCGCCATCCGGGATGCGCGATGCCCGAAATCGCGGAATCGCGTCCCTTGCGGCCACACGTTACGAAGGCGGCACGGATGCCGGTCGGCGCACGCGACAATCGACCATCCGTTCAGAGGGCGTCGTAGCGACCGTCCGGGGTTTGCCGGAAGTAGTTCTTGCGCCGCACGCGCTCCCCGACCTTCTCGGCGATCAGGGACGTGTCGATCCGCTCGAACGCGCTCTCGGCCATCTCCAGCGCGTCCGCGTCGAGCGTCGCGAGCAACTCGGACGCCGTCTTCGGGCCCTCCTTTCGGATCGCCTCGACGAAATGCTGCATCATGCGGTCCCAGAACAGCCTCGCCATGACCGCGGCGAGGCCCCGCTTGCGCCCCTCGCGCTTAGTTTTCGGCGGCTTCGAACGGGACTGCGAAAGCGCGGCGACCTGCTCCCGCAGGGCGCCGATGTCGTCGGCCATGGCAGCCAGCCGGTCGTGGGTCGAAGTGGGCCACCCGGCCGGATGCCGGTCCCCGTCCGAACCGGACGATCCCGTTTCGATGCCGTCTCCGACATGCGGTCGGGACGCGGCCAAGGCCGTGGCGACGGTCGCGAGAACGCGTTCGAGATCCTCCGGCAGGTCCAGGACGGCAAGGTGTTCGCGATAGCGACGCCGGCACTTCCAGTCGGCCAGGAGCGCGCCGAGATCGCGAACGGCGACGCCCTTGGCCGCCCCGCCACCGTCCCGCCGGAGGGCATCCCCCAGCGAAGCCACGGTGACGCGGACGCCCTGCTCGACCAGCCTGTCGGCCGCCTGATCGACGAGGATTTGCTGGACCATGCGAACGAAACCGTCGGTGGGCATCCACGATGCGTGGCAAGGGCGAAGGACCCGTGCGGCCCGTCGCCGGGCCGCACGGGCGTCATGTCATGCCTGCGGGCGATTGCGCCTCAGGCGGCGGGCCTCGGCGGCACGCCGAAGCCTCAGGCGACGTGCCTCGGCGACACCTCGAAGAATGTCCATGGCCGTCGCGGCAGGCATCAACAGGTCCGCCTGACGCGTGCGGACGAAACACCGCGCCACCGCCTCCCGCGCGGTCCGCCTCAGGTTGCCGTCCGCATCGGTCGGAGGCATGTCCGCCCCCGATATGCAGGCGTGGTCGAGGGCGGTTCGGACATCCGCCTCCTCGCGGGCGAGGAGCCGGGGGCCCTTGCGCTGCCGGGAGGCGACAGGGGGCGAGGGTGGGGCGACCGGGTCGGGGGCGGCCTCCTCGGGCCAAGTTTCTTCGGCCCCGCTCCATAGAGCTGGTTGATCGGTGGATTCGCACACGGTATGAGTCTCTCTGTTGGCCCTGTACCGGTCGTCGTCGAAAAGCTGGCCGGTACACGGACTTGGTGGGTACGTCGGTTCTCCGATGTGTCCATGGCCCCGCAAGGGAGCCGGGTCGGCCGTCGACGACGTTTGCGCGTCGTCGACGGTTGGTTCGCGGCGCCTTGCGACGATGGCCCAGGCCAAGCATGCGCCCCGCCCAATCCACGCACGCCGCCGCGATCCTCCCTCTTTTAGGCACTTAACAGCGCTGTGCGCAAGCTCCCTGGGCCTTGCGTCGTTTCAGGCTGTCGCGCGGGATCCCGCAACGATCGGAATCGCTTGCGCGCCGGTGCCCGTCGAGGGCCGAACCCTTCACCGAGCCTGGGCGATCACACCCGTCCTCCATCGACGGGCCGCCGCTCTCAGCGCTGAAAAGTCCTCCCTGTGCCGGCGGCGCCGCGGTGGCGCCATGGTCGGACGGTGCCTTGCGCTCGCGATCCCGCCCGCGGGCGAGCACCCCGGATGGACGTCGGGCAAAGTCGACCCCCGTGTCATCCGATGGGCCATCCCCGCGTCTGCGTCGCCGGAACCGCTCCGAGGCGGGATGCGACCCGCGCCATGGCCGTTTGCCATCGGACGCTCCCTGGATGCCATCCAGGGACTCGAAGGGACTCCCTTGCGATCCCGCCCCGTCGTCGACTTTCCGGCGTCGGGGGACCTCTCGGAACCGAACCGTCAGGGCGGCCGGCATCCATGCTCGAAAGGCGTAACGCATGGTGGATGGCGCTACCCGGCATGCGTTACCGTCGGAGTCGCGCAACCGGCGTCGCGAGCGCCCCCAGATATGCCTTTCGTCCGCGACTCAGGTCATCGGTCACAGCTTGCCGGACGAGGGCACGTACCGAGGTCGTCTGGAACGGCATAGCTCGGCCGCCGGTTGATGGGCATGAAGTTCCTCTCGACGCTCCTGATCGCGACGGCCCTCTGCGCCGGCATGCTGGCCGTCGCGGCCCATCAGGCCGGCGACGTGCCCGAACCGGAGCAGTGGGCCGTCGCGACGGGGGCCGAGGCGATGATCGGGACCGCCGGATCGTCCGATGCCGGGATCTCACACGACCCGAAGCCGGACCGGGCCGCACTTGGCCGGATGTCCGGCGAGGCATCAAACTCCGTGCGTGGGGCCGCCTACCGGGACGGCGGGCAAGGCTGATCCCAAGCGTTCCCCGAGCCGTCCAAATCCTCGGGCGCGGGGAATCGAACGAGCGCCATCGGAGCCAAGCTGACCCGAACCGTCGCCCCCCGAAAGGTCGCACGCGGAGTTCCGGGACATCGCCCGGCGCGGGCTCGGATCATTCCATCACGCCCCTGTTGCCGCCGCGCAGGATTTTCAGGAGAAGGATTTGGCGTTCACGCGGGAACAGGGCGCGGTCCGGCCGTCGCTTGCCGATGACCGGATCGACGAGCACGGGGATCGTGAGGCTCGTCGGACCGTCGCCACGGGCGAGGCCATCCCGCGCGGCGTTCGCTCCGCGGGCATCCTGGTCCTGAGCCTCCTCGGGATCGTCTACACCCTCTACGTCGGTCAGGAACTGATCCTGCCCATCGTCCTCGCGCTCGTCCTGAAGCTCCTGCTCGCGCCGGCCATGCGGGTCCTTCACAAGCGCTTCCGGCTGCCGAAGGCGCCCGCCGCGGCACTGCTGATCCTTGTGGTGTTCGGGGCCATCGGGGGCGTCGGCTTCACGGCCTCGATACCCGCGTCGGGCTGGATACGACGCGCGCCCGAGAGCCTGCCGCTCCTGAAGGAAAAGGTCGAGGCGCTACGCCGGCCCCTGGATGTCCTCCAGCAAGGCCTGCAGGCCCTGGAAAGCATCGCCGCGGCCAACGGGCAGGAGGGCGCGGCCGACGTCGTCACCGCGAGGCCCGCCTCCACGCTGGCGGGCAACCTGATGAGCGGCACCGCCACCCTCCTGACCCGCTTCTTCACGACGATGGTCCTGCTCTTCTTCCTCCTCGCGTCGGGCGACCGCCTGTTGCGCGGGTTCGTCGAGGTGCTGCCGACCTTCTCCGGCAAGCGTCAGGCCGTGGAGATCGTCCAGGAAATCGAGACCAACATCACGGGTTACCTGGTCACCATCACCATCATGAACGTCGGCGTCGGCGTGGTGACGGGGTTCGCCATGTGGGCCTGCGGACTGGACACGCCGCTGCTCTGGGGCGCGACGGCCTTCCTGCTCAACTTCATCCCGATCCTCGGGCCCCTCGCCGGGATCGTGATCTTCCTCGTGGTGGGCGTGCTCAGCCTGGACTGGCCTTGGTTCGCGCTCCTGCCCGCCGGTCTCTACCTGCTGATCCATATCGTCGAAGGCGAGATGATCACGCCCCTGCTCCTGGCCAAGCGCTTCACGCTCAACCCCTTCCTCGTGATCCTCTCGGTTTTCTTCTGGCACACGCTCTGGGGCATCCCGGGGGCCTTGCTCGCGGTGCCTCTGCTGGCGATGATGAAGATCGTATCCGACCGCGTCGACCCCCTGAAACCCCTGGGCCACATGATCGGGTCCTGATCGAGGGACGTTCCGTCGGCGACGTCCGTTCCCGGACGCATCGTCGGTGGCGTGCCGACGTGGGATGGACAGCGAGGGCGCTACCATCATCCCTCGACCGTGCGTCGGGATTCCCGGTGCATCCTGCGTTCGGCCGTCCTCGGGAGTGACGGAACGGCCCGTCGTTCGCAACGTTGCGGATGGCATCTGAAGCGGTGAGGAGTTCAGGATGCGACGTCGGTCCTCTCGCTTGACCGCCCTGTCCCTCATCATCGGGACGGGCATGCTGACCGCCGGTCATGGCTACGCGCAGGAGGCGGCCTGCGGGGACGGTCCCGTAAAGGTCCTGCCCGACGATACCCTGAGCCGGATCGCGAGCCGCTGCGACGTGTCGGAAGGCGCCCTCCTGGCCGCCAATCCGTCCATCGACGGGTCGGGCGACCTGCAGGTCGGCGCCACCCTGCGCCTGCGGACGGCGACCGGCCAGGGTCTCGCGGATCGCCTCAACCACCTGGGGCGCGAGGCCAACGATGCCGTGGGCCGCATCGCCGGTCAGGTCGGGGCCTCCGCCCAGGACCTGCTCGACCGGAACCCCGACCTCAAGGGACGGTTGGAGCGGCTCGGTCGGCGGATCGGACTGGCCGATGGTGCGGCCGCCCCGAGCCTGACCGTCTCGCCGGACCACGGCCCGTCAGGCTCGACGGTGACCCTGACGGCCACGGGCCTGCCGAAGGACGAGCCGCTCCTGGTTGGGGTCGGGGCGCCGAACACGGCCTTCCAGGTCCTGCAATCCGCCCGTACGTCGGGCAAGGGCACGCTGGACGTCGAGGTGACGGTTTCCGAGCGCCAAGACGATGCCCGCCTCGTGTTCGTCCTGCGAGACGGGGATGCGGTCAAGCTGACCAGCAAGCCGTTCCGGATCGCGCCCTGACCGCAGGGGCCGTCAGGGCCGGACCAGCATCCAGACGGCCATGCCGACCATCATCAGGTTCTCGGTGAGCGAGACGAAGCCGAGCGGCACGCTGGCCGAGCCGCCGACGCAGGCGCACCTGATCTCGCGCTTGTCGACGTAGACCGCCTTGAACACAGAGACCGCGCCGACCGTGCCGATGAACAGGGCGACCGGGATCGACAGCCAGGACAGCGCGCCCGCTGCCATCAGGATGCCGGCGAGCGCCTCGCAGAACGGATAGGCGTAGGCGTATCGCACCCAGCGCCGGGCCAGCAGGTCGTAGCCCAGGAACATCGAGGAGAAGCTCTCCACGTCCTGCAGCTTGAGGATGGCGAGCACGCACATGCTGAACGCGATGAACCACTCCGCCGCCCGTACCGTCAGCGGCGTCCCGAAAACGGCCTGGCTCGCCGCCAGCGCCATCAGGGCCGTCATCGCGAACACAGCCGCCACGGGCGTGTAGCTCGTCGCCTTCGGGTCGGCGACCGGCTTGCCGAGGTGGCGTCGCAGGTCGTCGTAGCCGCCGATGCGCTCGCCCGCGATGAAGGTCTGCGGCGTGGTCTTCACGCCGTACTCGGCCTTGAAGCGGTCGGTCTCCTCGCGGGTGGTCAGCCAATGGTCGTCGACCTGGAAACCCTCGCGTTCGAGCAGGTCCTTGGTCTTCAGGCCATAGGGGCAAACGTGCTTCTCCATCACCATGCGATGGACGGTGGCCCTGAGGGTGGTGTCGAGCATCGAGGAATCCTTTCGGAATGCGCCGGGAGGTGGGTCGTCCGAACCCTGACGAAGCGACTGCGGCAATCGCCCTCCCGAGCTGCGTTGCGCGGAACTTCTTGACCCAGAAATGGGGCTTCCCACGGTTGGAAGGTCAAGGGCTTCACCGTGAGGCGCACGGCCGTATCGGCGATGTGTCCGGCCTCCGTGGGACCGGACATACGAAACGTCCGGGGCGGGCGGGTGTTCGTGAACCTCCGACCGCCGCGGACACCGGTCCCGCCTCCGCCGGTCCAATCGCCCGTATTCCAGGGCGCCCCGGCGCCGGGTTGCATGCGGCGCCCCTTCAAAAAAACCCGATCCCGATGAAGCTCCCGTCTGCCCTCGCCGCCGCGGTCGCGGCGTCCCGGCTCGGACAACCGGCCTTCGCCGGACCCGCGACCGCCCCCGTCGAGGCGCTCTCGGCCGGGACGTCGCCGATTAGATACGTCCAGTTCCGGCGCCTCGGCCACCGGCACCATGGCTTCCGACGCGGATACGGCTACCGTCGCGGCTATGGTCGGGGCTACGGCTACGGGCGTGGTTACGGCTACCGTCGCGGACCGGGCGTCGGCGCAGATGTCGGCGCAGACGTTGCGGGCCTTGCCGCGGGCGCCATCATCGGGGGCGCCATCGCCAACTCCGAGGCCTAGACGGCGCAGGGCGCGGTCGGCTCGGAAGCCGTGGCAGCATGCGCGCCGGTTCCGGTCCCACGATGCGTCGAGCGGCACCTATCTCGGCAACGACGGCGACCGCCACGCCTGCCCGTGGGCGAGGGGTCGTCCCCTCGTGACGTCAGCCAGAAGCCACGGTCAGGCCGCCCACGTTCGCGGCCATGACCAGGCAGTAGCCGGCGAGCAGCACGATCCCGAGCACGCCCATCAGGATGTCCGAGACGCGCGGCATTCCACCGGGGCGATCCGCGAACGCGAGTTGCTTCCAAGGTCGCCGACGGTTCGGGAAGCGTGGCAAGGCAAGCCTCGGCTGCTCGGATTTTATCGGTCCACGGCGTGACGCGGCACGGAGGGCTTGTCGTTCCCGGTCAGGACCCGAGGGCGACGAGAAGGCTGAGCAGGACGATGCATCCGAGGATGGCCAGGCCGGCCGCGTGAATGGCACCGGGCGGCGCGGGGGTGGCGTTATCGTTGGCCGGTCCCGGGAGCTCGCTCGGCCAGCGTCGCCACCTGCTGCACGCGGAGGGCGCGTGAACCCGAACGACTTCGGTATCCGGACCCGGCTCACGTCGGCACGTCATGGGCGTGATACCGGTTGCGGACCTGGTCGGGGGCGTGGTCGGTCGCCATGAGCCCTCCGCCGTACCGGGCCCAGTCCTCGATGGAGCGTTCGGCCTGCTGCGCCGGTTCGGTGACGAGCTCACCCGGCGGCGAGACGATGCGAGCCGGTCTCCGAAGCACGCGGACCAGCCGTGCCGTTCGACGCATCGCTTGCCTCATGGCGATCCCAACCGCTCGACCGAGAGAACCCCGGACCGTCGCCGGAGCGCGACCCGGACGGACAAGGCGATGGCCAGGACCTCGTATGCGTTCGCATCGAATGCAAGCCTGGCGTGGATAGGGCCCAGGCGGCTGTCAGGTTTACCCCGACGGGGTTGCGGTCTTCTCTGACTGATCGGGGCACCTTCGGCGACCCAGATGACCGTTCGAGCCGGAAAGGCCGCGCCACATCCGTCCAGGCGCGTTCGCCAAGGCCGGAATGCCGGCCGAGCCCTTTCTCACCACCGCGCGGCCAGGCATGGCCCATTCGGAGTCGCCCCATGAAACGCATCGCAGTCGCCCTCGCGGCGGTATCGAGCCTCGTCCTGTTCGCCCCGTCCAGCGAGGCGAGGCCCTTCGGCAGGGGGCATGGCTTCCACGGACACCACGGCGGCTTCGGCGGCTTTCATGGACATCACCGCGGCTTCGGGGGGCATCGCGGATTCCGCGGCATCGGTTTCCGCTCGCACCATCGCGGGTTCGGCGCCCATCGCGGCTTCGGACACGCACGTTATGGATACGGACGCCATTACGGCCGCTACGGGTACCGCCGCGGCCATCGTGGTCTCGGCCTCGCGGCCGGCCTGGGCCTCGGGTTCGCCGCCGCGGCGATCCGGCCTGCCTACTACGGCCCCTCGTACGGCTATCGCTCGGGATACGCCCCCGTCGGCTACGGCTACGCCCCGGTCGGCTACGGCTACGGCTACGGCTCGCGCCAGCCGTCTTACGGCTGCGGCTACTAGGCTCCGCGCGTGAGCCGGGAGCG
>NZ_FPBW01000064.1:0-12120 GCF_900116795.1 Methylobacterium sp. UNCCL125 | reverse complement strand
CCGGCCGCGGGCTGACCCGCGCCCGCCAGCCCTCCGCCACGTAGTGGCGCAGCAGCGCGGCGTCCGAGGCCCCGGCCAGCGCCTCGGCCTGGGGGCCGGGCAGGCGCTGCCGGTAATGGGCGGCGTCGAAGTAGGGGGCGAGGGTCTCCATCCGCAGGGCCAGCGCCGCGTCCGGGTCGGGCCGGGCGGGTCCGCCGTTGCGGACGTAGTGCACCAGCGGGTTCTGGGTGGCGAAGGTGAGGCCGCGGGTGAGGCAGTAGGCCAGGGTGTCGAACTGCGGTGCCGGCTCGCGGCCCTCGCGCCAGCCGGAGGCCATGTAGTGGTCGACCGGATCGACGCCGGCGGCGGCGAGGTCGGGGTTGTTGGCCAGGTAGAAGGCCCCGTCCACGAGGCGGCGGGCGAGGCGCTCGGCCTGGGCCGTGTCGGGCTTGGGCAGGGGCGCGCCGGCTGCCCCGCCCGCAACGCCGGCCTCGCCGCCGGCCCGGGCGCGCCGGCGCGTGAGGGCGTGCAGGAACGGGTTGATGCCGGCCCGGGCGAGGTAGGGGCGGTCGGCGAGGTAGGCGGCGGAGTCGAAGTCGGGGCGCGGGTCGCGGCCCTCGCGCCAGCCGTGGACGAGGTAGTCGCGCACCGGATCGGCCGTGATCCCGTACCAGCTCGCGTAGAAGGCCGCGTCGACATGCGGGGCCAGAGTCGCGATCTGCGCGTCCGCGGTGACGAGATCGTTCGCCGCCGGAAGGCCGCGGCGCACCGCCAGCCGGATCAGCGGATTGCCGCGCACCCTGCGGTACAGGCGGAAGAACCGCTTCAACGCACCGCTCGCGCTGCGCCGCGCGCCGCGCGCGCCGGTCCGCGATCCGCGGCGTCGGAGGCGGTGCAGGCCACCAACCCCGAGGCGGGCTTCGGCCCGGCGGCGCTTGAGACGAGACCTGAGGCTCGGAGGAGCATGTGTTCGCGCGGGCCGATTGTGGGCTTGATCGAAGGCGTGCCGGCGCGTCGGACGAGACGCCGTGTCGGCGGTTCATCGCCCTAACGGAACACGCGCACCGGGTAAACAACGGGGCGCCGACGGTGCTCCGCAGGACCGATCCGAGGCCCGGAGCCGTCCGCCCTCGCCTGCCTCATCGGGGTGCGGTCAGATCAGGTCCGGACGCCACGTCACGTCCTCGCGCACGATGCGTGCGGGATTGCCGGCGGCTACGCAATGGGGCGGCACGGTTCCGGTGACGACAGCGTGTGCGCCGATGATGGCGTTGTCGCCGACCACGGAGCCTTTGAGGAGCGTGGCGTGATTGGCGATCCAGACGTGATTGCCGACGCGAACGGGCTTGGCCGGATTCAGCCGCTGCCCGGTATCCCGGGTGACGATCGAGTGAAAATCGCTCGTCGTCATCCAGACGCCGGACGCAATGGAGCAATCCGTCCCGATCTCGATCGCCTTCGCCTCGACGGGATTGAGATGGACAAGACCGGTGAAGCCGGTCCTGTCGCCGATGCGCAGGATCGAGCTGGGGCCGACATAGATGTTGGCCATCGAGAGCCGTACGTGCTCGCCGACATCGAACCGGCAGTTGGACTCGATGACGATGTGCATGTCCTTGTCGGACACGCAGCCTCTGCCTATGCGGATGTAGTTGTTGTCGCCGTTGATGTAGATCTTTCCGGCTTGGCTGTGCTGATCCCGCGAATCGATGTCAATGACATTATTCTCCCCTTTATCGAAAATATTCAAAGACATAATTTGCTCTGCGGGATCTATGAATGCCCCTGGGCGCGACGCGGCCGACGTCCCGGAGCGGACGGCCGCACATCGAACCCGTGGAAGAACGTTCGCCTTCTGACGTGACGATTACGGTATCGGCGTGCCGAATTCGGAATCCGTCGAGATTCGGCAATTGCGCCGATGACTCCAAGCCGGCAGAGGCGTTCGAAGATGTCTCTAAGCCATCGGGCGTCGTCCTCACAACTCGCGCTGCCGATCGCGGGCCGTCACCGGGCCCGGCCGGCGAGCCTCCGCGCGCCTGTTGACGCCGCAATGGTCCTATGACGTATGCCGTCACCCAGCGAAATCATGGGATGAGGCCGTCCGGTGGCTGAGGACAACACCCTGACGAAGGCCCTGGTCGACGTGCGGGCGCGCAGGGCCGCGCTCCAGAGCGACTACGACCGGATCGGAGCCGAGCTGACCAAGCTCCGGGCGGCCGAGGCGGCGCTGACCTCGATCGTCGAAGGGATCCCGCTGGACGCCTCCGGTCTCCACGCGCCCGAAGGTCCGCGGGCCTCCGCGGCCGAACGCGCCGCGCCCGCCTCCGGCGGACGGCGCGGCGCCCGCGGTCCCCGGGCGAACTCGGCCAAGGGACGGCTGAAGGCGCTGCTCGGCTCGGCCGGCCCGCAGGGCCTGTCGCATGTCGAGATCACCGAGCGGCTGCCCGACGTCGCGCCGAATACCCTCAACACCTATCTCAGCATGCTGGTGACCGGCGGCGAGGCGATCCGGAACGGCGACTTCTTCACGGCCGCCGCGCCCGTGGAGTCCGAGGAGGGTGAGGGTGACACCGAGGCCGACCCGGACTCGGATGCGGAGGTCCAACACGACGCCGCCGAGTGAGCCGGGCGTCCGGCGAGGGCGACGGTGCCTCCTTTGGCGGGCGGAGCGAAAAAGACAGCGGCGCCGCGCGCGGAGATGTCGCGCTGGCCGGGCTCACCGTCCTGCGCTCGTGTCGGTGCAGGGGGGGGGCTTGAATTGATCAACAGCCCTGTGACGGCCCCGTCCGGCCCGTCGATTCCGCGCCCCGGTCCTTCGGGTCAGGCCGACGCCATCCGCCGGATGATCGGCAGCATCAGCGCGCTCGGGGTGGCGGCCGGCACGGGGAAGATCGTGGCCGTCTGATCGGTCTTCACCCGGGGCAGCCGCTCGATCACGGTCCGCAGCTTCGGGAGCGTCCGCCCCAAAGTCGCGGCGAGGGTCTCGCCCGCGATCTTGGCCATGACGTATTCCAGGGTGTCGCGAGGCGCCTCGTCGATGGCGGTGGTCGACGGGTAGAAGGCCGCCACGGCGTCGCTGCGGTCGAGGCAGAACTGGCTCAGCTCGTAGAACGCGGCATTATAGACGCGCATCATCGTGTCCAGGCAGGCCGGCTCGAAGGGCGCGCGCTTCTGTCGGAAGATGCGGGGCGTCGCGAAATGGTAGAGCTGCGACGGGCGCATCGCCAGCGCCGCGAGCTGCGCGGCGGCCGGCGCGGCGGCGTCGTAGCGGAGGATCTGGCAGCGCCCGCCCGCGGCGCGGATTTCCCGGGCGACGGCCTCCGCTTCGTCGGCGCCGGACGCGTAGGTGATGCACACCGTCCCGCCGCCTGCGGCGATCAGCTTGGCGGTCGCGGCGCCGAGGCCCCGCGACCCGCCGACGATCAGCGCGGACACGTCGGCGAAGGCGCCCGGCTCCACCAGGGCCGCGAGGTCCTGCAGGCTCTCCTGCTCCACCGGCCGCGGACGGACGAAGCCCTCGACCCGGGCCATGAGGCCGGGGCCGGCGGCGTCCAGCGTCACCGATTGCAGCATCGGCTGGAACCGCTTCACCGCGTAGCCGAGGCTCGAGCCGGCATCCCCGTCGGTGACGGTCACGTCGATCTTCGAGAGGATCGAGTGGAGGCCGGGCACGAACATGCCGACGAGCGTCGAGAGTCCGCCCAGGGCGGCGACCCGGCCGGGGCCGAGGACGCGGGCGAGGCGCGGCGCCAGCGCGGCGATCGCCGCCGGGTCCGGCAGCGTGAAGGCTCCGGCCAACCCCGTCAGGGCCGCCGGATCGCGGGCGATCGGCTCCGCGGGGATCGCGGTGGGTGCCGTCTCGACCGGCCGGGCCGGGGCTTTGTCCGCCGCGAAGGTCGCCTGGATCGTCAGGGTGCGGACGCCGTCCACCGCGAGGGACAGGCGCAGCTGCCCTGTGTCCGCCGCGTGGACCGTCAGCACGGTGCAATCCCCGACCAGTACGAACCGCTCGAACCGCATCTGCAGCGTCGCGAGCCGGTCGAGGGGATGGGCGTCGGCGCAGGCATCGAGGGCCCAGAGGGCGGCGTGGACGCCGTGGACGGCCCGCTCGCCGGCGAGCGTCCGCCGGGCCATCCGCGCATCCATGTGCATCGGGTTCACGTCCCCCGTGGCCCGCGCGAAGGCGGCTTGGTGCGCCTCGGTCCAGATCCGCGTCGCGGCGGCGTCGTGCGAACCGGATCCGTTCATCGCGCAGCTCCTCCTCGGCCGGTCCCCGCCCCGGCCGGGCTGGCCGGCCGCCGGGTGCCCAGCCCCTTGCTTTATGACACGCGATCTCGCAAGAGGGCGGCGCTCGCACGCACGGTAAGGGGCCGGTCGATCGCCGGAGGGCAGGCATCCGCAGGATGTCGCAGGGACCGGTATCGAGGATGACCACGGCTCGCGCCCTGTCGATCGGCTTCGTCGGAAACGTCGTCACCAACCCGTTCGGGAAGATGGCGGGCCGCCTCGCGGATCTCGCCACGGTCTCCTGCGAGCATCTCCCCATCGGACAGATCGAGCAGGTGCTGGCGGGTCCCGCCGCCGCCGACGTCCTGATCGTGCATCTCGACCACCGCTGGTTCTTCGACGTCGCCCCGGACGAGGCGGCCGTCGCCCGCGCGCGCGGCCTCGCCGAGCTGGTCTCGGCGCGGCTCGCCCGGGCGCCGGGGACGATCATCCTCAACACCGTGCCGTTCGTGCCATTCTCCTCCGTCGAGAGCGACCTCCACGACCAGCTTGATGCCCTGGCGCGGGTGAACGCGGTGCTGTTCGACCTCGCCCGGGCTCAGGAGCGGGTCAGCGTCGTCGACGCCGCCGGCGCCCTGGCGCTGCTCGGCTTCGCCAACGCCTTCCGCGAGCGCAACCGGTACATGTACCAGATGCCCTACGCCCCGGCCGCCGTGGACGCGCTCAACGCGCGCTATGCCGACGCCGTCGCGGCGCGGCTGCGGGCGCGTCGCAAGGTGGTGGTGGTCGATGCCGACAACACCCTCTGGGGCGGCGTCGTCGGCGAGGACGGGGTGGAGAACCTGGAGGTCGACAGCGACTATCCGGGGATCGTCCACACCCAGCTCCAGCGCCAGCTCCTGCGCCTGAAGGGCCTCGGGATCCTGCTCTGCGCGGTGACGAAGAACAACGAGGAGGATTTCCGCGCGGTCTTCGCCCAGCGCGCGATGCCGCTGCGGCTCGACGATTTCGTAGCCTACCGCAGCAACTGGTCGGAGAAGAGCGAGAACATCCGCGACCTCGCGGCGACGTTGAACCTCGGCCTCGACAGCTTCGTCTTCCTCGACGACAACCCCTTCGAGATCGAGGAGGTCCGCGCCCGGCTCCCCGGGGTCGAGTGCCACCTGTTCGACCGGACGCGTCCCGAGCAGGCGCTCACCCTGCTCGACGGCATCGCGTCGCTGCGCGCCCGGAACGTCACCGCCGAGGATCTGGCCAAGACCGAGCAGTACCGCGGCGAGGCGCAGCGGCAGGAGCTGCAGCGCTCGGCCGGCTCGATGGACGACTACCTCGCCTCCCTCGAGATCCGGGTTCATGTCGCCCGCAACAACCCGGGCTCCCTGCGGCGGGTCACGCAGCTGATCAACAAGACCAACCAGTTCAATTTGACGACCCGGCGCTACACCGAGGACGAGGTCGCCACCGCCATGCAGGAGGGCGGCGTCTACGCGGCCCGGGTGGTCGACCGGTTCGGCGACATGGGCATCGTCGGGGTCGCCATCGTCCGGGGCGGCGAACTCGAGACGTTCCTGATGAGCTGCCGGGCTCTCGGACGCCGCATCGAGGCCCAATTTCTGCGCCACGTCTGCCACCAGGAGGGTGATCGGGACCTGAAGGCCCAGTATCGCCCGAGCGCGAAGAACCGGATGGTCGAGACCTTCCTCGACGACAACGGCTTCGAACCCCTCAGCGCTGGCCCGGATGGCAAGACGTACCGACTGACACGAGGACCGGATGACACCCCCTACATCCACATCGTCGCGGAGTGACCGCGGCGCCGTCGAGGCGGCTGCCCGCGCCACCTTCGCGCGGCTCGTCGAGACCTGGGGGCGCCCGGACCTGCAGAATCTCGGGCCCGAGGACGACGTGTACGAGCGGCTCGATTCCTTCGCGGTGGTCGAGCTCCTCCTCGAGACGGAATCCGAGATCGAGCGGACGATCGGCCGCTACGTGCCGCTCGCCAACGAGAGCATCCTCGACAGCACGAAGTCGCCGCTCCGCCGCTTCCAGGGCTGGATCGACTACGTCGCCGAGACGGTCGAGCATGGCTGACCTGCGGTTCTCGCGCGCGGCCCTCGCGGGGCTCGTCACCACGGTCGGCGCACGCGTCCTGGCCTTCGACGACGAGGCTGCCGCCCTCGGGCTCGCCCCCGAGGAGGCGCAGCGCCTCAAGCGCGCGATGGGCTTCTCGACCCGGCACGTCGTCGCCGATCCCGGCACCACGACGGCGGATCTCTGCCTGCACTCGGCGCGCCACCTGCTGCGCGGCCTCGACCTGCAGCCCGACGCCGTCGACGGGCTGATCCTCGTGACCCAGACGCCGGATTACAGCTCGCCCTCCACGTCGATCGGGATGCAGCACCGCCTCGGCATGCGCACCGACACGCTCTGCTTCGACATCCGCCTCGGCTGCAGCGGCTTCGTCTACGGGTTGTCGGTCGCCTACAGCCTCGTCGAATCCGGCCTCAACCGCGTCCTGCTCTGCGTCGGCGACGTCGCGAGCCGCATGGTCGCGACCGGGGACCGGTCGATCACCCCGATCATGGGCGATGCCGGCGCCGCGGTGCTGATCGAGCGGCGCGAGAGCGAGAGCGTCTTCCAGCTCCACAGCGACGGCTCGGGGGAGAAGGCGCTGTTCATCCCCCATAGCGGCCTGCGGGCCGACGCGGCGGATGCGGACAAGCCCGCGACCATGCACATGGACGGGGCGCAGGTCTTCAACTTCACCCTCAAGCGCGTCCCGCCGCTGATCGAGGGCATCCTGGCCTTCTCGGACACGCGCGCCGAGGACGTCGACTTCCTGGTCCTGCACCAGCCGAACAAATACATCCTCAAGAACATCCAGCGCCGCCTGGGGCTCGACGACAGCAAGCTCCCGACCGGCACCCAGTCGGTCTACGGCAACCAGAACTCGGCCTCGATCCCCGGCACGATCTCTGGCTTCCTCGCGGCGGCCTATGCGGACGGCCAAGTGCGCTCGCTGCTCGCCGGCTTCGGGGTCGGCCTGAGCTGGGGGGCCTGCACGATCACCACCGACCGGATCTTCGCGCCCCCGGTCATGACCTACGAGGAGACCATCCGATGACCGAGGGCGCATTCCTGGACGAGCTCGGCACGATCCTCGATCAGCCGGGGCCGCTGGCTCGCGGGCAGAGCCTCGGGGAGATCGAGACCTTCGACTCGCTGGGCATCCTCAACATCATGGCGCTCTACGACACGCTGGGCCTCGAGGTGGATCCGCAGCGGATCGCCGGTGCGGCGACAACCGACGACCTGATCGCGCTGGCCGGCGCGAAGCTACAGGCCTGAGCCGATGTCGGAGCCGATGTCGCAGCCAGGGGGGCACGTCCTCGTCGTCGGGGCCAGCAGCGGCATCGGCCGCGCCGTCGCCGAGCGTCTCCGCGCGGGCGGGGCGCGGATCACCGCACTCGCCCGGCGGGCGGACCGGCTCGCCGAGCTGGAGGCGCTCGGCTGCGCCGCCGTCGCGGCCGACGTCACCGACCTCCCGGCGATTGGCGGCGTGCTGCAGGCGGCGGTCGCCGAGCGGGGCCTCCTGACCGGGCTCGTGTACTGCGCAGGCGTTCAGGTCATCAAGCCGATGCGCAGCCTCGGCGTGGAGGAGGTCGAGCGCCTCTATCGCACGAACCTCGTCGCGCCGACCCTGTTCGCGGCGTCCTTCGGCAGCGCCCGCGTCTCGACCCGGGACGCGGTGTTCTGCGCGGTGTCGTCCGTCGCGGCGCAGCGGCCCGAGCCGGCGATCGTGCCCTACGCCGCCTCCAAGGCGGGTCTCGACGCCCTGATCAAGGGGCTGGCCCGGGAACTTGCCCCCCGGCGCGCCGTCGGCGTCGCCCCCGGCTGGCTCGACACCGAGATGACTCAGGCCCATGCCCGCCTGTACGGCGCGGAGTTCAAGGACGCGCTGGAGAAACGGAGCCCCGCAGGCGCCGCGACCGTCGGATCCGTGGTCGACGCCATCGCGTTCCTGATGTCGCCCCAGGCCCGGCACGTCACCGGCGAGATCCTCCGGGTCGATGGCGGAGCCATGCTGTGACCGGGCCGGGGCAGCGTCTCGCGCTGATCGGCGGCGGCGGATTCTCCAAGGAGATCGCCGAGGTCGCGCAAATGTGCGGCTACACCGTGGATGCAACTTATTCGAGCCAGCCGAGCGCGCAGGTCGGTACCTACCGGGGCTATCTCGACGAACTGCTGGCCGACCGCGCCGCGTATGCAGGTGTGGCCCTGGCCGTGGGCGGGGTGAGCCGGGCGGCGATCCAGGCGCGGGCCGAGATCATCGCGTGGCTCGACCGCCACGCCCTGCCCTGCCCGCCCCTGGTCTCGCCGCATGCGATCGTCAGCCAGGGCGTCGGACTGGGCGCGGGGGCGTTCGTGGCGCATGGGGTGATCGTCAACGTCGATGCGCGGCTCGGGCGGTTCTGTGTCGTCAACACCGGCGCGATCATCGGGCACGACGCGGAGATCGGGGACAACACGACGATCTCACCCGCGGCGTTCATCGGTGGGCGCTGCGCGATCGGCGCGGACAGCTTGGTCGGCCCGCTGGCCAAGGTGCTACAGGGGCTCAAGGTCGGCGAACGGGCGATGATCGGCATGGGCTGTACCGTGCTACGCGCTGTGCCTAATGAGGCCGTGATCTGGCCGAGGCCGGATAATCCTGTCGTCGCTTCAGATCGCGGTTGAGCCGATCCGAGCCCGATTGAGTGCCATGACGGCGCTTGGGTTTGTGCGATAGCTCACTTCGAATTTGCGTCATCGATCGCGCGTTGGGCAAGGTTGCGATTGCGTCGTCTTCAACTCAGCCACCTGATCGATTTGGCCGCTCCCATCTCGGCTGGATCTCTACGAGCGATCAGGCGACGTTGATCAGATCTTCCACGCTACCTCCCTACGTACTCAGCGCCTACGGCTGGTGCGATTGTTCAAGGCAGGTCTGCTCATCAGGGAATTAGGCCATTAGACGCTTTCCCTCGATAGCCCGCTGCCGGAAATTCCGACCAGAAACCAGATATATAGCGTACGCCTGCGGTGAAGGCCGCGGTCGTTCTCCCGATGGGGTGTCAGGCAGCGATCGGCCTGGGCTGATGTTGGGTCCAGTTCCACGGCAACTGATCGTCGATGTGCCGGGCCGGATGGTCGGGCAGACGGCTGAGCACATCGGCGAGCCACGCCTGCGCATCGATGCCGTTGAGCTTGGCGGTCTCGATCAGCGTGTAGAGGGCGGCCGTGCGATGGCCGCCGGCATCCGAGCCAGCGAAAGTCCAGTTGCGGCGGCCTACCGCGATCGGCCGGATCGCCCGTTCGGCGGCGTTGTTTGAGAGGCAGGCACGCCCGTCGTCGAGGAAGAGGATGAAGGCGCCCCACCACTTGAGCATGTAGTCGATCGCTTGCGCCACCGGAGCCTTGGCCGAGAGCTTGGCGCGGTTCTCCCGTAGCCACGCTTCCAACTCGGCGACGAGGGCGGCCGAGCGGGTGCGACGGTGCGCGCGGCGTTCATCGGCGGCGAGACCGTTGGTGGCGCTCTCGGTGGCGATGATCGCATCAATCCGCGCCACCGCCTCGATGGCGATCGGAGCCTTCCTGAGCTTAGCCAGTTCGATGAACTTGCGCCGGGCATGCGCCCAGAAAGCCGCCTCGCGCAGCGGGCCTGGTTTGCGACCGGGCTCGTACAGCCGACCAAACCCAGAGAAGGCGTCCGCCTGCACGAGGCCGCGGAAGTCGCCCAGCCAGGTCTCGGCATGCGCGCCGGAGCGGTCGGGGGAGTAGAAGTAAGCGGCGGCCGGTGGTTCGGGGCCGCCGAAGGGACGGTCGTCACGCACTACCGTCCAGAGCCGCCCCGTGCGGGTCTTGCCCTTGGCCAGGACCGAGACGGGGGTGTCGTCGAGATGCAGGCGCTCAGCCCCTCGAACATGAGCCTCGACCTGGGTGACCAGGGGCGACAAGGCGGTGGTCACCGCTCCGACCCAGCCGGCCAGCGTCGAGACGTCGATCGGTACGCCCTCGTGGGCGAAGCGCTGGCTCTGGCGATGCAGCGGCAGGTGCAGGCCGAACTTGGCCATCATCACCTCGGCCAGAAGGTTCGGGCCCGCTCGTCCGCGCGGGATCGGATGGAATGCGGCCGGTGTCTGCGCGATCGTCTCGCAGTCGCTGCACGAGACGCGCTCGCGTACGTGCTGGATCACGACCCAGCGCGCCGGGATCCGCTCCAGGGTCTCGGTGACGTCCTCGCCGAGGAGGCGAAGGCGCGTCCCGCCGCAACAGGCGCAGGTCGTCGGGCCGGGATGGACGACGCGCTCGCGTGGCAGGTGCTCGGGCAGAGGCCGACGGGCGGGCTTGCGCCGCGAGGAAGCCGCACCGGAGAGCGCTTCGGGCTCGGCGGCCGCCTGCGCTTGGGTCTCAGCCAGCGTCTCCTCCAGATCCTCTAGGACGAGTTCGAGCTGGTCGATCCGGGCGCTGCGCTCCGAGGAGGTCCCGAACCGTTCTCGCCGCAGCCGGGCGACCTCCAGCTTTAGCCGTTCGATCGCGATCTCCGAGGCGAGCCGGGCCGCCCGCTCGGCCAGGATCATGGCATGGGCGGCGGCAAGATCCATGGGAAGCGGCGGGGGCTCGGGCGCGTTCGGCACGCTTGAGAGAAGAGCATATTCTTCAAGCGCTGTAACGCGTTATCCTCAGCCGAGAGCGCTCGGACGCCAGCTCTCCTGCGGCATCCGCCAGTCGATACCCGAGAGCAGGTAGCCGAGTTGCGCCGTCGAGATCGTCACGGCTCCATCCGCCACCGAGGGCCACAGGAAACGGCCGCGGTCGAGCCGCTTCGTGTAGAGGCACGCGCCCTGTCCATCGTGCCAGATCACCTTGATCAGGTCGCCGCGCCGTCCGCGGAACACGAACAGATGTCCGCCATGGGGATCGCGCTTGAGCGTCTCCTGGACGATCAGGCCGAGACTGGAAAAGCCCTTGCGCATGTCGGTGTGGCCGGTGGCCAGCCACACCCGCACGTTGGCCGGCAGTGGGATCATCGGCCCTCCAGGGCGTCGAGCACCCGCCGAAGCGCCGCGGCATCGACGTCGGAGCCGACCCGAACGCGCCGGCCTCTGCCGAGATCGATCTCGATCACTCCGCCGGAGCGACGGCAGTGGTTGTGCGCTCGACCAGGCTCGACCGTCATCGCGGCGGACGTGGGCGTGATCACGACGGGGACCAGCGCTGGCGTGGGAGCACCAACACGCTCGCACAGCAACTTGCGCCAGCGGAACAGCTGACTGACGTGGAGACCGGCCCGGCGGGCGACATCCGAGGTCGACACACCCGGTTCAAACGAAGCGGCGACCAACCGCTCCTTCTCCGCCCGCGTTCAGCGTCGACGCCGCTCGGCTCTCACCAGTTCGATACCCGCCTGGGTCATGCTCAAGGTCCTAGGATTACTCCTATGACCTCAGCCTCAACGGGCCAGCTCACAAGGCGGCTGAATCGCGCCGGGATTTTCGGAGGCTCCAACTCTTGAGTATCCGTGTTGGTCAAGTGTGGTTTGGAGCCCAGGGCCGATTGTCCCTGATGAGGGCGTTTGCCATGACGATGAGCCTGCGCATGATGGCCACAAGAGCGACCTTTTTCTGCTTTCCGGCGGCGGTCAGCCGATCATAGATAAGCTTGAGGTCCACGTTGAAGCGCGCGGCAACGATGGCGGGAAAGTAGAGCGCTTGGCGTAGCGCGGCCCGCCCACCTTGAATCCGCTCCTTGCCTTGCCATCGCCCTGATTGTTGCGAGACAGGAGCAAGTCCGGCCAGGCTGGCGGCCTGCTTGCCTTCCAGTTCGCCGAGTTCCGGCATGTCGATGGTAAGCGTAACGGCGGTGACCTCG
>NZ_FPBW01000031.1:0-68358 GCF_900116795.1 Methylobacterium sp. UNCCL125 | reverse complement strand
GCGGACGGCCCAGGGTCTCGCGGGCGAAGACCGCGTCGTGGTGGGACAGCGACTGGTAGTTCAGCATCACGTCGTCCGCCCCCGGCACGGTGATGACGAAGTTGACGCCGGCCGCGCAGAGCAGGGTCAGGAGCGCGTCCATGTCCTCGCCGTCGGCATCGGCATGGTTGGTGTAGCAGACGTCCACGCCCATCGGCAGGCCGAGCAGCTTGCCGCAGAAGTGGTCCTCTAGCCCGGCCCGGATGATCTGCTTGCCGTTGTACAGGTATTCGGGGCCGATGAAGCCCACGACCGTGTTGACGAGGAGCGGGTCGAACTCGCGCGCCACCGCGTAGGCGCGCGCCTCCATGGTCTGCTGGTCGACGCCCCAATGGGCGTCGGCCGAGAGGGCCGAGCCCTGGCCGGTCTCGAAATACATGACCTGGCCGCCCGCCGGGCAGCGGCCCAGCGCCCGCGCCGCCTCCGAGGCCTCGCGCAGGACGGCGAGGTCGACGCCGAAGCCGGCATTGGCCTTCTGCGAGCCCGCCACCGACTGGAACACGAGGTCGACAGGCGCGCCTTTCGCCATGGCCTCGATCGCCACGGTGACGTGGCCGAGGCAGCAATGCTGGATCGGCACGTCGAGGCGCAGCCGCAGGGTCTCCAGAAGCTCGACGATGCGGATGTAGTCCGGCAGGGAATCGGTGGCCGGGTTCACGCCGATGACCGCGTCGCCCGAGCCCATCAGCAGGCCGTCGAGGGCCGAGATCAGGATGCCCTCGGACGAGTCGGTCGGATGGTTCGGCTGGTTGCGGGTGGCAAGGCGTCCGGGCAGGCCGATCGTGGAGCGGAAGCGCGTCACCACCGGCCGCTTGGCGGCCACCGCGACGAGGTCCTGCAGCCGGCAGATCTTCGAGACCGCCGCGACCATCTCGGGGGTGAGGCCTGGCGCGAGGGCGGCGAGCGCCCGCGCGTCGGCGGCGGGGGAGAGCAGCCACTCGCGGAAGGCGCCGACCGTGAGGCACGAGACCGGCGCGAAGGCCGCCGCGTCGTGCTGGCGGGCGATCAGGTCGGAGACCTCGTCCTCCTCCGAGGGGATCAGCTCCTCGGCCAGGAAGGTCTTCAGCGGCAGGTCCGCGAGGGCGATCTGCGCGGCCAGGCGCTCGACCGGCCCGTCGGCGCAGAGGCCGGCGAGCTGGTCGCCCGACCGCTCCGGCGTCGCCTTGGCGAGGAGGCGGCGCAGGTCGGGGAAGGTGAAGCGTGTGCCTTCGATCGTCGTCGCGTAGGCCATGGCGGGCGCTCCCGGCGCGCTGTCGGACGTCAGGGAACCCGATCCTGCAGGATGTCGAGGCCGCCGGGGAGCGCGAACGGCACCGCCATCGGCGAAACTGACGCCTTCCGTTCGGGATCGCGCGCGGCGGATGCCCGCCCTCAGGCCGGGAGCACGACCACCTTCGTCTTGACGGGCGTCTGCGCGTAGAGATGGATCATGTCCTGGCTGAGCAGGCCGACGCAGCCGCTGGTGATGCCCGTACCGATCGATTCGGCGTCGCTGCTGGCGTAGATCGTGTAGAGCGTATAGGCGCCGTTCTGGTAGAGGTGGAGCGTGCGGGCGCCGAGCGGGTTGTCGAGTCCGCCGGGCATGCCGCGGGCGTATTTCGCCGCCTCGGGCTGGCGCCGGATCATCTCCTTGGGCGGGGTCCAGGTCGCCCATTCGGACTTGCGACCGACATACGCGTTGCCGTTCCACAGGAAGCCCTGACGGCCGACATTGGCGCCGTAGCGCGTGGCAGCGCCGTCGCCCTCGATGCGGTAGACGTAATAGTTGGCGGGATCGACGACGATCGTGCCGGGCGCCTCCGACGAGGCGTACTGGACGGTCCGCCGATAGTATTTCGGGTTGACCTTGCTGATGTCGACCGCCGGGATCGGGAACTTCTCGTTCGGCATCGGCCCGTAGGTCTTCGCCGCCTCGGCCATGAGCAAGGTGTCGGTCGTCCCGCACCCGCCGAGCGAGAGGGCGCCGATTCCGAGAGCCGAGCCGGCCAGGAACGACCGGCGGCTGAGAAGCCCCGCGTCGGGTCCGGGGCGCCCGCGCTCGTCGAGCCCGCCGGCCATGCGATCGTCCGTCATCATCGCCCTGGACTTCCCTGTCCTGCAGCCCGGCGCGACCGCGCAACGTGCCTCCGTCGCGCGAAAGGCCAAGCTTGAGAGTGCCGCGTGCCAGCGCGCCTGGCAAGCTTGTCTCTACAGAGCCGAGAGCAGGCGAATTGCGTCGCAAGTGTGGTCGATATCCGCGATCTCCAGACTTCGTCGCCGAACATCCGATGCGCATGGGCCGGCCGCGCGTGTCCTTCGGGACGGTGTCCCGATCCCGCCTGCCGATGCGCGGCAGGCCGGTCCCGGCGCCTATTCAGGCTTCCGGATGTCGCCCGCGGGCGTTCGAAAGCCTCAGAACTGCACGCCGCGGGTCAGGCTGCCGTCCACCACGAGGTTCGTGCCGGTGATGAAGCTCGCGGCCGGGCTCGCCAGGAAGACGGCCGCGCGGGCCACCTCCTCCGGACGCGCCATCCGGCCGGTCGGGTTCAGCCGGAGCGCCTCGGCGAACAGCGCCGGGTTGCCGGTCTCGATCTGGTGCCAGACGCCGCCCGCGAAGTAGGTGTTGCCGGGCGAGACCGAGTTGGCGCGGATGTTCCGGGGCGCGAGCTGGAAGGCCAGCCCCTGCGCATAGTGGATCAGCGCCGCCTTGAAGGCGCCGTAGGGACCGGCCGCGAAGTCGATCTCGCGCCCGGAGACGCTGGAGATGACGACGATCGCGCCGGCCTCGGAGCGTTCGAGGAACGGCATCGCCGCCTCGACCGCCGTGACGGTGCCCATCATGTCGACCGTGAAGCCGCTGCGCCACGCCGCCTCGTCGTTGCCGACCGCTAGGGCACTCACGTTCGGCACCACGATGTCGAGGCCGCCAAGTTCCTCCGCGGCCTCGGCGATCCAGCCGCGCAGGGCGGCGGGATCGGCGACGTCGAGGGCGCGCCCGGTCGCCGCCACGCCCTTGGCGCGCAGGGCGTCGACCTTGGCGGCGACCTCCGCGGCGTTGCGGGCGCAGAGGGCGACCGCCGCCCCCTCGTCGGCAAGCAGGTCGACGATCGCCGCGCCGATGCCCTTGGTGCCGCCGGTCACCAGCGCCCGGCGGCCTCTGAGCCCGAGATCCATGCCATCCTCCTCCGTCGTCGATCAGGCGTGCGCGATCGATTTCGCGATCGACGCGCCGAGCGTGTATTTCGGATCGACCATGTTGCCGAGCCGCACGCGCCCGCACTGCGTGAGCAGCATGTAGGCGTCGATCTCGTCGAAGCCGAAATCGGCCGCGAGCCAGCGGACCAGCTCCCGGTAGGCGATGCGCGCGGCGTCCTCCATCGGCCGGGCTGAGCCGATCGTCATGTAGAAGTCGGCGGTCTCCAGCCGCGGCCAGCGGAAGGTCCAGCCCTTGATCAGGTCGATCTGCACCGTCGTGTGGGTCGGGTGCTCCACCGCGACGCCGCAGAGCTCGCCGTCGCCCTGCGCGGCGTGGCAGTCGCCGAGATACAGGAGCGCGCCCTCGGTATTCACCGGCAGGTAGATCACCGCGCCGACGCCGACGTCGGGCAGGTCCATGTTGCCGCCGTAATAGTCCGGCTGCAGGGAGGAGATCGCCTCGATCTCCGGCGAGGTGCCGATCGTGCCGATGAACGGCTGATAGGGCAGCGTGATCCGGTCGTTCCAGCGCACGCCGTTCTCGGCCGTCACCTCGAGCTTGCGCACCCGCTCGGGCAGGGACGGGTTGAGGAGCGCGGTGTCGCCGGTGGCGACGAGGCCGCCGAATTCCGGCATGATCAGCGTCGTACCGCAGGGCTGCGGGCCGCGCGGCCGGATCGAGCGGATCGCCACCGCAAGGCAGTCGCCCTTCTCGGCGCCGTTGACGAAGATCGGCCCGTTCTGCGGGTTGAGATAGGGGAAGTTCAGGATCTGCGTCGGGCTGTCGGTCTCGTGGCGGATCTTGCCCTCGAAGGCGTCGTGGGTCTCGACCGTGACCACGGCGCCCGGATCGACGGTGAGGACCGGCTCGGCGAAGGGCCCGTAGACGTAGTGGTAGCGGCCCTGCTCGGCCTCGGTGATCGTGTGCTCCTGGCCGGACTTGCCGCCGGCGACACCCTTGCGGGCCATGATGGACTGATCGAGCCACTGCATGGTCGTCTCTCCCTTGGTTGACGGATTGAGGTGTCAGACGGCGAGGTGGCGCCGGACGAGGTCGCGGTCGTCGAGGTCCCGGGCCGTCAGCTCCGCGACGATCCGGCCCTTGTCCATGACGTAGCTGCGCTGGGCCATGGCGCGGATCAGGTCGAGGTTCTGCTCCACGAACACGATCGTGACCCCGGTACGGCGGTTGAGATCGACCAGGGTGCGGCCGATCTGCTGCACCACCGAGGGCTGGATGCCCTCGGACGGCTCGTCGAGGAGGATCAGGGCGGGTCCGCCGACGAGGACGCGGCCGATGGCGAGCTGCTGCTGCTGGCCGCCGGAGAGGGTTCCGGCCCGCTGCCCGCGCCGCTCCCGCAGGATCGGGAACGGCCCGAAGGCGCGCTCGTAATCCGGCCGCTCGCCCTTCGGCAGCAGGGACGCGCCGACCGTCAGGTTGTCGGCGACGCTCATGCGCGGGAAGACGTCGCGGCCCTGGGGCACGTAGCCGATGCCGAGGCGGGCGCGCCGGTGGGCGGCGAGGCCCTCGACCGCGGCGCCCCGGAAGGCGATGCCGCCCCCGGAGGCGGGCAGCAGCCCGACGAGGCTGCGCATCAGTGTCGACTTGCCGACGCCGTTGCGGCCAATCACCGCCACGATCTCACCGGGCTGGACCGCGAGGTCGACCCCCTGCAGCACGGGCTTGCCGCCGTAGCCGGCCCGCAGGCCGGTGGTCGCGAGAAGCGGCTCAGGCATCGGCGACACTCCGCAGGGGTGGCGCATCCGACTCGCCGAGGTAGATCGCCGCCACCCGCTCGTCCGCGATGATCGCGTCGGTGGTGCCCTGGGCGAAGATGCGCCCGACATGGAGCACGGTCACCCGCTGGGCGATCTGCCGGACGAAGGCCATGTCGTGCTCGATGGCCAGCACCGCGACGCCGTCGCGGTTGAGGGCCTGTACCATCGCGCCGGTGGCGAAGGTCTCGTCCGGCGACATCCCGGCGGTGGGTTCGTCGAGGAGGAGCAGGCGCGGCTTGAGGCTGATCGCCATGCCGATCTCCAGCCACTGCTTCTGCCCGTGGCTGAGATTGCCGGCCCGCTCGGAGGCCGCCGCGCTGAGGTTGAGGAAGGCGAGCAGCCGGCGGATCTCGGCGCCGAGCGAGGCCCCCTCGAGATGATGCTGGAGCGCAATCTCCAGGTTGTGGGCGACCGACAGGCTCGGGAAGATGCCCGGCACCTGGAACTTGACGCTCATGCCCCGGCGGATCCGCGCGAAGGGCTTGAGCGCGGTGATGTCCTCGCCGGCGTAGAGGATCTGCCCCCGCTCCGGCGTGTATTCCCCCAGCAGCAGGCGGAAGAAGGTGCTCTTGCCGGCGCCGTTCGGCCCGATCAGGCAGTGGATCTCCCCCGCCGCAAGGGCGAAGTTCACGTCGTTGGTGACGTGGAGACCGCCGAAATGCTTGCTGAGAGCGCGGGTCTCGAGGAGCGGAGTCATCGGCCGGCCTCCCGGCGGCGCAGGCGGCCGAGCCCGCGCATGGCTGCCACCACCAGTCCGTCGGGCGCCGCCAGCACCACCACGACGAGGAGCAGGCCCATCACCACGAGGGCGTACTGGCTGCCGTAGATCGTCAGCGCCTGGAAGCCGCCGAGGACCACGAGCGTGCCGATCAGCGTGGCCGTCAGGTCGCCGCGGCCGCCGACCGCGACCCAGATCACCGGCAGCGCGGCGGCGGTGAGGCCCATGCTGGAGGGCGTGATGTACTGGCCCCACGCGGTGTAGAGGGTACCGCTCAGCCCCGCGAGGGCCGAGCCGATCACGAAGGCGGCGAGCTGGTAGCGCCGGACGTCGTAGCCCAGCATCTCGGCCCGTTCCGGGTTCTCGCGGATCGCCACCAGCACGTTGCCGAACCGGGCGTTCACCAGGATGCGCAGCGCGAGGTAGACGACGATCAGCAGACCCAGGAGGCCGTAATAGAGGGCGACGTCGGGAAACAGCACGATTTCGCCGTCGAACCACGGCACGGTCAGGGGCGGCATGCCGCTCATGCCGTTGTAGCCGTTGAGGCGCGCCGCCCCGATCTTCCATTCCGGGCCGGCGGTCTGCGCCATGAAGCGCTCCAGGGCGAG
The DNA here is from genome assembly GCF_900116795.1 of Methylobacterium sp. UNCCL125. NCBI lineage: Bacteria > Pseudomonadati > Pseudomonadota > Alphaproteobacteria > Hyphomicrobiales > Methylobacteriaceae > Methylobacterium > Methylobacterium sp. UNCCL125. The sequence goes on along the minus strand of NZ_FPBW01000031.1, from coordinate 62,037 downwards.
CGTCACCGACAGGGTGATGATGCCGAGAAACACGCCGCCGATCCGGCCGAAGAACAGGAAATAGCCGAGGAGCGCCGCCATGACGGCCGAGAGGGCCACCGCCAGCACCAGGGCCGCGAGGGTGAAACCGTAGGCGGCGCCGACATTGAGCGTAAGCACCCCGTAGGCGTAGCCGGAGAGGCCGAAGAAGGCGGTCTGGCCGAAGCTCAGCGCGCCGCCATAGCCCCAGATCAGGCACAGGCCGAGCGCCATGAACACCCAGCAGAAGAAGTAGGCGGTGTTGCCGACCGTGTAGCCGTCCGCGAACCACGGATAGGCGATGGCGGCGGCGATCACGATCGCGAACGCGGTCCAGAAGGCCGGCCCGCGTCCCAGGGTCTGCGGGCCTTCGAGGCGCCGGAGCAGGGTCATCGCCAGACTCATCACCATGGCCTCACGCCCGCTCGCGCAGGATCAGGCCCGAAATGCCCCGCGGCAGCACCCGGATCACCAGGATCACCGCGACGAGGAGCCCGATCTGCCCGAAGAGCTGGCCCTGCCACGTGGTGAGCAGTGCCCGCACCGTGCCGAGCACGAGCGCCGCCGGCGCCGTGCCGAGGAAGATGTCGGCGCCGCCGACCACCACGGTAACGAAGGCCTCCATGATGAAGGTCGTGCCCATGGTCGGCACGATGGTCATGGTCGGCGCGTAGAGCCCGCCCGCGAGGCCCGCCAGCGCCGCGCCGAGGCCGAAAGTCAGGGCGTAGACGGTGCGCGTGTCGACGCCGAGGGCCTCGGCCATGTGCGGCACCTGGATGGTGGCCCGCGCCAGGGTGCCGAAGCGGGTGGCGTTGAAGGCGAGGTAGAGCCCGGCCAGCACCGCAACGGCGGCGACCATCAGGACCACGCGATAGGTCGAGTAGGAGTAGCCGCCGACCGCGAAGCTGCCGAGCGGCGTGCCGATCCCCGGCATGCTGGAGCCCAGCAGGATCAGCGTGCCCTGCGTCGCCGCGAGGCTGATGCCCCAGGTTGCCACGATCGTGTCCAGGGGCCGGCCGTAGAGGTGGCGGATGACGAGGCGCTCCATCACCATGCCGACGGCGCCGGCCGCGAGCGCCCCCGCGAGGATGCCGAGGGGCAGGGGCAGCCCGGCCCGCGTCGTCGCCGCGGTCACGTAGGCCCCGCACATGATGAGTTCGCCGTGCGCGAGGTTGATGACGCCCATCATGCCGAACACCACCGCGAGACCGCAGGCGGAGAGCACCAGGAACGAGAACGCGTCGCCGATCTGGTAGAGGAACGTGAAGGCGTGGGTCAGCAGATCCATCCAGGAGGCCCGATCATGACGGAGGGGGCCGGGGCGCACGGGCCCCGGCGGTATCGTGCGCCTCAGGGCTTGGGCGGGTTGCTCGGCGTGTACTGCGCCATCGGATCCTTCTGCGTCAGGTCGCAGCCGGCCTTCCCGAGCCAGTAGGGCTGGATGTTGTCCCAGGTCTTCGGGAACGAGATCGCGTGCTTCTCGTCGACCTTGGCGAGGGAGATCGTGTGGGAGGCGTGCTGGCTCTTGGGGTCGATGCAGACCTTGCCCTCCGGCGCGTCCACGCAGACGTCGCCGGCCGCGATGACCTTGCGCAGGTCGGCCCGCTTGGTCGAGCCGTTCGCCCGCTCCACCATCTGCTTGTAGAGGTAGACCGCGAGGTAGGAGTTCTCGGCCTCCTGGTTGACGTAGGGCTCGTTCGGGAACTTCGCCTTCCACTTGGCGAGGAAGGCCTTGCTCGACGGGCTGTCGACCTCTTCGATGTAGTTCGTGGTCACGTACATGTTGGCGAGGCTCGGGGGCTGGAAGCGCTTGTGCTCGTAGCCCTGGCCGATATTGACCGAGGACCCCATCGGGATCTTCAGGTTCGCGGCCGCCGCCTGCTCGTAATAGGAGGCCTGCGCGGTGCCGACGAGCAGCGTCATCAGGATGTCGGGCTTGGCCTTCTGGATGTTCTGGATCGTCTGCGAGAACTGCGACACGCCGAGGGGGATGAATTCCTCCCCGACCATCTCGCCGCCGTTCTCCTTGACGATGTTGCGCACCCACTCGGCCGAGATCTGACCGAAATTGTAGTCGGCCGCGATCGTGTAGACCCGCTTGCCGAACTTCTCCATCATCCACGGGATCAGCGTCGAGAATTGCTGCTCCGGCACCGCGCCCGTGATGACCATGTGGCCGTCGCAGACGCCGCCCTCGTACTGGTTGTTGTAGAAGGCGAAGCCGTCGAGCTGGTCGACGATCGGCCTGTAGGCTTCGCGGGACGCGCTGGAGAAGCCCGCGAAGACGGCGTTGACCTTGTCGCGCTGGAGCACGCGGCGCATGAATTCCTGATAGCGCGTGTTGTCCGACTGCGTGTCGTAGATCACGAGTTCCAGCTTGCGCCCGGCGATGCCGCCGGCGGCGTTGATCTCGTCCGCGGCGAGTTGGATTCCGTGGACCTTGCCGATCGTGGCGAGGGCGAAGTCGCCGGACTGGTCCTCGAGGACGCCGAGCTTGATTGGGTCGGCGGCGCGGGCCGCGGGGGCGGCCAAAGGTGTGCTCAGGAGCAGGGCGGCCGCGAGGGCGGACAGGCGGGATCCGCGGGGCGTTCTCGGCATCAGGGCATCCTCGTCTTCGGGGGGGCGAAAGAACTTCAGGATCGGGCCAGTCGCGGCGCCACGGTGGGCGCCACGGGAGACGGCCGGGCGCGGATAAGCGTTTCGCAGTACGCTTCGAGGGGTTGGCGGGCGCGCATCGCTTCGCGGCGCAGGGCCTCGTAGGCCGCGTCGTCGTCGAGGCCGTGCTCCTGCATCAGCCGCAGGATCGCCTTGACGACGTGGCGCCGGCCGCGCCGCCGCTCCTCGTGGCGGGCCAGCCGTTCCTCGAGCACGCGCCGCCGGTTGTGCTCGTTCACCGCGAGGAACAGAGCGGCGTAGACCGAGGCACCGTGGATCGGCTTGCGCAGCAGCCCGGTGGCGCCGAGCTGGAGCAGCCCCTTGAGCCGGCTGGGCGCCTCGGCGCCGACGAGCCCGACCACGGGCACCGGTGGCAGATCGGAGACGGCGCTCGCCGCGATGCCCGGCAGCGGCAGGTCGCCGTCCACGATGACGATGTGGCGCTCGGGGTCGAGGCTCTCGAAATCGAGCCAGGGCGCTTCGCCGGCCGGGACGACCGAGGCGACCGTGAGCCCCAGCTTCAACAGGGTGCCGGCGAGAACGTCGGTGGCGGTGCCCGGCGGCGCGATCAGCAGGGCCTGCGCGCCACTGAAGTTCTGGATCAGGCGGGGATTCGTCATGGCACCACCCGCAGGCGCGGACGCCGGCTCACCGGCACGACGCGCGGGTCGCTGCGCACGAGATAGGGATCCGGCGCCACCGGCTCGTCCGCCTGCGCCACGATGCTGAAGCGGGCCGCCGCCGTCGACAGGCCGATCCGGGGCGTCAGACAGGCATGGAGCGTGGTCTCGTCGAGACGGACCGGCCCCTGCGGCGCGTCGAACGCGTCCATGCAGGCGGTCCTGCGCACCGTCGCGGCGTCCTCCGTCCCGGCCCGCGCCAGCGCCCGCGCCAGGAGATGGACCGCGATGTAGGAGGATTCGGTATCGGCCGACGCGGTCGGCCCGTCCGGAAAGCGCGCCGCATAGGCGGCCGTGAAGGCCCGGTTTCGGGGAGAGTCGATCGACGTGAAGTAGACGCTCGACGACAGGTGACCGTCGACCGCCTCCGGCCCGATCGCCTCCAATTCCGGCTCGGCGAGGCTGCAGCTCGCCACCGGCAATGTCCGCGGCTGGTCGATGCCGCGCGCGCGGCAGGCGTTCCGGAAATCGCGGAAGAAGCGATACGCCGACGTCCCGATCAGGGTGTTGAAGACGAAGTCCGGCTTCGCGTCCAGAATCGCCTCGATCACCTGCCCGAGGGCGGTCTCGCCCACTGCGAGATAGCGTTCACCCGTGACCTGGCCGCCCGCGATCGCCAGCGTCTCGCGCAGGATCCGGTTGTTCTCCCATGCCCAGATGTAGTTGGACCCGACGCAGAAGGCGGTACGGCCGCCCCGGGCGAGCAGGTATCGGACCAGGGGGACGATGTGCTGATTCGGTGCGGCGCCGGTGTAGATCACATTCGCCGACGTCTCGAACCCTTCGTAATGCGATGGATACCAGAGCAATCCATCCCGCTTCTCGAAGATCGGGATGATCTCCTTGCGGCTCGACGAGGTGTAGCAGCCGACGACGTGGCGGATGCCCGCGCCGAGGAGCTGTTCGGCGCCGGCCACGTACCCGGCGAGGGCGCCTTGCGGGTCGCAGATCACCGGCTCGAGGGTGATGTCGCCCTGCGCGTTCACCTCCTCGACCGCCAGCCGTGCGCCGTTCAGCATGGCCCGCCCCACGAGGCCGTAGGGACCGTCCGTGGAGAACAGGATGCCGATGCTGTGATGGCTGAGGCCCATGCAATCCTTCAGAACGCAAAAAGCCCGCCAGTGCGTGAGCACTGCGGGCGGCATCGCCGGGAAAGGTCGAGACATTGTGGCGCGAAACTGGGCAGCTTTGCCCCGCGCCTGAAAACTAGGCTCTTCGGTTATGAAGCCCGTGTCAAGGCCCGCGCGGTCCTTTCGGAGGTTGCGTCCCGATCCTCTCTGCGCGGCCTGCGACGCGGCTCTTCAGCCCTGCCGCCGGTCCTGTCCGGCGCGGGACCACGTCAGCTTCCGCGATAGGTCGCGTAGCTCCACGGCGTGACGAGCAAGGGGACGTGATAGCGCCCGTCCGGGTCGCAGACCCCGAATCGGACGGGGATGACATCGAGAAAGGGTGGCGATCCGTCCAGACCCATCCGGGCGAAATACGCGCCGACATGGAAGAGCAATTCGTAGGTGCCGGCCGACAGGGTCGCGTCGTCCAGCAGGGGACCGTCGGTCCGCCCGTCGGCATTGGTGACGGCCGAGGCGATAGGCTCCGCCGTCCCGTCGGCGGCGAGGCGGCGCAGTTCGATGACCACGCCGGCAGCCGGCCTGCCCGAGGTGGTGTCCAGCACGTGCGTCGAGAGATGGCCCATGGCGAGAATCCTATCGACGACCCGTCCGCGGGCCCGGCGGAGGCGAAGGCGGGTGAGACGAGCACGCAGATCCCGCAGGTGCAACCCGAAAAGAGGACGTCATCCCTCCAACCGCTCCTCACGTCTCCGAACCTTCGCGCGCGGCATCGGCGCGCCGGCACGGATCTGAGGACTGGTCGCGATCCCGGCTCTCGCGCCAGGCCGGCGACAGGCGCCGATGATTATTCCGATTTCCGGAATGATGTGCTGCGCAGAACGCGCATTCCGCCGAAGCCGCGACGGCAGCATTCTACCGTCGCGGCGCGGGGCAATCCCGGCCCCCGACGGAGAACCGCCACCATGAAGCTCTACCATCATCCCCTCTCGGGCCACGCGCACCGGGCTCGCCTGTTCCTGTCCCTGGTCGGCGCGCCGCATGAGCTGGTCGAGGTCGACCTGAAGGCGGGCGAGCACAGGACGCCGGCCTTTCGCGCGATGAACCCGTTCGGTCAGGTACCGGTGCTGGACGACGACGGCGTAATCGTCTCCGATTCCAACGCCATCCTGGTCTACGTCGCGAAACGGCTCGGCCGGTCGGATTGGCTGCCCGAGGATCCGCAGGGTGCGGCGGCGGTCCAGCGCTGGCTGTCGGTCGCGGCGGGTGAACTCGCCTACGGACCGGCCGCGGCCCGGCTGATCACGGTCTTCGGCGCCACGTTCAATCCGGAGGAGGTGATCGCCCGGGCGCACACGCTTCTGGCGCGGCTCGAGGCGCATCTCGACGGGCGGGACTGGCTCGCGGCCGAGCGGCCGACCATCGCGGATGTGGCACTCTACAGCTACCTGGCCCGGGCCCCGGAGGGCAACGTGGATCTGTCGAGCTATGCGAACGTCGAGGCGTTCCTGCGCCGGGTCGAAAGCCTGCCGGGCTTCGTCCCTCTCGCGAAGACACCCGCCGGCCTCACGGCCGCGGGGTGACCGGCAGGCCTGGATGCAACCGCATCCGGGAGCGGAATCGAGCGGAGGGCGCCATGATGGATGACGGTCAGACCTTTGCGAAGCTGCCGACCTGGCATGCCGGCGAAAAGTCCATTCAGGAGACGGTCGGCGCCGCCGAACGGATGGAAATGATCGGACAGAGGGTGGTGCGGGACTTCATGCCCGATCAGCACCGCGCCTTCTATGCGCAGATTCCCTTCGTCGTTCTCGGCAGCGTCGACCGGCGCGGCGATGCCTGGGCCACGCTTCTCGCCGGCGGCCCGGGCTTCATCACCTCACCGACACCGACGGCCCTCGACATCGCCGTGCGGCCCGACCCGGGCGATCCCGCGGCTGAGGGTACGGGGGAGGGCGACGCGATCGGTCTCCTCGGGATCGAGCTGCACAGCCGTCGACGGAACCGCGTCAACGGGATCGTCCGGTCCACGGCCGGCGGGATCCTGCACTTCGACGTCGATCAGAGCTTCGGAAACTGTCCGCAGTACATCCAGCTCCGCGACATGACCGTCCTCGGGGATCTTCGCGCGCCCGTCGCTGCCCCGGTCGAGGAGCGCGCGGATCTCGACGAGGCGGCGCGGTCCCTGATCGCGGCGGCCGACACGTTCTTCGTGGCGTCGTATGCCGACCGCGAGGGCCGGCGCCAGGTCGACGTCTCGCATCGCGGCGGCAAGGCGGGCTTCGTCCGTGTCGCTGCGGACGGTACGCTCACGATCCCCGACTTCGCCGGAAACCTGTTTTTCGCCACCCTCGGCAACATCCACCTCAACGGCAGGGCAGGGCTGGTCTTCACCGATTTCGCGACGGGTGATCTTCTCCACCTGACCGGCGACGCCGCCGTGATCCTGGATTCGCCAGAGCTCGCCGCCTTCCAGGGCGCCGAGCGTCTCTGGAGCTTCCGGCCGCGCCGGGTCATCTGTCGGCGGGGCGCCCTCCCGCTGCGGTGGTCGTTCCAGGCGGATGGATGGTCGCCGAACGCGCTGATGACCGGCGACTGGGTGGAGGCGGCCGATCGCGTCCGGGCGACCGAGCGTGCCGCGCATTGGCGGCCCTTCCGGGTGACGAAGATCACCGACGAGAGCCGCTCCATCCGGTCCTTCCATCTGGCTCCGGACGACGGAGCCGGACGGCTCCCGCACCGTGCGGGCCAGCATCTCCCGATCCGCGTGACGCTGCCCGGAGCGGACGCGCCGGTGATCCGCACCTACACGCTCTCGGTCGCGCCCTCCGACCCGACCTACCGCATCAGCGTGAAGCGCGACGGCATCGTCTCGCAGCACCTGCACGACCGCCTTCAGGTTGGGGACATCATCGAGGCGCGGGCGCCCGGCGGCGATTTTTCCCTCGAGGCCCACGCGGCGCGCCCCGCGGTGCTGCTGGCCGGCGGCGTCGGGATAACGCCGCTCCTGGCGATGCTCCGGCACGTGGTCTACGAGGGCTTGCGCACCCGCAACATCCGACCGACCACGCTCATCTACGCCGCACGTGCGCGGTCCGATCGCGCCTTCGACGCGGAATTGTCCGAGCTGGCCGCAGCGGCACAGGGCTCCGTCCGGATCGTGCGCGTCCTGAGCGACGTCTCCGATGCCCGGGCCGGCGTCGATTACGAGGCCGCGGGCCGGATCGACATGGCGCTGCTCACGCGCTTCCTGGCTTTCGCCGATTACGACTTCTACCTGTGCGGGCCGCCGACCTTCACGCAGGCGCTCTATGACGGGTTGCGCGGCTACACCGTGTCGGACGACAGGATCCACGCGGAGGCGTTCGGCCCGTCTGCGCTGGTCCGGACGGCGGGGTCGGAGGGCGTCGCGCCGCCCCGCCCGCCACCCTCAACGAAACCGGTGCCCGTCGCCTTCCTCGACACCGGCAAGGAGGCGCGCTGGACCCCCGAGTCCGGTAGCCTCCTCGACCTCGCCGAAGCCCGCGGCCTCGCACCCGCCTTCAGTTGCCGGGAAGGCAGTTGCGGGACCTGCCGCACAAAGCTGCTCGCCGGCGCCGTGACCTATCGCAAGGAACCGAGCGCCGCCGTAACTGAGGACGAAGTGCTGATCTGCTCGGCCGTGCCCGCCGAAGGCACGGACCGGGTGCAGCTCGCGCTGTGACGCCCGGCACGCTTCACCCGACTCCGTTTTCCACCTTCCGGGATCGTCGGCGGCCGATCATTGTGCGCGGCGTCGATATCGGGCCCGGGTCCCGCAACCTCGCGCACCCCAGGAGTACACCATGTCCCGTCCCCCGCTGCCGCCCTTCGATGAGCAGAGCGCGATCGCGAAGGTCCGCCTCGCCGAGGATGGCTGGAACGGCCGCGACCCGGCCAAGGTCGCCCTGGCCTACACGACCGATACCCGCTGGCGGAATCGCGCCGAGTTCCTGAACGGACGCGCGGAGGTGGAGGCTTTCCTGACCCGCAAGTGGAACCGGGAGCTCGACTACCGCCTCATCAAGGAGCTCTGGGCCTTCACCGGTAACCGGATCGCCGTGCGCTACGCCTATGAGTACCACGACGACAGCGGCCACTGGTTCCGGGCCTACGGCAACGAGAACTGGGAATTCGCCGATGACGGGCTGATGCGCTACCGGCACAGCAGCATCAACGAGCTGCCCATCGCGGAAGTGGACCGCAAGTTTCACTGGCCCCTCGGACGCCGGCCGGACGATCATCCGGGCCTGAGCCATTTCGGGTTCTGATCACCGGCCCGGCGGGTGAGGGGAGCCTGGACCGGGCGTCGGCGGCGCGGTCCGTTTCGCGAAGCCCAGGAGCGAGGCCTTGGATCGTTGGCAAACCATGCGCGTCTTCGCCAAGGTCGCCGAGACGGGGAGCTTCGCGCAGACCGCCCGCCTCCTGCACATGAGCCCGCCGGCCGTCACGCGTGCTGTGGCGGCCCTCGAGGAGACCATCGGCGCCCGGCTCCTGATCCGGACGACGCGCTCCGTGAAGCTCACGGAGGCGGGCAGCCGCTACTACGAGGATTGCCGGCGGATCCTGGCCGACATCGCCGAGGCCGAGTCGGCGGCGGCCGGCTCCAATGCGACGCCCTCGGGGACGCTCGCGGTCACGGCCTCCGTGCTGTTCGGGAAGATGCACGTCCTCCCGATCGTGACCCACTACCTCGACACCTACCCGACCATGTCGGCGCGGACCCTGTTCGTCGATCGGCCCGTCAACATCGTCGAGGAAGGGATCGATGTCGCGATCCGGATCGGCCGCTTGACCGATTCCGGATTGACGGCGGCCCGGGTCGGGTCGGTCCGCCATGTCATCTGCGGCGCCCCGGCCTATTTCGCGCGCCACGGCGTGCCGACGACGCCGGCGGATCTGAAGCGGCACCGGATCGCAGTCTCCACCGGCGCCTGGGCGTCGCCGGAATGGCGGTTCGCGGGGAACGAGCGGGTGGTCGTCCATCCCACCCTTCAGAGCAACACCAACGAGGTTCCGATCGCCGCCGCCCGGTCAGGCTGGGGGCTGACGCGGGTCCTGCACTACCAGATTGGCCCGGATCTGCTCGAAGGCCGCCTCAGGATCGTGCTCGACGAGTACGAGGAGGCACCGATACCCGTCCACGTGCTGTATCCCGAAGGCCGGCGCGCACCCGCGAAGGTGCGGACCTTCGTCGACCTCGCGGTGTCGCAGCTGCGCGCCAACCGGACTTTGAACTGAACCATCGCGGCGCAGCCGCCGACCCGGCCGAGTGCGGTCGCATTGGTCGCAGCCCCGGATGAGGAAAGGGTGGTTCACTCTCAGGTTAGCTTTCTATGATCTTCCGCATCCAGTGCGGGTAGGAGGCGAGACGTGACGACATCCGAGCGCTCGACCCTGCGCAGCTGCGCTCCTGTAACGGGCCGCGCGGATCGCGATGCTAGGCGCTCAGCGTGCATGGATCGGTGGTGCGGTCTGCGCACTCCGCCGCGCCCGGCCGCGACCTGAAGGGGAAAGACGCATGGACCAGTGGACCCGTCTGGACCCGATCTACGATTCCGAGGCGGCCGCCCGAACCATTGCCGCCGCCGCCGCGGCGCGCGCGGATGCCCAGGACCATGACGGCGGCTTCCCGCAGGACGATGTTGCCGATCTCGCGCGGCTCGGGCTGCTCGCCGCCCCGGTCCCGGTGGAAAAGGGCGGGGCCGGCCTGGGGACGGAGCCGGGAGCCGGCGCCCTGGCCGAGGTTCTGCGGTTGGTCGGCTACGGCAGCCTCGCCCTCGGCCGACTCTACGAGGGACACGTCAACGCCATCCAGCTCATTGCCCGGTACGGCACGCCCGACCAGCGAAGCCGCCTGTTCGCCGACGCGCGCGCCGGTCATCTGTTCGGAGTCTGGAATACGGAGCCGGCCGAGGGCGGCTTGCGGGTCGAGGCGCGCGATACCGACGGACAACTCCTCGGCGTGAAGACCTTCGCGTCGGGCGCCGGCTACGTCACCCGCGCCCTCGTGACCGCCCGGCATCCGGACCGGGCCGGCGTGGCGATGATGGTGGTGCCGCTCGAAGCCGGCACCCGGGCCGATCTCTCGGCCTGGCGCGCGCAGGGCATGCGCGCTTCGGCGACCGGCACGGTCGATTTCACCGGTCTCGCCGTCAATGCCGGCGACATCCTGGGCCAGCCCGACGATTATTTCCAGCAGCCGGCCTTCTCGGGCGGCGCGTGGCGCTTTGCTGCGGTCCAGCTTGGCGGCATCGAAGCCGTGTTCGATGCTTGGCGCGGCCACCTGAACCGGACCGGCCGGGGCGGCGACCCGCACCAATTGGCCCGCCTCGGCGAGGGAGCCATCGCGGTCGAGGGGGCGCGGCTCTGGATCGAGCGCGGCGCGCAGGTCGCATCGGACGCCGGGATGCCGCCCGCACGCGTGGTCGCCTACATCAACTTGGTCCGCCTCGCGGTCGAGCGCGCCGGCCTCGATGTCCTCCAGCTGGCCCAGCGCTCGGTCGGCTTGCAGGGATTCATGCGCGGCCATAGGCTGGAGCGGCTCGCGCGCGACCTCGCCACCTATCTGCGCCAGCCCGGACCGGATCATGCGCTCACCGCCGCGGCGTCCGAGATCCTGCAAGCCGACGCCATGGCCGGAGACCTGTGGACCGAGACGGCGGCATGACCAGCCCGATGAGCCGCGAAGCCGCGCCGCAGAGTGTCTGGCTGGACACCCCGCACCGCTACGGCCGCATCAGCCGCGGCTTCCACTGGCTGATGGCCGCCCTCTTCGCGTGGCAATTCACGGGCGCGCTGCTCTACGTCGCGATCGGTGACACCGCGCTCACGCGCCTCGTCGGCGGGAGCCACTTCACCCTTGGCTTCACGCTGTTCGTGCTCGTGCTCCTGCGCGGGGCCTGGGGACTCGCGAATCTCCACCGGCGCCCGTCGCATCCGGGCGCTCCGGGGCGCGCCGCCGTGGCCGGTCATGGCCTGATCTATCTGCTGATGATCCTCGTCCCCGGCCTCGCGCTTCTGCGCCAGTACGGTTCGGGCAAGCCCTTCGCGCCCTACGGCCTCCCCCTGATGCCGGAGCGGGACACGAAGATCGCCTGGATGATGTTTCCCGCCGATCTGTTCCATTACTGGCTGGGCTTCACGCTCCTGGCGGTCGTCCTCGGCCATGCCGCGATGGCCTTCCTGCATCGCAGGTTCTGGAACGAGGCTGTCCTGACGCGCATGACGTGAACGGCGGCGCGCCGGCGCTCGAGGTCCTCAGGCCGTCGGGTCCTCCGCTGCGGCGGGTCTCCGGTCGGGCAACGGCGCGTCCAGGGTGAAGACGACGCCGCGGGGGCGGTATTCGATTTCCGCCGAGCCTCCCATCTCGGCGGCCAGCGCCCGCTCGATCAGGCGCGTGCCGAAGCCGCCGCGGGCCGGCGCCGTCACCGCAGGTCCGCCGATTTCCTCCCAACGGAACCAGAGGTGGGCTGGCCTCGCCCCATCCACCACGTCCCAGTTCAGGATCACCCGTCCCCTGTCGTTCGACAGGGCGCCGTACTTGACCGCGTTGGTCGCCAGCTCGTGCAGAGCCATCGTGAAGGCGAGGGTCAGGCGCGGCGTCAGCCACACCTCCGGGCCGTTGATCAGGAACCTCTGCCCCGCGCCGCCGCGGAACGGCTGCAATGTGCCCTCCACGATCACGGTCAGCGTGGCGCCGATCCAGCTCTCGCGGGTCAGAACGTCGTGGGCGGCCGAGAGCGATTGCAGCCGTGCGTCGAGGGTCTTGTGCGCTTCCTCCACGGAGGATGCGTTGCGCAGAGTCTGGTGCGCGATGGACTGCATGGTCGCCATCGAGTTCTTCACCCGGTGGTTCAGCTCGTCGGCCAGGAGGGTGCGATGCTCCTCTGCGCGCTTGCGCTCGGTCACGTCGATGGAGACGCCGGCCATGCTCAGCGGCTGGCCGACCGCGTCGTAGAAGGTCTGGCCGCGGATCTGCAGCCAGCGCAGCTCGCCACGCGGCGTGCGCGCCCGGTACTCGATGTCGTAGTCGCTGTGCTCGCGGATCGAGGTCTGCACCGCCGCCTGCATGCGCGGGCGGTCCTCGGGATCGATCGCCGCGATCAGATCCTCGTAGCTGAAGGGGTCGTCGGCCGCCCGTCCGAAATTCTCCTTGCAGGTTTCGGAGGCCACCAGGCGCATGTCGGCGAGATCGAGGGTCCAGGAGCCGAAGCGTCCGGCCTTCAGGATGAAGCGCAGCCGCTCTTCGCTGCGGGTGAGGTCGCTGGTGCGACGCTCCACCTCCAGCTCCAGCGCCAGCCGGTCGCGATGCATCCGCGCGAGCTTGTCCCGCTCCAGGGTCACGTCGAACTGCGACGCGAAGAAATAGGTCAGCTCACCGTCGCGATCGAAGACCGGCGAGATCAGGAGCCGATTCCAGAAGAGCTCACCGCTCTTCTTATGGTTCAACAGCTCGATCTCGATCGGCACCCGGCGCGCGATGGCCGCTCTGATCTTGGCGATATCGGCGCGGTTGGTCTCGGGCCCCTGCAGGAACCGACAGTTCCGCCCGATGATCTCGTCATGGGCGTAACCGGTCAGCGTGGAGAAGGCGGCATTGACGAAGACGATCGGATTGTCCGGCTGATTGGGATCGGTGATCAGCATCGGCATCCGCGTCGCCCGAACGGCGGATACGAACGGGTCGGAACTCGCGCCGATGCGCGCAAACTCCGCTTCGAAGCGGGTGCGTTCCTGCTGATCCGTCAATGCCCCGTCGCCCCTGCCACGACCTGCACATGGCGGCCTTCGACCGTGATGGCTCCTCGTATCACAGGGATTATCGCTTGTGCGCAATCATCTTAATGGCCAAGACGCCGCAGGCCGGTCGCTGCACGCGGCGACCGGCCGCCACCCCTAGGTCCTGGCTGGATGAGGCCCGAATCCTGCCGGCGGGCGCGACCCGAGATGGTCCCGCAGGGTTCGGCCCTCGTACTCGGTGCGGAACAGGCCGCGCCGGCGAAGCTCCGGCAGGACCAGCGTGATGAAATCCTCGAGGCCGCCGGGCAGCGTCGGGGGCATGATGTTGAAGCCGTCCGCCCCGCCAGCCCGGAACCGCTCCTCCATCTCGTCCGCGATCTGGGCGGCCGTGCCGATGATCTGCGAGTGGCCGCGGGCGCCCGCGATGCGCAGGTAGAGCTGACGCAGGGTCAGACCTTCGCGACGGGCGAGATCGACCATCAGCTGCTGGCGGGACTTGATGCCGTCCGTCTCGGGCAATTCCGGGACGGGCCCGTCGGGATCGTAGCCCGACAGGTCGTGGCCGCCGATCATGCGTCCGAGCAGCGCGAGGCCGACGACGGGATCGATCAGGTCCTGCAGGGCTTCGAACTTCGCCCGCGCCTCGGCCTCGCTGCGGCCGACGACGGGAAACAGGCCCGGCATCACCTTCAGATCGTCCGGGGCGCGGCTGAACCGCGCCATCCGCTCCTTCAGGTCGCCGTAGAAGGCCACCGCCTCCTCCAGCGTCTGATTGGCCGTGAACACGATCTCGGCGGTGCGCGCCGCCAGATCCTTGCCGGGCCCGGAGGAGCCGGCCTGCACCAGCACGGGCTGTCCCTGCGGGGTGCGCGAGATGTTGAGCGGGCCGCGTACCTCGAAATGGCTGCCGCGGTGGTTCAACGGGCGGAAGCCATCCGGCTTCGAGAATTGCCCGCTGGCGCGGTCGATGATCACCGCGCCATCGTCCCAGGTGTTCCAGAGGCCGAGGACCACGTCCACGAACTCCTCCGCGCGCTCGTAGCGGTCGGCGTGGCGGGCGATCCGGTCGCCGCCGAAATTCGCCGCCTCGGCGTCGGTCGCGGAGGTGACGAGATTCCAGCCGGCCCGTCCACCGCTGAGGTGGTCGAGGGACGCGAACCGGCGCGCGACGTTGTAGGGCTCGTTGAAGCTGGTGGAGGTGGTGGCGACGAGACCGATCCGACTCGTCACCGCCGCGAGTGCCGACAGGAGCGTCACCGGCTCGAAATGGGTGGAGCGCGCGGTGCGCTCGCTGGAGCGGAGATCGAGGTCGCGGATGCCGGTGCCGTCCTCGAGGAAGATGAGATCGAACTTGGCGGCTTCGGCCCGCTGCGCCCAGCCGACATAGCGCTCGAGGACCAGACCGCCGTCGGCCTCGCTGGAGGAATGGCGCCAGCCCGCAACATGGTGGCCGGTCGCGTAGAAGAATGCGCCGAGGCGCAGGGTGCCCTGTCTCATCGAACCGACCGTCATCGAGGCTGATCTGCTCCGTGCCGCGTGAGCGGGCCGGAGTCTAGCCGACCCACCCGTGCACGCGAACCCAGCGTTGCACGCGCGAGGCTCATCCCGCTTCCGCTGGGACGGTACCGGCCGGCACCGGGGCAGGGCCCGTGGCGCGCGTCAGCGGGACACGGACGTTTCCGGCGCATTCCCTGAGGGAAGGTCGTGCAGATCGGACGTGGCATGCCGCGCGTGCCGCGTCGCCAGGGAGCCGCGCGCCTCCTGCATCGGCATGAAGGCCGAGAAACCGACCGCGCCCGGGACTGCGTTGTAGATCGCCTCCATGCCGCCGCGCATGTGGTAGGTCTCGTGCCAGATGCCGACGCCGCGCGTGTCCCGCAGGAAATCCCGCCACCAGATCCGATGGGGCTCGGATTTCGCCCAGGCGACCATGCTGTCGATGTCGCGCCAGTACCAACGCATGCCCAGATGCAGCGGGCGCAGGCTGAAGATGATGTTGTTCTCGTAGTGCAGCAGGCCGTCCGGGCGTTCTGCGCCGACCGTGGCGATGCGCGGTCCGAAGCCGAGGAGAGTCCTGACGCCGGCGAGCGTCCGGACCTTCATGCCGAGATAGATCACGACGAGATCCGGATAGCCCGAGAAGTCCGGGACCCGCTCGTGCCGGTTCGCGCCCATGCTCGTCCCCATGATCGCGCCTGTATCGCCGCGTGACTCGCCCGAACCCGTAAACCGATAATATTCACCGGCCTTTCTGCAAATCAATATTCGCGCACGAAGGGTCGGCACATCTCGTGATCGAGCGATGAATGACGAAGGCCGATCCCGACGCCATGTGCCGGGCCCCCGGGGGGACGACGCAGCCCGCTCTGCCATCGACGATGCGGGAGGGTCGCATCCAATCCGACGTCGGTTCAGGCCGGGGCACGCCGGCTGCCGGACGTCCGCCCGGGATTCGGCGTGGCGCAGACCGGCCGCGATGAACCGGGATGCGCGACCGCCAGGAGGCTCGACACGCTTGCGCGCCGCGCACGTCCCCGATGGCGCCGAGCGGCCCCCGTCGTCGGACGCAGGGCGTCTCGCTGACCTGAATGGGCGCCGAGAAGGGTCGGAGAACCGCAGTGGCATCGCCGCTCCGTTCAAGCGCAAAATATTCTCGTGCCGTCGCAAAATGACGAACATTCTTGCTTTCATTCAGCAAAGTAGAGAAAGCCGTTTCGTTGACTCCTTGGCCGACCGACAGGATCTTGTATTCACTGTCACGGTAAGGGCAGCGCAGGGAAGATGAAGACGCATGGGCGGTCCGGTCATGTCCCCGGGACGAACAGGGACGCCGTCCGGATCGGGTGGACGGTTCGCGCCCGAACCTCGCCGCGGTCCGAAAGACCCGTCCGGCTGATCTGCCGCCGCTGCTGACTCCCCGAACGCGGCCGCCTCGAAGGAACAGGCTCGGATCGCACCGCGAACCGGGACCTGTGCTACGGCGCCGCAGACCGAACGCCTCCCGCCGCACCCGCTACAGACGCCAGGCCCGCTTCATGATCCCGAACCGCCGATCCCTCCTGGCCGCCGGCCTCGCCCTGGCGTGCCTGGGCAGCCTCTCGCCGCGCGAGGCCCGGGCCGAGGATCCGAAGGAGGTCCGCCTGGACTGGGCGACCTACAATCCGGTCGGCCTGCTCCTGAAGGAGAAGGGCTTCCTCGAGGAGGCGCTGGCGCCGCGGGGCATCAAAGTCCGCTGGGTCCAGTCGCTCGGCTCCAACAAGGCGCTCGAATTCCTGAACGCCGGCGCCATCGATTTCGGCTCGGCGGCTGGCGCCGCAGCCCTCGTGGCGCGGATCAACGGCAATCCGATCAAGGCGATCTACGCCTATTCGCGCCCGGAATGGACGGCGCTCGTCACCCGCAAGGACAGCGGCATCGCCAAGCCCGCCGATCTCAAGGGCAAGCGCGTCGCCGTCACCCGGGGCACCGATCCGCACATCTTCCTGATCCGCGCGCTCCAGAGCGCCGGCCTCACCGAGCGCGACGCCAAGCTCGTGCTGCTGCAGCATCCGGACGGCCGGACCGCCCTCGATCGCGGCGACGTCGATGCCTGGGCCGGCCTCGATCCAATGATGGCGGCCGCCGAGATCGAGAACGGTGATGTGCTGTTCTACCGGGATGCCGCCGCGAACACCTGGGGCCTGCTGGACGTCCGGGAGGAGTTCGCGACGGCCCATCCCGACCTCGTCCGGACGGTGATCGCCGCCTACGAGCGGGCCCGCGCCTACGCGCTCGCCAACCCCCAGGCCCTCGCCGCGTCCCTCGTTGCGGCCACCAAGCTGCCCGAGCCGGTGATCGCCCGCCAGCTCGAGCGGACCGACCTGTCCCAGC
This sequence comes from Methylobacterium sp. UNCCL125, assembly GCF_900116795.1. Lineage (NCBI taxonomy): Bacteria > Pseudomonadati > Pseudomonadota > Alphaproteobacteria > Hyphomicrobiales > Methylobacteriaceae > Methylobacterium > Methylobacterium sp. UNCCL125. The sequence continues at coordinate 44,987 of NZ_FPBW01000031.1, read as the reverse complement.
CGGCGATCGGCGCAGCCCAGGCCCAGTCGATCAAGGCGGCCGGAACAGCCCTGCAGCAGGCGGGCGTGATCCCGGCGGGTACCGACGTGGCCGCGGCCGTCGACGGCCTGCTCGACGCGCGCTTCAATCCCGTCGCCGGACAGTGAGCGGCAGCGTGCCGCTGCTGCGGCGGGGCGGCCGCGCGGGTTTGGGGCTTCTGTTGCCGCTCGTCGCGGCGATCGGTTGGGAGATCGCGGTGGCGACGGGCGCGGCCTCCGGACGGCTGCTCCCGCCGCCGAGCCGGATCGGCGCGACCCTCTGGGAGCTCGCGGTGTCGGGCGATCTCTGGCTTCACGTCGAGGCGACCCTCGTGCGGGTCGGCCTCGGCTTCCTGTGCGGGGCGGCGGCCGGGATCATCGCGGGTGCCCTCGTCGCGACGATCCCGCTGCTGCGCTGGCTCGTCGATCCGAGCCTGCAGGCCCTGCGCGCCGTCCCGTCTCTGGCCTGGGTGCCGCTCTTCATCCTGTGGTTCGGCATCCTGGAGACGCCGAAGGTGCTGCTGATCGCCGTGGGCGTGTTCTTCCCCGTCTATGTCGGCGTCTCGGGGGCGATCGCCTCGGTGGACCGCAAGCTGGTCGAGGTCGGGCGGATCTTCCGCCTGTCCCGCCTTGCCCTCGCCCGCCGGATCCTGTTGCCGGCCGTGCTGCCGGCGACCCTCGTCGGCCTGCGCACGGGGCTCGGTCTCGGCTTCCTGTTCGTCGTGGCGGCGGAACTGATGGGCGCCTCCGAGGGCCTCGGCTATCTGCTCGTGGACGGCCAGCAGTTCAGCAAGCCGGATCAGATCGTGGCGGCGATCATCGCCTTTGCCCTCGTGGGCAAGGCGGCCGACATGGCCCTGCTGACGCTGACACGGCCCCTGACCCGATGGCAGGATACCGTGCGGGACAGCCTGTGACCGCAGGATTGGGGCTGACGCGCGGCGCGGAACCGGGGACGGTCCCGCGCCGCGGTTCCAATCCGATCCCCATCCCGCGACCGCGCGAGAGACGCCCGTGCTGACCGTCGACGACCTCTCCAAGACCTATGCCGACGGCACGCGGGCCCTGTCGGGCATCGACCTGTCGGTCCAGCAAGGCGAGATCGTCGCGCTGATCGGCGGCTCGGGCTGCGGAAAGACGACGCTGCTTCGGCTGATCGCGGGGCTCGATCAGGCGAGCCAAGGCGCCGTGCAGGTCGACGGCGAGACGATCCGCGCGCCCCATCCGAGCGTCGGCGTCGTGTTCCAGGAGCCGCGGCTGCTGCCCTGGCTCCACGTGGCCGGCAATGTCGGCTTCGGCCTCGCCGACCTCCCGCGGTCCGAGCGCCGGGCGCGCGTGACCCATGCTCTGGAGCGGGTCGGCCTCGCCGAGCACGGTGGCCGCTGGCCCCGGGAACTGTCCGGAGGCCAGCAGCAGCGCGTGGCCATCGCCCGGGCCTTCGTGGCGCGGCCGCGGGTCCTGCTCCTCGACGAGCCGTTCTCCGCCCTCGACGCCTTCACCCGGAAGGGATTGCACGAGCAGCTCCTCGATCTCTGGGCCGAGTCGAAGCCGACGATCCTGATCGTCACGCACGATGTCGGAGAGGCCGTCACCCTGGCCGACCGGGTGGTGGTAATGCGGCCGCGGCCGGGACGCCTGGACGAGACCGTGCCGATCGGGCTCGCCCGGCCGCGCGAACCGGTGACGGCGACCTACGAGGACGCCGTGCGCCGCGTGCTGGCCGCCCTCGATCACTCCCTGCGCCCGGCCTCGGCCAACCGGCCGGCCGCCCCCGAGACCCGCGCGAGCTGGTGGTAGGACCAGCGGCGACCTGCGGCGCGAGGCCGGATCGGCCCGCCGTCAGGACCCGATCGCGGTCAGCTCCAGATCCGCGGGATCCACGCGCCGGAACCGGGCGAAGCGGAGCGCCAGCACCGGCAGGATCAGCAGGTTCAGCACCGTCGAGGTGACGAGGCCGCCGAGGATCACGAGCGCCATCGGGCCCTCGATCTCACGGCCGGGCTCGCCGGCGCCGAGCGCCAGCGGCAGCAGGCCGAGACCCGTGACCAGGGAGGTCATCAGGATCGGCACCATCCGGTCCGCGGCGCCCTCCGCCGCCGTGGCCGCGTCCCAGGATCGCCCGTCCCGGGTGACCATCTGCTCGTAATGGGCGATCAGCATCACGCTGTTACGCAGCGAGATGCCCGACAGGGTCACGAACCCGACGATCGAGCCGAGCGACAAGACCCCGCCGGTCAGCGCCGCCGCGGCCACGCCGCCCACGAAGGCGAAGGGCAGGTTGACGAGCACCAGCAGCAGGTTCGCCGCCGAACCGGTCACCATGGCGAGGAGCACCACGATCCCGAAGCCGGCGAGCCCGGCATGGACGAGGAGGTCGCGGCGGGCGGCCGCCTGGGCCTCGGCGGCGCCCGAGAAGGTCACGTAGACCCCCTCGGGCAGCCGAACCTCGCGGGCGATCTTGCGCTTGGCCGCCGCCACGAATCCCGCCAGATCGCGGTCGGCGACGTTGGCGGTCACCGCCTGCACGCGCTGTGCTCCGAGATGCTGCACTTGGTATCGGCCGGCGCTCTCGTAGACGTCGGCGACCTGCGACAGGCGGACATAGCGCCCGCCGGGGGCCCGCAGGGGCAGGTCCCCCACCGCGCTGAGGCGATCCCGCACGCGTGCGTCGAGGATCACCAGCACGTTGAACACGGCGTTGCCGCGATAGGTCTGGCCCACCGTGTCGCCCTGGTAGGCGGTGCGCACCGCCTCCAGCACCTCCACGGGATCGAGGCCCCAATGCCGCAGATCCACCGGGCGCAGCGCCACCGTGACCTGTGGCAGCCCGGCGGGCGAGGCCTGCTGGACGTCCCGGGCGCCCTTCACCTCCGAGAGTTCCTGCGCGACCGAGCGGGCCGCCGCCTCGATCCGGTCGAGATCGCTGCCGATCACGTTGACCACGACCGGTGCGGTGAAGCCCGAGACGGTCTCCTCGATGCGCTCGGTGAGGAAGGTCTTGAGCGAGAAGGCCGCCCCCGGGAAGCCGGCGATCAGCGTCCGGATGCCGGCCTCGACGCGGCGCTGGGCAGCCCCGTCGAGGCCGGGCTCCAGATCGATGTGGATCTCGCTGTAATGCGGCCCGGCGGTATCCTCGGCGGCCTCGGCGCGCCCGATCTGCGCCGCCACGGCGCGCACGCCGGGGATCTCCTTCAGATCGCCGGTGATCAGGGTCCCGAGCCGCTGCGATTCCTGCAGGGAGGTGCCGGGAATGGCCACCATGTGCAGGATCATGTGTCCCTCCTTCAGGTCGGGGAGGAACACCGCTCCGAGGGTCGGCAGGATGGCGGCCCCCGCAAGGGTGACCAGCAGCGCGCCGGCCATGGCGATCCGCGGCACCCGCCCGATGCCGGCGAGCAGCCGCAGATAGGCCGCCCGGCTCCAGCGCACCACCGGCGGGTCGGGCGGAGCGGCGCCCGCATGGCGCGTCAAACGACTGCCGAGGAGCAGGATCGCGAGGGCCGGCGTGACCGTGAGCGCGACCAGAAGCGAGGCGACGACCGCCGCGATGTAGGCCAGCGCCAGCGGACCGAACAGCCGGCCGGCGACGCCGGTCAACGCGAGAATGGGCAGGAACATCAGGATCACCGCGAGCGTCGCGTAGGCGACCGACGTCCGCACCTCGAGCATCGCGGCCAGAACCACGCGGGGGATGCTGCGCCGTCCGCCCCGCGCCTCTCGCAGGCGGCGGGAGACGTTCTCGACGCCGATCACCGCGTCGTCGACCACCTCCCCGATGGCAAGGGCCAGCCCGCCCAGCGTCATGGTGTTGAGGCTCTCGCCCCAGGCTTGGAGAACGAGCGCGGCGGTGATCAGCGACAGCGGGATTGCCGCTGCACTGATCACCGCCGCCCGCCAATCCGCCAGGAAGACGAGGAGTACGATCATCACCAGCACGCCGCCCAGCGCCAGCGCCTGGATCACGTTGCCCGTGGCGACATCCACGAAGTTCGCAGGCCGGAACAGGTCCGCCCGCAGGCTCACGCCCTCGCGCTTCAGAACCGGGCGCAGCTCGTCCAGGGCCGCCTCCAGGCGGGCCGTCACGGCGCGCGTGTCGACGCCCACCTGGGCGCCGACCATCAGCAGCACGCCGGGCTTGCCGTCCACGAGGGCCGCGCTGATCGCCGGCTCCGGGGCGGCCGTGACGGTGGCCACATCCGAGAGCACGACGCTCGCCCCGCCGTCGTTGTGCAGCACGATCTGTCCGAGCGCCTCCGGCGTGAGGGACTGCCCCTCCGTCCGGAGCAGGACACGCTGGTTCGGCGTGTCGACGAAGCCCGCCCCGCGCACGCCGGTCCCCTTTCGGGCGGCCGCCAGGACGTCGTTGAGGCCGATCTGGAAGCGGATCAGGTCGTCGGAGCGGACCTGAACCTGCAGGGCGCGCACGCCGCCGCCATAGAGCGAGACCTGGGCGATGCCGGGCACCGCCTGGAGCCGCCGGCGCACGGTCCATTCCGCGATCTGGCGCAGGTCCATGGCGTCGCGGGCCTCGGCGGTCAGCCCGACGAGGAGGACGGTGAGCGTCGAAGAAGTGAGCGGGGTCATGGCGGGGGCTGCCACGCCGTCGGGCATGCGGCCGGCCAGTGCCGCCAGACGCTCGTTGACCCGCTGGCGGATCCGGTCGACGTCGCTGCCGGGCCTGAACGCCGCGGTGATCACCGACAGGCCCTGGATCGAGGTGGAGCGCAGGGTCTCCAGGCCCGGCAGGCCGCCGACTGCCACCTCGACGGGCTGCGTGACCAGCACCTCGACCTGTTCGGAATCGAGGCCCGGTGCTTCGGTCTGGATCGTCACAGTCGGCGGCGCGAACTCGGGGAAGACATCGTACCGGGCCCCCGCGAGGACGTAGAGCCCGAAGACCAGGACCGCGCAGGCCAGCGCGAGGACCACCCGCGGCAGGCGGACGGCGAAGCCCACGAGGGCGGCCTGCAAACCGCCGCCGCGGCCGGCTGCAGGGGAGGGCTCAGTCATCGTCGTCGCCCACGACGCGGATGCGGCTCTTCATCTCCTCCGAGAGGAGCGCCTGCGCCCCCCGCAGCACGATCTCGCTGCCGTCCGGCAGGTCCTCGACGACGAAGGCATCGGCCGACATCGGGGCATCCGGCCGGACCGGATGGCGCACGTAGGCGCCGTCGCCGGTGCCGCGATACACCCAGGTGCCGCCCTCTCCGTGGACGACGGCATCCTCCGGCACGAGGACGCCCTTGACCGCGCGGGACGCCGGCAGGAACGCCATCGTGCTGGTGCCGGGCAGGAGGCCGCTGTCGCCGGAGACCAGGTAGAAGAAGCTCTGCCCCTGGATCCGCGGATCGGTCCGCGTCGCGGGCGAGACCGGCCGGAGGGCAACCCGCGCGCTCTGGGGCGGCACCTCGGCGAAGGCGGCCTGCGGCGCTTCGGAAAGCGTCTCCCCGGGCGGTAAGGTGACCTGCATGAGGAAATCGGTCCGCTCGATCAGGCGCGTCACCAGCGGAGACCGCTCGATGATCGCCTTGCCGAGCACCGAACCCCATTCCTGGCGCGCCGTGGCGGCGAGCGTCCGCAATTGCGACTCCGCCACCGTCATCGACGCCTGATCGGTCAGAAGCGTGCCCTCGGCGGTTTCGATCTGCGCCACCGCCACCACGCCGGCGCCGAGGTTACGGGCCCGGCGGGCAGCACTGGCCGAGACTTCGACACGGGCGCGCGCCGTCTGGAGCGCCGCGACGGCGCCCGCATAGCTGTTGGTGAGTTCGGTGATCCGGGCAAGGTCGAGGACGCTGCCGTAGGCGGTCAGCTCCTGCCGGTGAAGCACGGCTGGCCGTGACTCGGCCACGAGCCCGATCCGCGCGCGCTCGATTGCCGTCAGCCGCACCACCGTCCGTCCATCCTCGACGGCGGTGCGCGGCGCCGGAAGCTGTGCCGCTGCAGGTGGACCATCGCGCCAATCGGGGACGAGCGCCGTTGCCCGCGCCCGCATCTCCGCGATGATGGGGCCCGCATCCGCCCGCAGCCTTTCGCCCGGTGGCGTGACGGCGAGACCGGCCGCGGCGAGCACCATCCCTCCGATGAGCAGCATCGCCCGGCGACCACCCACGTCGCACTCCTCCCCTAACCTCGATTGCCGAATCTACCCGGTTTCGATGCCAGATACACCCGAACTTGGCCGGTTCAAACCGGTTCGCTCAATCGGGAGCCCGGGTTCGCTGCGGCCGGCAGGCAGGAACGAAAAAGCCCGCCTCGACACTGCGAAGCGGGCTTTCATAGAGCGGGAAAGGGTACGATTCGGATCAGCAGCCGTCGTCGGAGACCGGCGCGGTCTGCCTGTCAGCAGCGGCCTTGTTCATGGCGCCCACTGTGCCGGGCGAGGCGGGCTGCTGGCCACCAGCCAGATTCGCGGCAGCCGGGTCCGTCGACTTCGACTTCGCACCCGCATCGGTCGGGGCCTGTCGATCCGCGGTCTGCGTCGCGCCGGCGTTGTTCATGGCGCCGACCGTGCCAGGCGAGGCGGGCTGCTGGCCGCCGGCCAGATTCTTGCTCGACTTGTCGACATCGGAGCTGTTCGGGTTGGAAGCCTGCTGATCAGGGGTCTTCGATTTTGTGGTTCCAGTGCTGCACGGGGCCGCGAAAGCGGGACCGGCAGCGACGGCCAGAAGCGCAACCGCGCCCGCCAGACGTGAGACCTTCATCAAACGCTCCTCCAAGATTCAACGAACGTCCAAGTGCCTAATCGTCCCATGAGTTCCGTGCCGATTGTCTAAGATCTTCGAAACGGTCGGGTCCGATCGGGACATCTGCGCGTTTGACGTGCCCCGAGCTGATGAAAACAGACCTTCGTCGCAGGGGGCGCGCGCATGGGGCGCCCCGCCGGGCCTGGGTGCGGCATCGTAACTCGGGCGGTGCCGCCGGAGCGTGATCCGGCGTCGGTTCGGCCGATCAACGGCGTCCGCCGCGCGAGCCGCCCCTACCTCGTTTGGTCGAGTTCAGCGCCCGCATCGGTCGGGCTAGCGTCGGATCGCGAGGGGCCGAGTCCGCGGCTGCGTCGGGCCGTAGAGGTCTCGCGCGTCCGAGATGGCACTGCCTCATCCGGGGACCCGAGATCGAACGATGGCGTTTCCACGCGACTTGGCCACCCTCGAAACCGGACATGCGGCGGGCGTGGCGTGGTCACCGTTCGGCCCGTCCGGCGTCGGTCCTCGCTGGAACGGCGCGGCGCGCGACGAAGGCGCGACCGATGCCATGCCGAAGCTCGGCGTCGCCGCCATCCCGTGGATCGCCCTGTTCGTCTTCGCGCCCGTGATCGGCGAGCAGATCAAGCTGCCGGGTCTCGAAAGGCTGATCTGGGCCTGCGCCGATCTCGCCGCCCTGGTGTTCCTGGTCCTGCGCCGCGACCTTGCCGCGACCCTGTTCGGAAGTCGGTTGCTGCTGCTGACTTGGCCGCTCCTGGCGATCGTGTCGGCTCTGTGGTCCCTGACACCCGGCCTCTCGGCCTATTACGGATTGCAATTGCTCGCGACCATCGTGGCCGGAATTGCGCTGCGCACCACGATGGGGCTGTCGCGCATTATCCGGATTGTCTTCCTGGGTCTTCTGTTCGCTCAGATCCTGTCGGCCATCCTCACGGTCGTGGCCCCGAGCCTCACACGCGGGATGAACGGCGACTGGGCCGGCATCTATTCACACAAGAACGTTCTGGGCTCCATGGCGAGCTTGCAGATCCTGTGCGCAGCCTGCCTGTTCCTCCAGGGTTGGAACCGACTCCTCACCGCTGTGGGGTTCGGCCTCGCGCTGGCGCTTCTCGTGGCAACCCACTCGGCCACGGCGCTGGTGGCGGCGATGGTGGGACTGGCGCCCCTTGCCGCGATCTTCGCGTGGCGGCAGGGCAAGCACGTGACGGGCTTCTGCCTCGGCCTCGTCATCGCACTCGCGGGCATTGGCATTGTCGTGCTCGCCGCGCGAGGCGCAGACATCTCGGCGAGCCTGCTCTCAGACCTCGGCAAGGACAAGACGCTGACGGGCCGTACGATCCTCTGGCAGTTCGGACTCGATCAATTCTGGCGCGAGCCGCTGATCGGTGTCGGATACAGAGCTTACTGGGATAGCCCGCTCACAACGGCCGCATATCTGCATTTCGTGACCAAGCAAAAGCTTTGGTTTTTCCACAACAACTTCATCGACGCCATCGTCGCGTTCGGCATCGTCGGTCTCATCGTCTTTACGGTGACGTTCCTCGATATGGGGCGCCGGGTTATCGCGCACTTCGCGCGCTCGTCCGGATATGTGGAGGCTTGGCCGATCCTGTTCATGAGCCAGCTCTGCGTCCTCATCTGCCTGGAATGCCCGCTCTTCATCAATCACGGTCTGCACCAACTCCTGTTCGCGGCGCTCTTGCCGGTCATGGGGTCAGGGAACGTCGCGGGGCGGATGATTCATGGGCGTGCGGCCTTTCGGGCTTGAGCCGTGTCTGACTGAGGCGGCGGGGCTTGGACGCGGACGCAGCCACGAACTCCGACGGCCCCCCGTCTCGTGAGCCGGCACCACACAGAGGTGAACACGATGTATTGTTTTGGAATTTCCTTGCGTCGTTTTCCGGAACGGCACGCGTACATCTCCCGTCATCTCGCCGCAGCCTGGGGGCCGGATTTCGAGGTTGCCGGGTACGAGGGCGTGGTCCCGGATCCGCGCGTTCCGCCCCCGCCTCATCTGTCACCTGGGCAGATCGGCTGTGCGATGTCCCACATGGCCGCCTACGAACGCCTGATCGCCCGCGATCTGCCCTATGCGCTCATCGTCGAGGATGACATCGTCCTGCCGCCGCAGATCCACGGGATCGTGGCTGGCATCGAGGCCGCCCTTCGGCCGGGCGATGTCGTCTTGATGTTCAACTGGCCGAAGAACATCGGGGTTTTCAGTACCGTCGATGCGGTGCAGATCGGCAAACACCGCCTGTGCTTGCCCATGCAGATGAGCGGTCTCGGCTCCACGGCCGCCTATGTAATCACGCGAGAGGCGGCCGAGGGGATCCTGCGCGTCAATCGACCCGTCGTGGTCACGTCAGACAACTGGAACTATTTCTTCGAGAACGGCGCACTCACCCGCGGTCGCGTGATTTCACCGAATGTCGTCGCCTTGAAGCCGTTCGAGTCCACGATTTTCCAGTCCGGCTCGAAGCTCGGCGCGTTCTTGAAGAGCAATGCCCTATTCAAACCCCTGCTTGCTGCGCGGCGCAGAGTCCTGACGGAAAAGATGCCCGTCAACATGACCTTCACGAACGAGATTTCACCCTTCGCGTGACATGAGCCGTTCCCGAGCCCGGATCAGGCCGAGGGACAATTGTACGCTGTCTTTGCGATTTTAAGACTGGCTGCGCAGGCTGCCCGTCCGTCAAAAATATTTAAACAAATTCGTTTTATGTGCGTTAATACTGGATGACCATACGTTTCAATGAGGGTTTGTCCGGGTCTGTCGCTCCACCTGTCCGCCGTGATGCGCGGCGGAAGCGTCCGCTCGACGTTCGCAGCCGGAGGCCGCCATCCGCCGCGGCGAAGACCAGCATCCTGTCCCAATGACGGCTTGCGCAACGGCAGCCCCCCTGATCGCCCGGTGTGGTTCGGCCGAGCGGTTTGCCGGTCACATGGCGACCCGGAAGGCCGCGCGCCCGTTGCGGATGATCGACACCAACGCTCCGACGATACAGGTCAAGATGGCTCCATCGATCACGAGAAGGGTGATGGTCCGATTCCATAACCGGTCGAGACCGAGATTTGTGGTGACGATGTCGGGCCGCGCCGGGTCGGCCATCACCACGAGGTCGAAATTGGCGGCCTGCGGGCCGGAGAAGACGTAGTTCACCCGCCGTGTCGTGCTGCCCCGAGGCGTGGATAGCGTCAGTGTCGCATTGCAGATGTGGATGACGAGCTTGGCGTTGCACTTGCCATCTGCCACCCGTGCGCGCGGGACAGGCTGCGCCGTCTCGCGGACCTGCCAGTCCGAGATCAAGACAGGGGCCGTGTAGAGCGCGCTGGCTGCCAGGATGCCGCTGAACAGGACGAAGCCGAACAGCACTCCGAAGATCACGGTCCAGCTGGTGCGCTCCGATGGCAGCCGCAGGGTTTCCTCGGCCTCTGTCTTCGCAGGGGGAGTCATGGCGATCCTCAAGCAGGATGGGTTTCGAGAGGGACGGCGGGGGTCGCGATCGGCGCACGTTCGGCCAGAAGGCGGCGAGCCTGATGGGCCGCTTGATAGCGGGCGATCAGATCGGCGAAATCCTGCGGCTTCATCTTGCGCGGCAGCCCGACCGTGAGGGTCACGATGCGGCGCTTGGGGTCGAGCTTCATCGCGTGCCGGCCCGGTGCCCGCTCCGGCCAGTCGGCGCCGGGCAGCAGCAACAGCCGTATTGCGATCCCGCCGCGGCTCAGCGTCATGTCGAGATCCGCGATGGCCGCCCAGGGTATCACGCGGTCGAGGCCCGGCGCCGTCAGCCCGGTCGGACTCAGGATCAAGGTGATCGGCTCCCCCCGCGCCAGCACGAAGGCGCCGGCAACGCAGAAAACAGCGGCAAGGGCCAGCATCACGACCAGAAGTACGCGGGCCTCGTAAGGCGACAGGCCGGGGATGCGGACCAGCGCGAGCGGCAGCGCCGCGGCGGCGAAGAAGCCGCCGCTCACCGCGAGCACGAGGCCACGGGCACGGTGGCTGGCGCGCAGCACCCGATCCTCGGGACCGACTTCCGCGGCGGTGGCCTCCAGATGGGCGCGCGCGGCTGCCTCGCGCGCCTGGACTGCGCCAAGGAAGTCCTGCGTTGCGGCCCGGCACAGGCCGGACGGATCGGTGAAATAGGCTGCGAGCTGTTCGCGGGCGCGAGCCGGAGGCGGGGCTCCAGCGGCCGTCAGCAGGTCCGCATTGACCGCCAGGCCGAGGGCCGCGATGCGCTCGCGGGTCGGCGGATGGGTGTCGGTCGGGTGGGCCTGTCCGTCTTCGAGACGCGCTGCCGGGTCGTCGAGGCCGCGCGCCATCGCCCGGTCGAGAGCCGCCGCCACGAGATCGGAGGAAGCCGCGGCCGGCGCAGCGGCAGCGGTCTCCAGAACGTCCACGATGCCCGGACGCACGGCGCCGGAGCGGAGGAGCGCCCGGGCAGAGGCGGCGGACGAGGTCGCAGCCGCGCCGGCTGCATCGGCGGCGAATTCGCGCTTCCGGCTCCAATGGCGCACGGCAAGGTGAAAGCGCTCCATCACGAACAGGCCCAGCCGCACCGACGGTCCGAGCAGGCCGAGACCGCCGCGCTCGCGCTCCAGGAGCGCATCGAGGGAACGCCCGACGCCCGTGTAGATCGGCAGGAAGCGCTGACTGTAGGCGGTGTCGCCGCCGGCATAGTGAGCGAGTTCGTGCCCGATGATCGCCGCCGTCTCGTCCACGCGCATCAGGGCCAAATAGGGAAGCGGTACGTAGAGGATCCGGCCCTCGAGACGCGTGCCGCCCGGTTCGAGTACAGCCGGACCCGCGCTGACGAAGAAGCCCTCGGTGAGGCCGACGACCAGGGCCTCGGGCTTAAGCGCGCCCATCCGATCGGCAATCGCTTCGACGAGGCGCCAGAGACCCGGAGCTTCGGCCGGCGCGATCTGGCGCCCGAGGATCGGCAGAGGCTCGGGCTCGAAGGCAACGAGCGCTTGGCGCAGGCCGATCAGTGCGCCCCCCGCGGCGATGATCGTGCCGCCGGCCGCAGCGGCCGCGAGGCCCAGGAGCTTTGCGCCCCCGCCGGTGAAGCCGCCCTGGATGAGCAAGCCTGCCTCGAAGAGAACGATGGCGACGAAGCCTGCGGTCGCCGCGACGATCTGAGCGGCGAGCACGACGGGGAGCAGCCGCCGCACCAGCGAAAAGCCATGAACCAGCGTCTGGCGGGAGGTGCGTCCGACCTGCCCGAGCACACCGCCGACGGCCAGGACGAGCAGGGAGAGCGTTACCGCGATGCCGCCACCGAGGACCGCCACCGGCGGCAGCGTGCGGCGCCAATCCATCACCGCAGCGAGGGTGCCGGCTTCGTCGCGGGCCTCGCGCGCCTTCACCACGGCGTAGGGGCCGCCATAGAGGTGGCCGTCGTGGCGGAACTGCAGGCGGAAATCGGGGCGCCCGTCCCGGGGAGCGCGGGCCTCCAGATCCGCCACAGCCGCGGCGAGCCGGTCATGCTCGGTCGCGAATTCCCTCCAATCGTCGGTTCCGCGCTGGCCCTGCCAGAGTCCGAGCAGCAGGATTGCGAGGGGCAGCAACACGGTGGCCGCGATGAGGCTCGCGAGGATGCGCATACGCGAGCGCTCTGGCAGGGACGTTTCCTCGGCGATGGCTCGCTCCTGAAGTGTCGTCGGCACGATGGCCGTGCGCCCAGCCAATAGGCTGGCCACGCGGATGATCAGTCAACGTGGAGACCGAGATTGGACCAGATATAACCATGATGAGAGGCAATAAAGATTGGGCGCAATCGATCTGATATCCGACATGGGTTCGGGATTTCTACCCAATCCATGAATCGCGTCAATAGAATGCTGCCGGGTTCAGTCGGATCTGCCGGCGCGTCCCGCCGGTGCGCGTCGGCGAACCTGGCTGCGGGCAAGGCCGTGATGAGCGCCGTCCAATCTCGCGCGTCTCGCGCTCCGGGCTCAGCTCCGGCTGTCGCAGATCCATTCGGCGCGGTCGGCCGGCGCGGTCATCGAAGACATCGGATGCATTCCGAGCGGTCGGTCGGCCTGTCGGTCGGCCTGTCGGTCGGCCGATGTCGCGGGGCGCATGCTGCCGGCTCGTCTGAATCCGACGGGTGGGCGGCGGCGCAGTATATTGAGAGAGATCAATGCTCAGCTGTAGTATCACAATCAAGGATGCCGCGATTGCGAGTTGCGACCCGGCGTGGCTGTTCAAGCGATCTGCGCCGCAGGGCGCTCAGGCCAGCTTCTCGCACGAGACCCGTCTTCTTCCGCCGCGAGGAGAAACCTTGATCATGGCGCCGAGCCGACACAGGCCCCCTCCGGAGTATCTGCCCGCATCCAGCCATTCCGCCGCGGCAGCGCAAGTCGACGTGTCCGTCCAGCGCAGCCCAGGGTGAGGCCGGGGCGGCGAAGCGCGCGGGGTGCACGGGCACGGGCACGGCGCATGTGCGCCTCATCCTGCAGGCGCAGTTGCAGAGATCGCGGCGCTTCGCGCCGAAGACCTGCACGTCGATCGTCTAACAGAAGACTCTCCTGATACGGGAGAGAGCGGCCCGGCTTCGAACGGCTCTCGGCCGGCTCGTCCGAACCATCGACGGCACGCGTGCAGACGGGTTCGGGATATGCAATCGATGCAGTCTCGACGAATAAAATTCGGTGCCGATCAGCGCGAGAATATTTGGATCGGTTGCATATACAATAATCGGAGGGGCCCGTGACAGGCAAAATTGCATCACCTTCAGCCGATATCGATCAGGCCGTCGTGCAGTCCAAAGCCGCCCGCGTCGGTGCCGACGTCTTGGCCCTGTATCGCCAACTTGCCGCGACGCTTCGACAGAAAGGCCGGTCCGAGGCAGCCGCCATGGCCCACCTCTCTGATCCCACCGCGCGTGCGGCGCACCGGTGCGCCTTTCAGCTCTACGGTACCGCAGCCTCCGAACTCGACGATGTCATCGCGGATCTCCTCGCCAGCCTCGAACGGCCGTTCACGGAGGTCTCGACGGGTCCGATCTTGACCGTTGTGGTTGGTGACGGGACGGGCCCGTAGATCGCGATCGCAGTGGCGCAGAAAGCAGGCTGCTGGCAGAGGCTGCGGTTTGGACGCGCGTCAGGTCGGCCAGGGCTCGAGCAGACGCCGCGGACAGGCCGGTCTCAAGCCGTGGGCGCAGAATGGTCTGGGTCTCGATGCTCGTCTCTGCGATCTGCGGGCGCGTTGCACTGGACAGGACATCTTGCAGACGGTGTGGTGTCTCGAGATTTTCAGCGGAAAAGTCCCACCCTCGGTGGGATCTGTTCGTGGGTTATCGGAATTCGTCGGTGCGCTATCGATTGGGCCTGCATTGAGGGGTGCTGCGTCTGAAGCAAACGGCATCCCTGCGCACGACCGCCCCGCCTGATCGCGACCCGTCGCGCGCTGGTTGCGGGCGTGCGGGCGATCACGGTGCGACCGACTTCAATACGAAGGCGGGCGTGGGAAAGCCGGCTCGTGCCAGGGCTCTGAAGGCTCTGCAGACGGGACATGATCGGCGCCGTTGCCGCCAAGGCTTGTGCGACGCTCAAGCGCAACCCCGAGGGGCACTCTTTCGATACAGGGTCGACGGGGCCGCTTCGGTCGCCCCTCTATAGCGGCGCGTCATCGCGGATTATGCCGAACGGCGTTGTGTCCGTGCTCGGCGATCGGGCTCAGCCGCTTGGGCGTGATGGCCGGCTCTTGTTGTGCCGGTCCTGTGCGCGCCCGGCATCTGACGATGTTCGATGTGCGGCCAAGTCCGTGTCGGTACGGATCATCGCCCCGGGCTGTGCCCATTCTCCGCAGGGCTCAGGCGCAGACGTCGTGGAAAAGATAGAAGCCGAGGCGGCTATTCGCCTCCTGGGCCGCTTTGGACTGGAAACTGACCGGCCCATCCGACTTGCTGCGGACCGTGTAGCCGAATGCCCAGCTCTCCGCGTCGAGGAAGCTCGGAACCGGACGGTCCTCGCGCACGGCGCAGCACAGGCCTGGCTTATGCTTGCGGCAAAACACGTTGTAGGCGTCGCGCAGTTGCTCTCGCATCGGCAGGGCCCTCCCTCAGGATTGCCCTTTTGGCGGAACACCGGCGTCCCAGTCTTTGATCCAGCGCAACGATCGAACTTTCGCCTCCCGGGCCGCCGGGAGGATCCGCCGGATCCGCGTGCTTCGGCTCATGGGCCTCCCATACGGGCTACGCTTCCCTGTCGTCCGAAGTCGCGCCCTGCTTTCGCCGGACAGAAGATCGATTGCACGCGCTCGGTCGAGCGGGCCGCGCCGATGGGCATCGAGAACTGATCCATCCCCGTCTCACAACGGTGGAATGGCCCGAATGGTGTCTCGCGTACCCTGCATGGTCAGCACAGGGCCGACTTGGCTGAGAGTGGACACAGGAACGCCGATCTCTCCGCCTCCCAACAAGCGCCGGCGGGCGACGATCGCCAGGAGCGTGGTTCCGTCCTGCCCGACCCTGACTTCGCGGACGCGCCCGACGCGCACACCCTGATCGGCATAGAGATGCCGCCCGCGCAGCGTGGGCATCAGAGACGCGGCGTTTTCCTGGATCACGGAATTTCCGCGGTCCATGAGCGGCGAGCGAAGCTCCTGGGCGGTTGCCGTGCGCGCAAGCGCGATCAGAGCCAGCAGGCATATCCGGCCGGTATGATGTCGCGACATCTGACGCGCCTTCCTGGCTACGGGCAGACAGCGTTCCGACGCAGGCCCGGTGAGGCATCCGGATCGATCCGGGCTGCCCTCCCGCCATCTCGGCGGGGGCTGACCTCAGAGTGTCCGTCCTCCCGCCGTCGAAAACGCGGTCGATCCGAATTTTTCCGCACCGCGCTCGAAGCGGCACATTGCCAAATGAAACGATTCAAGCGGAGCCGGAATATCGATCGCGACTGGCTTATGAGGCTGATGAAAGAAACTTATTATCGTGTTTCACGCGAAATTTTTTAAGTCCAGCTCCTGCGCTGTCATTTCCAAATTGCGAAACAATTTTTCTCGCGCCTTGACCTAAATCAAATCATGTCCCCGATAAATACGCTTTCCGGAATGTCAAAACCGTAATCCGACAACGGTCACCGCCGCAAGACAACGGCGGCTCCATCGGTTTTGTTGATGTACCAGACCATCGCGGTCCTGTTCGCATTCGTCTTCGCCTACAGCCTCGTGGCGGTCCCGCTGGAGCGCAGTCCACTGGCCGGCGCCGTGATCTTCGCCGCCTTCGGCTTCGCTGCAGGGCCGGCCGGGTTGCGCATCATCACGGTGAACGCCGAGGCCCATCTTCTTCAACGGTTGGCCGAGTTCACGCTGGCCCTCGTACTGTTCACGGATGCCGCCAAAGCCGACCTCGGCGTGCTGCGACGCTCATACGCGATCCCCGGACGTCTCCTGCTCATCGGATTGCCGCTTACAATCCTGTTCGGCTTCCTGGTCGGTACCATTCTATTCCCGGAATTGGGCTTCCTCGAATGCGCCCTTCTCGCGACGATCCTGGCGCCGACGGATGCGGCCCTCGGAAAGGCATTGGTCACGAATCCGGACCTCCCGGGCCCGGTGCGCGAAGGGCTGAATGTGGAGAGCGGCCTGAATGACGGCATCTGCGTCCCGGTCCTTCTGATCTTCCTGACGCTCGCCGCGGGATCCGATCCGGGGCGGCCCCCGCTGGATCTTGCGGTCCACAATTTCGGCACGGAGATCGGTGTCGGCCTCGTCGTGGGCGGCGGGTTGGCCGTTCTGGGCGTCGGGGCCCTGCGCTATGCCGGCAATCGCGGCTGGATCGACTCGGCTTGGCGGCAACTCCCCACGGTGGCGCTCGCGCTTACGGCGTTCGCGGCCGCGCAGGCTCTGGGCGGCAGCGGCTTCATTGCATCCTTCGTCGGCGGCCTCGTCGCCGGTGGCATGGCGCGGCACCGCGTGGTCAAGCACGAGCTGCTCTGCGCGGCCGAGGGGGCCGGCGACGTCCTGGCCCTGTCGACCTGGGTGCTCTTCGGGGCCGTCGTGATCGCGCAGGTCCCGCAGCGGCTGACCTGGGCGGTCATCGTCTACGCGGTCTTGAGCCTCACCGTGATCCGCATGCTTCCGGTCTGGCTGGCTCTGACGGGCACGGGCCTGAAGACGGACGGCAAGCTGTTCATCGGCTGGTTCGGTCCGAGAGGGCTCGCCAGCGTGGTCTTCGCCGTCATCGTGCTCGCGGCCGATCTTCCCGGACGTCAGGCCCTGACGACGACCGTCGCGGCCACCATCATCCTCAGCATCCTCGCGCACGGCTTGACCGCGAACGCGCTCACCGCAGCCTTCGCGCGCCGCGCCAATGCCGCCGATCCGGGGCAAGCCGGCAAGCCTCCTTCGGCCGGTCTTGAGACGGCCCCTGAACGGAGCGTCGCGCGCCGACAGGGGCCACATGCTGTCTCGGCCGATCAAGCGGGCGACCGCTGACGCCATACACTGCGGTGCGCTTCGGCGAGCAAGGGCGCCTGATCCTTGATCTCGCTCAAGGGGGCGCTGGCGAAGCGGCGTACTGTCTCTCCGGCCAGGAGAATTCACGATGCCGACTTTGGCTCCCGCACGGCCATCGTCTGACACGCGCCGCCACGAGAAGGACGATCGGCTGATCGCGGCCGCGCAGGCGCTGCCGGAGCTTCGGGTGGCGGTCGCCCATCCCTGCGCCCTGGCCTCCCTGTTGGTCGCCGGGCAGCGGGCGGCGCGTCTGATGCCCGAGGTCTAGCCGATGACCCCGGTCCTGCTCGTCCTGAATGCGGGCTCGTCGAGCCTCAAGTTCCAAGTCTTCACCCTCGGCGATGGCGAAGAGCCGCAGCGTATCTTCCGGGGCCTGTTCGAGGGGCTCCGTGAAGCGCCACATCTGCGGATCCGTGATCGGACCGGCACGACGGTGGCCGACGAGGACTTCGGCAGCGACGGGGCGTTCGGCCACGAGGACGCGCTCCTGCACGTGGCCGCCTGGATGCGCGCGCACAGTGGCGGCTTCGAGCTGGTCGCCGTCGGGCACCGGATCGTCCATGGCGGGATGACCTATTGCGAGCCCGTGCGCGTGACTGCGGAGGTCCTGGAGGCCCTGGAGCGCCTCGTGCCGCTGGCTCCCCTCCACCAGCCGCACAATCTCGAGCCGATCCGCATCTTCCGGCGGCGCTTCCCCGATCTGCCCCAGGTCGCCTGCTTCGACACGGCCTTCCATGTCGGTCAACCGGAGATCGCCCGGCTTTTCGCCCTGCCGCACGCGATGATCGAGGGCGGCGTGCGCCGCTACGGCTTCCACGGCCTGTCCTACGCCTACATCGCCTCCGCGCTGGCGGAGTATGATCCCGCCCTGGCGGCCGGACGCGTGGTCGTGGCCCATCTCGGCAACGGCGCCAGCCTGTGTGCGCTGAACCGCGGCGCCAGCGTCGCCACCACGATGGGCTTCTCCGCCCTCGACGGGCTGCCCATGGGGACGCGCTGCGGCAGCCTCGATGCCGGCATTGTGTTCTACATGCTCCGCGAGATGAAGCTCGGCCCGGACGAGGCGGAGCGCATGCTCTACACGCAGTCGGGCCTGCTTGGCGTGTCGGGGATCTCGAACGACATGCGCACGCTGCGCCGCGTCGCGGCGCGCGAGCCCGATGCCCGCCGAGCCATCGACCTGTTCGTCTACCGGATCGGTCGTGAACTCGGCTCCCTCGTCGCCGCACTGGGCGGCATCGACGCCCTCATCTTCACGGCCGGCATCGGCGAGAACGACGCCGCCACCCGTGCGGAGGTCCTGCGGGGTGCCGCCTGGGCGGGATTCGAACTCGACGACGCGGCCAACGCCTCCGGCGGCCCCCGCGTGACCCGGGGTCCCGGGCCGACCGCCTGGGTCATTCCGACGGACGAGGAACTGATGATCGCGCGCGGCACGCGCGCCGTGTTGTCTCGGCCCAGGAGCAGCCGGCCGCAGCCGGCGCTTTGAACAACGGGAGCTTACCATGGACGCCGTGAGAACCAGGTCGCCGGCCGATCTCGAACTCGCCGACGAGACCTTCATGTCGGCCGCCGAACTCGGTGCCTACACGGCCAAGTTGAAGGCCGCCAAAGCCATGAAGGCGCTGAAGGCCGAGGACCAAGCGAGCCAGGCGCGGGCCGAGCTGATCAAGACTCTGTCCAAGACCATCGAGCTCACGCCCGAGAAGGTCCAGGAGATCACGCGGCCTCTCCTGCACAAGCTCCGGGTCGCGGCCGAGCAGGGCAAGAACGAGTTGCTGGTCATGCGTTTTCCGAACGCGATGTGCACCGACAGCGGGCGAGCCATCAACAATGCCGAGGCGGACTGGCCCGACACCCTGACCGGGCGGCCCCGGCAGGCATACGAGTTCTGGCGCGAGCGACTGCGCCCCCTCGGCTATGGCTTGTCGGCGATGATCGTCGACTGGCCCGACGGCATGCCGGGCGATGTTGGTTTCTTCCTGACCTGGGTAAAACTCCACGTGTGATTCAGGACGCCCCGGGATGGCGATCATGACCGAGCAGCGGACACAGACCGCCACCTCAGCGGGTGAACGACCTGCGCTCCCGGATCTCGTCGCGTTGCTGAGCGCTGGCTGAGGTCACGGCGAAGCGGGTGACGATCCTGGCCGCGCGGGTTCTCTCCGTCGAGGAGCTGAACGGCGGCCAGATCGACGCGGAAATCTGAAGCTCCAGACGCAGCGGGATGCGACGCGTGACGAGGCGACGCGGGCCCGTTTCGATGTCTCGATCGCCCGGCTCGAAGAGTTCAAGGCCGGGCTCGGGCTTTGAAGGGTCGATGTCCGGGCGCGCGGCCTCCCCTCAGTGCAGTTCCGGAACGAAATGCCCCTTGGTGAGAGTGTCGTCGTAGGCCTTGTCCTTGAGGCGCTTCGGCAAGACCACGGCCTCGCGCTTCACCTCCTTGTAGGGGATCAGGCTCAGCAGATGGGCGATGCAGTTGAGACGGGCGCGCCGCTTCTCATCTGAGCGGACGATATGCCAGGGCGCCTCATCGATATCGGTCGCCGCCAACATCTCGTCCCGGGCGATCGAGTAGTCGTACCAGCGACTGTAGGACTCGAGGTCCATGGGACTGAGCTTCCACTGCCGGAGAGGGTCATCGATCCGGGCCAGGAAGCGGCGCTTCTGTTCCTTCCGGCCGACTTCGAGCCAGAACTTGATCAGCTGCGTTCCGCCGCCCACGATGAAGCGCTCGATCCGCGGGCACAGATCGAGGAAGCGGCGATATTCAGCGTCGCTGCAGAACCCCATGACGCGCTCGACGCCCGCGCGGTTGTACCAGCTCCGGTCGAAGATCACGATCTCGCCGGCCGCCGGGAAGTGCTCGATGTAGCGCTGAATGAACATCTGGGTCTTCTGCCGGTCGGAGGGGGCCGGCAGCGCGGCCACGCGAAACACCCGCGGGCTCACCCGCTCGGTGAGCGCCTTGATCGTGCCGCCCTTGCCGGCAGCGTCACGTCCCTCGAAGACCACGACGATGCGCGCGCCGGATCTCCGGACCCAGTCCTGCAGATGGCAGAGCTGCACCTGCAGCGCGCGGAGTTCCCGCTCGTACGCCTTGCGCTTGAGCTTGGGCTGCGCCAGCCCCTCGTCGGTGGCTTCGTCGTCGGTCTCGGGCTCCTGTGCCCGCGTCGCATCGTCCGTCACCGCCCAGCCTCCTCATCCTGCCCGGCTCGACCGCGCACGGTCACTCGGCCGGCATGTGCTCCTGCGTTCCGGCCGGCTCCGCCGCCGCGTCGTGCCGCGTCCCGTTCCCGCCCAGAAGGCCCCAGGCCCGCTCACGCAGGCTCTGGAACAGCACGTAGAGGGGCGGGATCACGAAGATCCCGATGAAGGACGCGGCGATCATTCCGCCGAACACGGGCGTCCCCACGTTGCGCCGCGCGAGTTGCGAGGCGCCGGCGGCGATGACCAGCGGAAACAGGCCGAGGATGAAGGCGAAGGAGGTCATCATCACGGGCCGGAAACGCAGGCGCGCGCCCTCGGTCGCCGCCTCGTGGAGCGGCACGCCCCGATCGCGCTGCTCCTTGGCGAACTCGACGATCAGGATGCCGTTCTTGGCTGCGAGTCCGATCAGCACCACCATGCCGATCTGCGCGTAGAGGTCGAGGATGAGCCCGCCCCACACCATCGCCGCGTAGGCGCCCAGGATCCCGACGGTGACCGACAGCAGCACCGGGACGGGGATCGTCCAGCTCTCGTAGAGGCCGACCAGGAACAGGAATGCGAACAGGACGGCGAAGCCGAGGATGATCGCGGTCTTGCCCTCGGCCCGCTTCTCCTGGAACGCCGTGTCGGTCCACTCGCCCGCGAACCCCGCCGGCAAGGTGCGGCCCGCGACCGCCTCCATGGCGGCGAGCGCCTGGCCCGACGAGATGCCCGGCGCCGGAGAGCCCTGCACGGTGACCGCCCGCAGGTTGTTGTAGCGGATCAGCGCCGGTGGTCCGACCACGATCCGCGCTTCCGCGAGGGAGCGCAGCGGCACCATCTCGCCGTCCTTGTTGCGCACGTTGATGCGGTAGATGTCGTCGATCCGCGTGCGATCGGCGGCCTCGGCCTGGACCTGCACCTGCCACGTGCGGCCGAACAGGTTGATGTCATTGACGTAATAGCCGCCCAGCGAGGCCTGCAGCGCCTGGAACACGTTCTCCAGCGGCACCCCGAGGATCTGGACCTTGTTGCGGTCGATGTCGAGAAACACCGAGGGGTTCGTGGCCGAGAACGTGCTGAAGACGCGGTTGAGCTTCGGCTCGTCGTTCGCCGCCACGATCAGCCCGCGCACGACCTGGGCGAGGTCCTTCGGATCGCCGCCGCGCAGGTCCTCCAGGACGTAGGCGAAGCCGCCGCCGGTGCCGAGGCCGATGACGGGAGGCGGCGCCAGGGGCACCACGGTCCCGCCCGGGATGTCTCGGAACTGACGGCCGAGCCGGGCGATCACGGCCGCCGCCCCGTCCGCGGCTCCGGTGCGTTCCTCGAACGGCTTGAGGGTCACGACCAGGAAGGCCGCGTTGCCCTGCGAATAGTTGTCGATGAAGTTGAGGCCGATCACCGATGTCGTGTCGGCGACCACGTGCTCCTGCCGCAGGATCGCCTCGGCATGCGCCACCACCTCGGCGGTGCGTCCCACCGCGGCGCCCTCGGGCAGCTGCACCACGACGAAGAAGGCGCCTTGATCGTCCTCGGGCAGAAAGCCGGTGGGCGTCATCTTGGCCAGCTGCAGCGCGCCGTAGGCGGCCGCGCCGGCGAGTACGAGCCCGATCACCGAGAAGCGCACGATCCGCGCCACCACGGCACCGTAGCCGTCGCGCACCCGGTCGATCGCCCGCATGACGACGCCCATGATCCCGCGGCGGGGACCCTGATGCGGCCGCAGAAGCACGCCGCACAAAGCCGGCGACAGGGTCAGCGCGTTGACGGCCGAGATCAGCATCGCGACCGCGACGGCGACCGCGAATTGTCGGAAGAGCTCGCCGGAGATGCCGGGGACGAAGGCGACCGGCACGAAGACCGAGAGCAGCACCAGGGTGATGGCGATGATCGGCGCCGTGATCTCGGCCATCGCCCGCTTGGTGGCCTCCCGCGGGGAGAGATCGGGATGCTCCTCCATCACGCGCTCGACGTTCTCGACGACCACGATGGCGTCGTCGACGACGATGCCGATGGCCAGCACCAGGGCGAGGAGCGAGACGGAGTTCGCCGAGTAGCCCACCGCCTTCAGGGCGATGAAGGTCCCGATCAGGCTCACCGGCACGGCGAGCGTCGGGATGAGCGTCGCGCGCAGGCTGCCGAGGAACAGGAACACCACCACGACGACGAGCACGAAGGCTTCGATCAGGGTCTTGCGGACCTCGCGCACCGTCTCGGTGATGAAGGTGGTCGGGTCGTAGGTGACCTTCCAGGCGAGCCCCTCGGGGAAGGACTTGGCCAGCGCGC
Source organism: Methylobacterium sp. UNCCL125 (assembly GCF_900116795.1). NCBI lineage: Bacteria > Pseudomonadati > Pseudomonadota > Alphaproteobacteria > Hyphomicrobiales > Methylobacteriaceae > Methylobacterium > Methylobacterium sp. UNCCL125. The sequence goes on along the minus strand of NZ_FPBW01000031.1, from coordinate 22,320 downwards.
CGACCCGGGCCTGGACTTCCTTCAGGGTCGCGAGGGCGTTCGCGCCGGGGGACTGGTAGATCGCCACCACCGTGGCGGGGCTCCCGTTCAGCCGTGTCTCGCGGTCGAGATTGGCGGCGCCGAGCTCGATGCGGGCGACGTCCCCGAGCCGCAGCACGGACCCGTCCGGATTCGTGCGCAGGATGACGTTGCGGAACTGCTCCGCGGAGTTCAGGCGCCCCTGCGTCTGGATGCTGAGCTGGAGCTGCTGCTCGTCCGAAATCGGGCGTGCGCCGATCCGGCCCACGGGAGCCTGCACGTTCTGCGTGCGGATCGCTGCGATGACATCGCCCGTGGTCAGGTTGAGACCGGTGAGCTGGTCGGTCCGCACCCAGGCCCGCATCGCGTAATCCTGCGGCCCCCACAGGGTCGCGTCGCCGACGCCGGGCGTGCTCTTGATGCGGTCGAGCAGGTTGATCGTCACGTAATTCGAGATGAAGAGCGGGTCCTGCATGCCCTTGGGCGAGTAGACCGCCAGCACGCCCAGCAGCGCGGAAGATTTCTTCTTGACCGTGACGCCCTGCTTGCGGACGTCCTCGGGCAACTTGGCCAAGGCGATCTGAACCCGGTTGTTGACGTTGACGGCGTTGATGTCCGGATCGGTGCCGAGTTCGAAGGACCCGGTGAGCGTGTAGCTGCCGTCGTTGCCGCTGACGCTCTTCATGTAGATCATCTTGTCGACGCCCACGACCTGAGACTCGATGGGCTGTGCGACGGTCGATTCCACCACCTCGGCGGAGGCGCCGGGATAGGTCGTCGTCACCGAGACCTGGGGTGGCACGATGTCGGGGTATTGCGCCACCGGGATGGTGAACAGCGCCAGCGCTCCGGCGATCGACGTGACGATCGCGATCACCACCGAGAGGCGCGGCCGGTCGACGAAGATCGCCGAGACCATGGCGTCAGATCCTGCCGGCCGACTGGGCGATCGGGTTCGCCTGCACGGTGATTCCGGGCCGCACCCGCTGCAGGCCGTCGACGATGACGAGCTCCCCGGCCGACAGGCCCTCGTCGATGACGGCATCCGGGCCGGTACCGGCGGAACCGAGTTTGACGCGCCGGGTCACGGCCCGCCCATCCTCGACGACGAAGACGTAGACCCCGCCCTGGTCGGCGATGAGCGCCGCTTGCGGGACGACGATCTTCTGCTCGGGCTCCCCAATCTGAAGGGCGACCTGGACCAGCTGCCCGTCGCGCAGCACGCCCGCCGGGTTCGGCATGACGGCGCGCACCAGGACCGTGTCGGTCGTGCGGTCGACGCTGATGTTGACGAAATCGACCCGTCCCACCTGACCGTATTCCGATCCGTCCTGAAATCGGATCCGGATGCCGACCTTGCTGCGGTCGGGGCTTTTCGCGCCCTGCTGGTAGCGCAGGAACTCGCGCTGGCTCACCGGGAAGGTGACGTAGATCGGGTCCTGGCTGACGATCGTGGTCAGCACGCCGCTGTCGGGCCCGACGACGTTGCCCTTCGTCACGCTCGTTCGGCCGATCTGGCCGGCGATGGGGGCGGTGATATCGGTGTAGCCGAGGTTGATGCGGGCGGTCTGGAGATTGGCCTCGTCGCCCGTCACGGCGCCCTTCGCCTGATCGAGGGCGGCCCGTGCTTGATCGCGGGCAACGACGGTCCCCGAATTCCGGTCGAGCAGCTCCTGTGCCCTCTGCAGTTGGATGGCGGCCAGAGCCTGCGCCGCCCTGCCGCGCTCCAGGGCGCCTTCGGCTTGCCTGACGGCGGCTACGAACAGATCGCGCTCGATCCGGTACAGAGGGGCCCCTGCCTTCACCGGATCGCCCTCCTTGAACAGGACCGCCTCGAGATAGCCGGTCACGCGGGCGCGCACCTCGACGCGCCCCACCGCCTCGACCCGGCCGACGAAGTCCAGCGCCCTGTCCAAGGCCTTGCGCTGCGCCGTCACCGTTCCGACCGCCAGCGCGGCAGGGGGCTCTCCCTCGCCACGCGCCGAGGGGCCGGGACCGGTGATCAGCAGGGCAACCAGCACGAGAAGGGGGACGCGGACCATCGCAAAGCCTTGCCGCACCGTCTCACGGCTGCGGGGTGGTATTCTGGCAGCTTTCCGCGGGATCGCTTGATCGAGCAGGACGCGTCCGAGCCGAAGCTGCGGCCTCCCCCAGCGCGTTTCGGTCCGTGACCGACGCTCCCGCATGAAACGCCCCGTGCCAGGGTGAGCGTGGTCGTGCGCGCTGGCCGCGTGACGGCTGCTGCGACATCCGGCGCTTTAGCCCCGTCCGGCCTTGTCCTGATCCGGCAGGTCCGGGTGACTCCCGTCGCGAAACAAGAGCGCCTGCAACCGCCCAGGGCCGAGCACGCGGCCAAGCTCTCGAAACGTGAAATATGGGATCAGGGCGACGGTCATGATCAGGACGACGGACGCCCAGCCGAGGACGCCCCCGCCGCCGATCATCGGCACGCTATCGACCAGCGTCTTTCCCCGCCAGAGCCCGATTGCCATATCCTCAAGCGCGTAGAAACAGACCATCAGCAACGCGAAGAGGCCGGACCGGGTCAGGATCGGATAGAGCAGTGGACCGCTCCGAACGGCTGTCCGGGTGTCGAAATGCTCGGCAATCAGCATGATCTTCGCCAAGATCCACGCATTGAGGAAGGCCAGCCCATAAAATCTATAGACGATGCCGTGACGCGACAGGACGGCATGCTCGTGCAGGATCAGAATGCCAAATATGACCCATAAATAAACAAATATACCGATAAAACTCTTTAGTTCTGCTAAAATTCTTGTTCCGATGCCTTTCATTCGATTGCGGCGGTTGGATTTCGGATGATTTGATCCGTCGGCATCGCCTTCCGAAATGCGAGGGTGTGAAGTGATCATGGTTCGATCCAGCGACCGAGCGTCAGGCTATTGTCGGCGCCTTCGGGCGATGTGTCGTCCTTTCAAGGTGTTTCACGGTGAAGCCCGTCCGATGGCTCGCGTCTCGATCTATGCCTGACGCGGAACGGACGCGCGGCTGGATGCGACAGCCGCCGGACAATTTTCGACAGGGTTCCTGTCTGGCCGCTCCGCGGTATTGGCTAAGCCCCATGTTGGATTTGACGCAGCGCGAGCCTGTTCAGGATTGCAGACATTCGCGTGGGCGGCTTGATCGGGTGAGACGTCGTGAATTCGAGGGAGCACCCGATTCATGGCGTGTCTGCTTTCCGGCTCCGATCGCGATCGTATGCCGGCCGATGTGGTTCGACCGCGCCATCCCGGCGTTCGGCAGCGCCGCTCGGCAAGGCGTTGCCGGGGTCTGACGGGTGCGTTGAACCTGTCGGAACGGCGCCGCGGACCGGTCTTGCCCCCGCAACATCCGGGCGCTACCTGGGGAGCGCCGACACCAAAACATCAAGATTGTCCCAAATCATCAAGCATCAAATTCGGCTTTTCTCTATGTAAACATTCGTACTGATCGTGGCATTTGCTGCAAGGCTTCGGAGGGCGTCATGATTGCTCGTCGGTCACCTGCGCTGTCGGCCTTGTCCGGGGCCATGCTTGCGGCCGTAAGCTGCTTCGCCTGCTTTCCGGCATCTGCCCAACCGCTCATCGTCAGGGTCAATCCGCGTCTGGCCCAGCAAGGTGTCCTCATGTTCGGCAACGAACCCGGCACGATCCAAACGCTTTTCGACACGGGACCGCGCTATAGCGATCCGAGCGGTGTGCGCGTCGGCCGGGGCAGTCAAATTCCGGGATGGCTGGAACTCGGATCGTTCCAGAACGTCGCGATGCCCGGCCTGAACCCGGTCGGCTACTACGGCTATTACATCTCTCCCGATGATCGCGCGGTCATCGTCGACCTGGATTCGCGTCAGGTCGTACAGGTCCTCCGTCGGTGAAAGGAGGGACCTGCCTAGATCCGCGGCGCCTGGAACTTCCCTGACGGGTCAAGTCGGGCGGCGCGCCGTCGAAACTCCCGGGGATGGGGCCACCAAGCCATTTCCAGCGCGACGAGGGCGCGAGCCGGAACAGGGGCCCGACCGACGGGATCGTTCGGCCGCCCGACCTTGCCGGATGCCCGGTCTTCGAGACGGGAAGCCGCTCTCCGCCCTGGGCCAAGGGTGGCCGATAGCGATCCCGGATCGGCGCGCCGGTTCGATCGCATTGTGACGCCCGCCCGTCGCGAGACAAAGGTCAAGCTTCGTCCGGCGACCCGAATTCGGGTGTCTCTCACAGGATCAGTGCAAGCGCTGACTGTGACGATGATAGAGATTGAACAGCAGCAAACCACATATCGCCGCTGCATTCACGAAGAGGGCCCAGCCATAGCTGCTGATATGGGGCGCCACAGGATACTCGATCGCGCCGAGGCCCAGCAGTAGGCCGAAGCCTGCCATGGCTGAAAAAATACCAGCGAATACAATCATATCCGCCTCCAAAAGTATTTTTTCCTTACGCTTCACCGTTCGAAGCGATTTCATTAAAATATTATCAGGACGGACGAGCATACTCAAGAGGTGTTTATCCGGTTCCACGAGGCGGTGCGCGCCCAGGGCTTGCAGACATGCGAGCAGGGCCAAGCTGTCGCGACGATTATAAAGTCTTCAATCCACCTTTTCTCGGTCCCGCCCGTCGCGATCAAGGCGCGTGCGACGTTCAACCTGCGCCAATGATCGCACTGGCCGATACGAGGCCCCGCCACGCGTTGGCACGTGACGGTCACATCCCGTGCCGGGCCAGCGCGAGGAAGTCATCGGATGGGACTGGAAGCGGCCGGTCCGTCCCGCAGGGCCCGACTGCCAGGCTGATCCGAATGGCCCGGCAGGTCACCGCCGGCCGGCCGCTGCCAAGCTGGTTCGGTCGACGATCTCGACGGCACCCCGTCGCAACGCGATCAGACCGGCCTCGGCCCATTGGGCCAGGATGCGGCTCACCACCTCGCGCACGCTGCCGATGTCGTCCGCGAGCTTCTGGTGGGTTACCGCGGCCACGCCCTGCGGACCGGCTTCGGACAGAAGCCGCTGGGCCAGCCGCTGTTTGAGCGGCGAGAACGCGACCTCGTCGATCAGCGTGAACAGGCCGGTCATCAGCCGGGTGTAGTCGCCGAGAACAAAGCTGCGGAAGGCTGCGCTTTCACCCATCAGGTGTTGGAATGTGCCAACCGGAAGGGCTGCGAGTTCGGTTCTCTCCTCGGCCACGCTCTGGGCCGGGAAAGTGCCGCCGGACAGGAGGCACTGCGTTGTCAGCGCACAGGTGCCGCCCGGCCCGACCTTGTAGATCAGAACCTCACGCCCGCTCTCCGACATGCGAAAGATACGCGTCCGTCCTTCGAGACACATCAGGTAGTGGGCGCACTCGCCATGGAGTTCGTAGGCCGTCGCGCCGGCCTCGAGCACCGGGAATTGCACGGTGCCCCGCGCGATCTGAAGATGCGCGGAACTGAGCGCCTGAATCGGAGGAAAGCGCGCGATCCAGCGCTCGAGCTTCTGCGCGTCCGTCATGGCTGGCGTCGTTCTCCGGCCGTGACGACGGGCTGATCGTCCGGCACGTGGTGCGTGTTTCTCCCGCCACGTCGGACTTGTGTGACCGGGGTCACCGACCGGGCGCGGCGGCTCGGGATAGCATTGCGGCACACTGAACACGATATGGACGCCAGCGTTGCGTGGCGTCTGCCGGGAGTGAACCGATGCGCCGTCTCGCCTTCAGCTTCATGATCGCTGCCCTTGCCGCCGGCCCTGCCGCGGCCGAACAGGATCTGCTGCTCGGAGCCGACATGGCCTCCCCCGCGATGACGAAGGCCGAGATGGGCCGCGCCGACATCGAGGCGATGATCAGGGCCTCGGACGGCAAGCCCCTCGACCTGCACGACAAGGCGTTGTCGGGCCTCGACCTGTCCGGGCTGGACCTCCGGGGCGCCAACCTGCGGACGGCGCGCCTGAACGGCACCAATCTCCGCGGGGCGGATCTCAGCGGGGCGAACCTCGAACAGGCGTGGTTCCTGAAAGCCGATCTCTTCGGCGCGAAACTCGCCGACGCGAGGATGTTCGGCATCACCGCCCGGGATGCCAACCTGAGCGGCGCCGATCTCAGCCGATCCACGCCGATCGGCGACTTCAAAGGCGCCAATATGAGCGGTGCGACGCTGGTTGACCTCAAAGGCGGTGCCGACATCAGGAACCAGTCCATGGGCCTGATGCGGGCGGTGTTCACTTCGGTGAACCTCTCGGGGGCGAATCTCAAAGGGGCCGACCTGGGCCGGTCGCGCCTGGAATATGCCGACCTCAAGGATGCCGACCTGACCGACGTGGTGCTGATGGGCTCGGACCTGTCCGGTGCGAACCTGACCGGTGCCACGGTCGCCGGCGCGGACTTCAAGAACGTCGATGTCAGCGGCGCCAAACTGATCGACCTCAAGGGCGAGGCCAGCGCCAAAGGCTGGGCCCAACGCGTGAATGCCGACCGCGCCGTCACCCGGGTTTCTCCGTGAAGCTCCGATCGGCGGCCGCTCCGGCCGGCTCCGTGGATCGCGACATCGGAGGCCGTTGGCCGTCCGGGCTCACGAGCCCGGCGTGCCGTTACAGCCCGGCCTCGGCCCCGCCCTTCAGCTTGACCGGGATGGTCAGGTAGCGGACGCCGTTCGCCTCCGCCGGGGGGAACTTGCCGGCGCGGATGTTCACTTGGATCGACGGCAGCAGCAGGCGCGGCGCCGCAAGCGTGGCGTCGCGGGCGGTTCGCATCGCGGTGAACTCCGCCTCGGTCACGCCCTCCTTCACGTGGACATTGCGTGCGCGCTGCTCGCCCACCGTGGTCTCCCAGGCGTACACGTCGCGCCCGGGTGCCTTGTAGTCGTGGCACAGATGCAAGACCGTCTCCGGTGGCAGCGCGAGGAGCTTGCGGATCGAGCGGTAGAGGGCGTGTACGTCGCCGCCGGGGAAATCCGCACGCGCGGTGCCGAAATCGGGCATGAACAGCGTGTCGCCGACGAAGATATGGCTGCCGATGCGATAGCAGATATCGGCCGGCGTGTGGCCGGGCGTGTAGAGAACATCGACGGCGAGATTGCCGATGTGGAAGGTTTCCCCGTCGGCAAAGAGGCAATCGAAATCGCTGCCATCGGTTTTCAGGTCCGTGGCATTGAAGACCGGACGGAAGATTTTCTGCACGTCCTTGATGTGCTCGCCGATGCCGATCCGCGCGCCGGTCTTCGCCTTCACAAAGGGAGAGCCGGACAGATGATCGGCATGGGCGTGGGTCTCCAGCGTCCAGACCACCGAGAAGCCCGCCTCCTCGGCCGCCTTCAGCATCGCCGTGACGGAGCGCGTGTCGACGCTGCCGCCATTGTGGTCGTAGTCGAGCACGGGATCGATGAAGGCGGCCTGTTTGGTCTCGGGATCGGCCACGATGTAGCTCACCGTATTGGTGGGCTCATCGAAGAAGGCGCGGATGACGGGTTCGGTCATGTGATCTCTCCTGTCGGCGTCGGGCGTTCCGGGATTGACGCGTGGCGGATCTGGCTGCGGCAGATGCGGATCTCAGCGGACGTGGCGGCCGGGCTGGCGCCCGCCAGCCCGGCCCCGCGCAAGTCCCGCGCCCGCAACGCTCACGGAGCTGCGGCCAAGGCACTGCCATTGCGGTAGAGCATGAAACCGGCGACGCCGAAGATCACGGTGGCAAAGACTGTATTCAGCGCGCCCTTGTAGCCGGCGAGTCGGTTGGCAAGGCGCATGCCGAGGACGCCGCCGGCAAGGCCACCGGCTATGAACTCGCCCGCGACCGCCCAATCGACCAGGCCCGACAGGGCGTAATTCAGCGCGGTCGCGAGGCCGAAGGCGCCGACCGCGAGCAGCGAGGTGCCGACCGCTGTGATGAGGGGCATGCCGGTCGCGAAGACGAGGCCCGGCACGATCAGAAACCCGCCTCCGATCCCGAAGAATCCCGATAGCATGCCGACCGCAAAGGCGACGGCCACCACTCTTCCGCTCGGTGTCGGGCCGCAGCCGACCGGCTCGGCCGAGCCCCCCTGTCGTGTCCGGCCCCGCAGCATGTGGATGCCGACGATCACCATCAGAAGCGCAAAGAGGAACAGCAGGCGCTGTCCGTCCACGACCTTGCCCAGGGATGACCCGACGAGGGCGCCCAGGATACCGACGAGGGCGAAGACAAGGGCGCAGCGCCAGCGCACGTTGCCGGCCCTGGTGTGCCCGATGAGCGTCAGGAACGCGTTGGCTGCGACCGCGAGCGCTCCTGTCCCGATGGCGAGGTGCGGTTGGGCAATGCCCACCACGTAAAGCAGCAGCGGCGTTGCCAGGATCGAGCCGCCGCCGCCGATCAGCCCGAGCGTAAATCCGACCCCTGCGCCGGAAAGAACAGCAGGAAGGGCGCTCATCGGCAGTGTCTCTCCGATCTTCCGCTAGACCGACATCTGGCGGGCGGCAGGGCAGGACACGCCCTGAGCCGTCGTTCATTTAACATAAGAATATATCGATAGGCCCGAGCCCTAGTCTCTCCGCGCATATGACGATCTGTTGCCGCTGCTGTCAATATGTGATCTTATCGATTCAGCCTATCGTATAAGTATAATATAGAATGATGGATGCGACGATGGAATCAAAGCGCCTGACGCCGGATCTGTCGGTCGCGGGGCAGATCTTTCCTGCCGATCTCGTGCATATCGCGCAGGCCGGCTTCCGGGCCGTAATCTGCAATCGCCCGGACGGAGAGGGCGTGGATCAGCCGAATTTCGCGGAGATCGAGGCCGCTGCTCACGCCGCGGGGCTCGAGGCCCACGATCTGCCCGTCGTGTCCGGCGAGGTCTCCGACGAGAACGCGGCGGCATTCGGCGTCGCGCGCGCGGCGTTGCCCAAGCCTCTCCTCGCCTATTGCCGCACGGGAATGCGTTCGGCGACGCTGTGGTCGTTCGACGAGGCGGCCCGCGGCCGTCCTCTGCCGGAGATCCTGTCAACGGCGAAGGCAGCCGGCTACGACTTGTCCGGCGTTGTCGGGCGCATCGCCGCGGGCGGCCGAATCCGGAAGGCATCGGCCGATCTGTTCCACAGCGTGGTCGTCATCGGCGGTGGGGCCGGCGGCATCGCCGTGGCGGCCAGTCTCAAGGCGCGCAAGCCCGATCTCGACATCGCGCTGATCGAGCCCGCCGATGTGCACTATTACCAGCCAGGCTGGACCATGGTCGGCGGCGGAATCTTTTCGCCCGCCGTCACAGCCAGGACCATGGCCTCGCTGATTCCCACAGGCGTATGCTGGATCAAGGACGCTGTGGCTGCCTTCGAGCCGGATCGGAACACCGTGATCCTGGAGGGGCACCAAACTGTGCGCTACGATCGACTCGTCGTCGCGCCCGGTCTGACGCTCGATTGGGCCGGTGTCGCGGGGTTGACCGAAACCCTCGGGCGGAACGGCGTCACCTCCAATTACCGCTACGATCTGGCGCCCTACACCTGGGAACTCGTACAGACCCTGCGCGCCGGCCGCGCCCTGTTCACGCAGCCGCCCATGCCGATCAAATGCGCCGGCGCCCCGCAGAAGGCGATGTATCTCTCGGCCGATCACTGGCTACGCCAGGGCCGGCTCAAAGATATCGACGTCGAATTCTACACGGTCAGTCCGGCGCTGTTCGGCGTCGAGGATTATGTCCCCGCATTGATGACTTATGTGAATCGTTACGATGCGCGCCTGAACTTTCGCCATACGCTGACGCGGATCGACGGCCCCGCCAAGCGCGCGTGGTTCTCCCGCCAGACCGAGATCGGCATCTGCGAGACGATCGAGACCGATTTCGACATGATCCACGTCGTGCCGCCGCAACAGGCGCCCGATTTCATTCGTGCGTCCCCGCTCGCCGACGCGGCCGGCTGGATCGCCGTTGATCCCGCGAGCCTGCGCCACGCGCGCTTTCCCGCGATCTACGCCTTGGGCGATGCGATCGGCGCTTCCAATGCCAAGACGGCCGCCGCCGCGCGCAAACAGGCCCCGGTCGTAGCCCACAATCTCCTCGTCGAGATGGGGCATCTGCGCGGGGCCGAGGTCGCCTACGACGGCTACGGGTCGTGCCCCCTGACGGTTGAGCGCGGTAAGATTCTGCTCGCGGAATTCGGATATGGCGGAACGCTGATGCCGAGCTTCCCGGCTTGGCTGATCGACGGCACGAAGCCGAGCCGCGTGGCGTGGCTGCTCAAGGAACGGATGCTGCCCCCGCTGTACTGGAAGGCTATGCTGAAGGGCCGAGAGTGGATGGCGAAACCGCAGCGAGCCGAACGGACCGCCTGATCGGGGAGGCCGGTGCCCGCCTACGGGCTGGCGCCTCCGCCCTCAGCGGCTCACCGTGATCGGTCCCGTCGAGCGCGGGGCGGTGAACCGAAAGAGCAGCATCCCCGCGAGCATGGCCGCAACGAACAGCGCGACCTCCGGCAGGCCGAGTGTTAGACCGGCCAGGGCCGGGCCGGGGCAGAAGCCGGCGAGTCCCCAGCCGATTCCGAACAGGACGGCGCCCCCGAGCAGGCGGGCATCGACGCTCCGGTTCGCCGGTATCTCGAACCGGTCCGCGAGGGCAGGCCGGGGCATCCGGGCCTTGACCGCGTAGCCGAGGGCCGAGACGCCGACGGCCCCGGCCAGGACGAAGGCGAGGCTGGGATCCCAGGCCCCCGCGACATCGAGGAAGCCCAGCACGCGTGCGGGGTCCATCATGCCCGAAAGGGCGAGCCCCGCTCCGAAGAGCAGGCCGCTCGCGAAGGCTGCGAGGAGGCGCGGGGTGTTCATCGGACCAGGCCGTGCCGAACGAGGAAGACGGTGATGATCGCGGCGGCCATGAACGTCGCGACCGCTGCGAGGGAACGCGGCGAGAGCCGCGCGAGGCCGCAGACCCCGTGGCCGCTGGTGCACCCCGACCCCAGACGCGTCCCGAACCCGACCAGAAGCCCGGCCCCGACGAGCATCGGCCAGGAGGCATCGATGCGGATTTGCGGCCAATGGCCCGCCGTCGCTCTGAACAGGGCAGGGCCGGCGAAGAGCCCCACGAGAAAGGCCACCCGCCAAGCCCAATCCCGAGAGGCCGGGCCGAGCAATCCGCCGACGATGCCGCTGATCCCCGCGATGCGGCCATTGGCGAGGAGCAGCAGGGCCGCCGAGGCGCCGATCAGGGCACCACCGGCGAGGGGGGCGAGAAAGGCATTCATGGCGCGTCTCCGATCTGGCCGAACATCGCGGCCTGCCCGAGGGCCCGTTCTCGCGCGTCGGGGCCGCGCGCCGCCAGGCGCCGCTGCGGCCGGTTGACGATCAAGATATCCTCGATTGCATCGAGGAGCGCACGCGTGCGGGCCTCCGTCAGGCTGTAGAATACGACCTTGTGCGCGCGCCGTGTGGTGACGGTCCCGGCGTTGCGCAATTCGCCGAGCTGCTGCGACAGGGTCGGCTGACGGATGCCGAGGCGCTGCTCGATCTCCGAAACCGAGCGCTCGCCGTCCGTCAGCAGGTAGAGGATGCGCAGCCGGTTGGGGTTTGCGACGAGCTTGAGCAACTCGGCGGCCGCGCTCGCCTTGGTCTCGTCCGTGCCGGGTGCCATCAGACGCTTTCCAACCTGTAATACCAGTCGGTCCCGCAGCCGCCGATCTCTTCGCTCGTCATCGGTGGATTCGCCAGCACCGGCTCGCCCGGTTGCCATCCCTCGGGCGTCGAGACGTCGGCCGCGTCGGAGGCCTGAAGCGCCCTCACAAGCCGCAGGATCTCGGCGACGCTGCGCCCTACCGTCAGCGGGTAGGTCACGAGGGCGCGCACGATCCCCTCCGGATCGATGACGAACGTGGTGCGTACCGTGGCGCTCGACGCCGCTCCCGCCGGCAGCATGCCATAGGCACGGGCGATGCCCATGGCCGGATCCTCGACGATCGGGAACGGCATCCGCACACCGAAACGCTGCTCGATGCTCTGTTGCCACGCCAGGTGCGACGACAGGCTGTCGACGGAGAGGGCGAGGAGGTCGCAATCCAGGGCCTGGAACGCCTCGTGGGCCCGGGCGAAAGCCACGAACTCGCTGGTGCAGACCGGCGTGAAGTCCGCGGGATGCGAGAAGAACACCAGCCAGCGGCCCCGATAGGACGACAGCGTGCGCGGGCCCATCGTGGTGCGGGCCCGGAAGTTCGGTGCGCCGTCCCCGATAATGGGCGGGCCGGCGGGGTGAGGCACAGCGGTGACGCCGCTGTCGATATCGATAGCCATGAAGCGACCTGAGGGGAGGCGCGGCTCTGATCGTTGATGAGTCGAACCGGTCAATCTCGATTTTATATGGATCAGTGCTTCAGACAACGCGAAATATGGATTGACGCACGGGCGATGCCGGGAGGGCCATGGCTCAGTGTCACGCGCCGCGTCTTGGGACGATTCGAGGCTTGCGCGAATTTGCGCCGCGAACCGGCCTTCAGCGAAGATCGATATCTCTCCGCCCCTGGGTGGCCACGCCGGCAGCGGGCGAACAAGCACGCCGACGCCCTGTGACTTGGACCGGCGGCCGGATCGTCCGTCTGTGGCGCCCCCTCCGGCCGCATGCGAGGGGGATCGTCAGAGTCCCGAGGCTTGGTCTAAGAGCATCATCCGGGAGGGCGTCCGATGGCAGGCGCCTCGAACTATGCGGGGGCCCATGTTGGCCGACGACGCCACGCTGCGCCGGCTGCTTGCAGGAATCGCTCGAGGTGAGGCGGACCGGCTCGCTGAACTCTACGATGTCTCAAGCCCGAAACTTTACGGGCTGATCCTGCGTATCCAACGCGACCGCGGCTTGGCCGAGGACGTACTCCAGGACGTCTACATGCGGATCTGGCAGGCAGCGGGCAGCTATCGGCCGGAAGCCGGGCCGCCGCTGCCCTGGCTTATTACCATCGCACGGAACCGCGCCATCGATAGCGTACGCCGGAAGGCGGAGGTGCAGGGGCCGGAATTGGACAGCGGCGAGGATTGGGTGGACCTGCTGATCGATCCGCACGACGAGGCGGGCGCGTTTCAAGACCGCAATGCCCTCGTGGCATGTCTCGGCCGACTCGAACCGTCGCACCGGGATTGCGTCGTGCTGGCCTATTGTGAGGGGCGCTCGCGTGAGGAACTGGCCGCACGGTTCGATCGTCCCGTGAACACGATCAAGACCTGGCTCCACCGGGCGCTCGCCGCCTTGAAGACCTGCCTGGAGACGGTGTCGTGAGCGGTACGAGGGCGCCAGACCCCGACGATCCCGATCTGCGTGCGGCCGAGTACGTCCTCGGAACGCTCGACGCGCAGGAGCGTGCGGCCATGGAGGGCGAGGCCGCGCGCGATCCGGTCGCACGGGCACGGATCCAGGCTTGGGAACGCCGCCTCGGCCCGCTCGCGATGGTGATCCCCGTCGAGACACCGCCGCTGCATGTCCGCGCTGCACTCTTGCGGAGGCTTCCGGCGGCGGGACGCGCGGAGTTGCATCAAATCGAAGCCCTGCGCTCCCAGCTTCGGCGGTGGCGGGTTGCCGCGGGCGGGGCCGGGCTGCTGGCGGCTGGCCTCGCTTTGGTCCTGACGCTCGGAACCTGGCAGAGGCCGTCGGATGGCCGCTATCTGGCCGTGGTGCAGGGCGGGGGTACGCTCCCGGCGCTGATCGTGCGCGTCGACACACGCACCGGCGTCGCAATGGTGAGGCCCGTCAGCGCCGAGGCACCCGCGGATCGAAGCCTGGAAGTGTGGTATGTCGGTGCCCAGGGGCCGCGGCCGCTCGGCCTTGTCGGCACGGCGGTGAGCCAGATGAGGCTGCCGGCGGGGGCCGCTCCGGATGGCGTGATCGCGGTCTCGGTGGAGCCGCCCGGCGGCTCGCCCACCGGCCAGCCGACCGGTCCGGTGGTCTACACCGGCAAACTCATCGCGGACTGACGCGATCTCGGCAGCCGCAGCGGTCAACGTTTGCGAGAAATCGGCGTCGGCAGCCGGATCAGGGCCGCCGACGCCGGACCGTCCGGGTGGATCAGGGCATCAGCACCGCATTGACGACGTGGATGACGCCGTTCGATTGCATGACGTTCGGAATGGTCACCGTAGCGGTGTTGCCCTTCACGTCGGTCACATAGACCTTCTTGCCCTGCACTTCGACGGCGAGAGGCTCGCCCGCCACCGTGGTGAGCGTGCCCTGTCCGCCGCCCTTCTTGGCGAGCGCCATCAGATCCTTGGCGGTGTAGACACCCGGGACCACGTGGTAGGTCAGGATCTTCGTCAGCGTCGCCTTGTTCTGCGGCTGGACGAGGTTCTCCACCGTGCCCGGCGGCAGCTTGGCGAAGGCGGCGTTCGTGGGGGCGAACACCGTGAACGGACCCGGACCGTTCAGCGTGTCGACCAGGCCGGCGGCCTTCACGGCGGCGACCAGCGTGGTGTGATCCTTTGAATTGACCGCGTTCTCGACGATGGTCTTCTGGGCGTACATCGGCGCGCCGCCGACCATCGGGTTCTTGGCGTAGGCTGCGCTGCTCGCTCCGAGACCGAGCGCGAGGGCCAGAGCAAGCGCCTTCATGCGGTGGCTGTTCGCTGTGGGCATCGTTTTTCCTTCCATCCGACCCCGACGCAGGGGTAGCACCCGCCCTTACGGGGGCGCCGGACGGAAAGTTTCGTAGCGGTCGCAGACCGGCGCCGGTCGGCTCGGCGGCGCTCCCCCTTAATGGGAGCATGGCCATCGTCGTGTCGGCGATGGGCCCCCGGAGCCGCCGGCCTTCACGCGGGTCTCGATGTCGCCACCGCGACCCAAACGGCGGGCACCTGCACCGCCACGGCTCATTCTTCGGACGGTCTCGCGGATCCTCCGGTGGCGCCTCCCGCGATGGCCGGGTGCGGATGAGGGGGGCGCACCCGCAGGAACGGCTACTGATCGAGCAGACCGGCGAGCTTCAGCGCCACGCCCTGCGAGCCCTGCACCTTCAGGCGGCCGGTCGAGAAGGCCATCATCGGGCTGAGCCGGCCCTCCACGAGCTTGAGCAGATTGTCGGAACTCAAGCGCATCACGGCATCGGCCTCGCCCTCTTCGGCGATCGACACGGCGACCGTGCCGCCGGTGGCGTCGAGCAGGATGCCGCCGCCATCGGTGAGGTCGAACCGCACCCGATATCCGAGCGCGCTCAAGGCCCCCGACCGTTCCTCGATCGAGTCGACCAGCAAGCCGAGATCCGCCATCCGTTCCACTCCATCAGTCGCATGAGGATTCCCCGGAGGTCCGGGGCGGTCAGAACATCGCCTCGTCGAGGGCCATCATCGCGCCCTTGCCGGACTTGATCGCCGCCAGCAGGCCGGCCACCTGGGGCAGGATGCGCTCGATGAAGAAGCGGGCGGTGGCGAGCTTGGCCTCATAGAAGTCCCGCTCCGGCGTTCCGTCGGCCAGCGCCGCCTGCGCCACCTTGGCGGCGCGCACCCACATGAAGCCGAGCGCCACCAGGCCGAACAGCCGCAGGTAATCGGTCGCGGCGGCACCGGCCTCGTCCGGATCCTTGAGGCCCCGTTGCGCGATGTGGGCGGTGGCGAGCTGGAGCGCACCGAACGCCTTGGACACGGGCAGGGCGAGGGGCGCCAGGGCATCGTCCTCCAGCGCCGCGTCGAGGAAGGCGAGGACCGGGTGGAAGAAGCCGCGCAGCAGCCGGCCGGCATGGGCCGGGAGCTTGCGGCCGACGAGGTCGAGGGCCTGCACGCCGTTGGTGCCCTCGTAGATCATCGAGATCCGGGCATCGCGGACATACTGCTCCATGCCGTGGTCTCGGATGAAGCCGTGGCCGCCGTAGACCTGCAGGCCGATGCTGGCCGCCTCGAAGCCGAGATCGGTGAACAGCGCCTTCACCACCGGCGTCATCAGGGCCGAGAAATCCTCCGCCCGCCGCCGTTCGGCCGGATCGGGATGGCGCTCCATCACGTCGAGGCTCCGGGCGACCCAGCCGCCGAGCGCCCGGGCGCCCTCGTTGTAGGCGCGGATCGTCATCAGCATGCGCCGCACGTCCGGATGTACGATGATCGGGTCTGCGGCCAGGTCCGGCCGCTTGGCACCGGAGAGTGCGCGCCCCTGCAGGCGCTCGCGGGCATAGGCGACGGCGCCCTGGTAGGCCGCCTCGCCGGCGCCCAGCCCCTGGATTCCCACCGACAGGCGCTCGCTGTTCATCATCGTGAACATCGCGCGCATGCCCTTGTGCGGCTCGCCGACGAGCCAGCCGAGGGCGTCGTCGAAGGAGAGCTGGCAGGTGGCCGAGGCCTTGATGCCCATCTTATGCTCGAGGGCGCTGCAGGTGACGCCGTTGCGCGCCCCCGGCGTCCCGTCCGGCGCGGGCAGGAATTTCGGCACCAGGAACAGGCTTATGCCCTTCACGCCCTTGGGGGCATCGGGCAGCCGCGCGAGGACGAGGTGCACGATGTTCTCGGTGAGGTCGTGATCGCCCGCCGAGATGAAGATCTTCGAGCCGGTGATCCGGTAGCAGCCGTCGTCCTGCGGCACCGCGCGGGTCCGCAGCAGGCCGAGATCCGTGCCGCAATGGGCCTCGGTCAGGCACATGGTGCCCGACCACGTGCCGTCGACGATCTTGGGCAGATAAGCCGCCTTCAGCGCCTCCGACGCATGACCGGCGATCGCCTTGTAGGCACCGTGGCTCAAGCCCGGATAGAGCCCGAAGGACAGGTTGGTCGAGCAGATCATCTCCTCGACGAGCTTGTTGATCGTCTCCGGCAGGCCCTGGCCCCCATAGGCGGGGTCGGAGCCCATCGCGGTCCAACCGCCCGCGCGGAACGCCGCGTAGGCCTCGGGAAAACCCTTCGGCGTCCGGACGACGCCGTTCTCCAGGCGGCAGCCCTCCGCGTCGCCGGAGGCGTTGAGCGGCAGGAGCCGCTCGGTGCAGAACTTCGCCGCCTCCTCGAGGATGGCGTCGGCGACGTCGGGCGTGATCTCCTCCAGGCCGGGCAGCGGCTCGGAACCCGGATCGGCGTGCAGTTCGTGGAGCACGAAGCGCATGTCGCGCAGCGGGGCCTTGTAGGTCTGCATGATCGTCAGTTCCTCACCGGCCGGCCGGTCTCGAGCACGCTCTCGAACCGGTCGAGGGTTGCCTCGGTGCGGACGAGGCGCATGAAGCTGTCGCGCTCGAGTTCCAAGATGGCATCCTCATCCAGGGTATCGAGGATGTCGGCCTCTCCTCCGGACAGGACGGAGGCGAGTTCGCCCGCCACCACGAGATCGTGCTTCGTGGCGATGCCGCGCCGCGCGAAGCCCTCGGCGGCCATGCGCAGGGCGAGGCCGCCCGCGGAACCCGGCAGGGTCAGAGGCACGGGCTTCGGCGGCGCATAGTCTGCGACCAGGGACAGCGCCCTGGCCTTGGCATCGGCGAGAAGCCGGTCGCGATTCATGGTGATGCCGTCGTCCGGGCGCAGGAACAGGAGGTCCCGCGCCTCCTCGGCCGACTTCGCCACGGTTGCGGTCGAGACCGTCTCGAACACCCTGGCGACGGCCGGCATCGGCCCCTTCGGCAGCGTACTGGAGGCCTGCCAGCGGCCCAGCATCTCCGTGCAGCCGCCCCAGGCCGGCACGAGGCCGACGCCGCACTCCACGAGGCCGATATAGCTCTCCGCATGGGCCTGGACGGCATCGCTGTGCAGCAGGATCTCGCAGCCGCCGCCGAGCGCCATGCCGGAGGGTGCGCTCACCACCGGAAACGGCGCGTATTTGAGCTGCCGATAGGTCTGCTGGCCGAGACGGACCAGCTTCTCGATCTCCCCCCACGCCGCGATATTGGCGGCGAACAGGGCCAGCCCGAGATTGGCGCCGACCGAGAAGTTCGTGCCCTCGTTGTAGACGACCAGCGCCTTGTAGCGGTCCTTCACGAGCTTGATCGTCTTGCCGAGCAGGATCATGACCTGCTCGTCCAGGGCGTTGCTCTGCGACGTGAACTCGAAGCACACCACGCCGTCGCCGATATCCCACAGGGCCGCCGTGCCGTTCGTCAGGAGCGGCTCTCGGCCGAGCTTGATGTCTGCGAGCCGCAGCACGCCGTCGGGTCGGATGATGTCGCGGTAGCCGCCCCCGGGCTGGAGCACCTGCCGGCGGCCGTTCTCGACCCGGTAGAAGCTGCGGCCGTCGAGACCCGCGAGGAGCGGCGGGACCGGCCGACCGTCGCGGGCGAGGCGATCGGCCAAGTAGGCGCCGCCGATCCGGTCGATCAGCTCGAACGGTCCCCATGTCCAATTGTAGCCGAGGCGCATCGCCTCATCGATCGCCGCGACGTCGTCGCTCGCCTCGCCGACGAGCCCGGCGGCGTACGACAGGGTCGCGCCGATGACGCGCCACGCGTAGGCGCCCGCCCGGCCGGGCAGGTCGAGTACCGCGCGGGGGCCTTTCGCGTCCTTCAGCTCCGGCAGGTCCGCCTTCCGGGTGGGCCGGTAGGCGCCGCTCGCGAGATCGATGGCCTCCTTGGTCTTCTGCCCGCCCGTGCGGTTCAGGCGGTAAAATCCGCCCTTGCCCTTACGCCCGGTGAAGCCCGCGGCGATCAGCCGGCTGACGAGCGGCATCTCGCGATAGGAGTCGTGGAAGGCGTCCTCCGGCGGCAACGCCGCGCGCAGGCTCGCGGTGGTGTGCGGGATCAGGTCGAGGCCGACGAGATCGACGAGGCCGAACACGCCGGTCTTCGGGATGCCGAAGGGGCGTCCCATGATGGCGTCGGCCTCCTCGACCGGGACGCCGAGGTCGTCGGCGGCCGCGATGGCGTTCTGGATCCACGTGATGCCCAGGCGGTTGGCGATGAAGCCCGGCCGATCCTTGCAGCGCACGACGCTCTTGCCGAGCCGGCGGTCGGCGAAGTCGGCGACCGTCTCGGCGAGGGCCGGATCGGTCTGCGGGCCGGTCACCAGTTCGAGCAGCCGCATGTAGCGCGGCGGGTTGAAGAAGTGGGTGATCAGGAAGTCGCGCCGGAAGGATTCGGGCATGCCGTCGACCAGCGCATCGAGCGGGATCGTCGAGGTGTTCGACGAGACCGCCGTGCCGGGCCGGCGCACGGCGTCGATCCGCCGATAGAGCGCCCGCTTCGCGTCGAGGCGCTCGATGACCACCTCGATGATCCAGTCGACTTCGGCGAGGCGGCCGAGATGGTCCTCGACGTTGCAGGCCTCGACGCGCTTGGCAGCCCGCGGGGTCATGAACGCCGCCGGCTCGGTCTTGAGCATCCGGGCGATGGCAGCCGCCGCAAGACCGTTCCGGTCGGTTGCGCCCTCCGGCACGATGTCCATGAGCAGGACCGGCACTCCGGCATTGGCCACATGGGCGGCGATGCCGGAGCCCATCACTCCGGCGCCGATGACGGCGACTTTGCGGATCCCGCTCATCAGACACGCTCCAGAAGGGTGGCGATGCCCTGGCCGCCGCCGATGCACTGGGTCGCCAGCGCGAAGCGGGCGCCCTCGCGGTCGAGCAGCGCCGCTGCCTTGCCGACGATGCGCGCCCCCGTCGCACCGAGCGGATGGCCGAGCGCGATCGCGCCGCCGTCGATATTGACCGTCTCCGAGCGCAGGCCGAGTTCCCGGATGCAGGCGAGCGCTTGGCTGGCGAAGGCCTCGTTCAGCTCGACGACGCCCACCGCGTCGACGGCGATGCCGGCGCGGGCCAGCGCCTTCCGGGACGCGGCCACCGGACCGATGCCCATGATCTCCGGCTCGCAGCCCGAGACGCCGATCGCGGCGATCCGGGCGAGCGGCCTCAGCCCGTGGCGGTGGGCATAGGCCTCGCTGCAGACGAGGACCGCCGAGGCACCGTCCGTCAGCGGCGACGAGGTGCCGGCCGTGACGCTGCCGTCCTGCTGGAAGGCGGGCTTGAGGGCGGCGAGCCCCTCGGCGCTGGCCTCCGGCCGGATGCAGCCGTCCGTCTCGACCGTGCCGGCCTTCGTGGCGATCGGGACGATCTCGGCGGCGAGCCGTCCGGCGGCCTGGGCCGCGGCGGCCTTGCGGTGGCTCGTCACCGCGAAGGCCTCCTGGTCGGCCCGGCTGATCTGCCAGCGGCGCGCCACGTTCTCGGCGGTGTCGCCCATGCCCATGTAGGCACCAGGGTGCGCTGCATGGAGCGCGGGGTTGGGCATCGGGTTGAAGCCCATCATCGGCACGCGGCTCATGCTCTCCACGCCCGCGCAGATGAAGGCCTCGCCGGCGCCGAGCTGGATCTGCCCGGCGGCGATGTGCACCGACTGCATCGAGGAGCCGCAGAAGCGGTTCACCGTGACGCCGCCGACGCTGAGATCGAGATCGGCCAGCATGCCGATCAGGCGGGCCACGTTGAACCCCTGCTCGCCCTCCGGGAAGGCACAGCCGACGATCAGGTCCTCGATGATGTTCGACGAGATGCCGGCCTCGGCGACGAGCCGGCGCACGACCTGCGCGGCGAGGTCGTCGGGGCGGACCCGGGCCAGGGCGCCCTTCTTGGCGAGGGTGAAGGGCGAGCGGGCGTAGCCCACGATAACCGCGTTGGTCATGCTGTCCTCTCGGAACGATCACGAAGGATCTGCGACACGGGCGGCCCGCCGACCCGGACGTGCCCTGACCCGGCGCGCACAAGTCCGGCGTGGGAGCACGCACGAGAACGGGGAAGGCGATTGTGAGACGCGCGGGCCGATTCCGGCCGCGCGGCCTCGGCCCGCGGAACCGGTCGCCCTGACGACGCGGTATGCCCTAGCGGGCGCGGCGTGATTTCGCCGGCGCCTCGGATGAGGCCAGAGCCGCGAGGGCGTCCTGGGCCTGCTGCTCGATGGCGCGCAGCTCGGCCAGCGTCTCGACGAGGGCTTGCTCCTGATCGACGAGGCTGCCGATCCGGGTCTGGATCCGCTTCAGCAGGGCGCGCAGCTGTTCCTGCTGGGTCGGATCGGCGTCGTAGAGGTCGAGATATTCCTTGATCTCGCGCAGTGAGAACCCGAGCCGCTTGCCGCGCAGGATCAGGATCAGTCGCGCCCGGTCGCGATGCGTATAGACCCGCGTGTTCCCGGCCCGCTGAGGCGTCAGGAGACCCTTGTCCTCGTAGAAGCGGACCGTTCTCGCCGTCACCCCCAGGTCCTTGGCGAGCTGGGTCACGGTGTACAGCGTATCGGACACAGGTGACCTTCTCTTCGGAGAATTCACCGTATTCCCGGTGCGCGCGAGCGGTCAACGTCGTGCCGATACTCGGATGTTGATGGGCCCCGCATCGGCCCGCCGGCGCTCGTCCGCCACGCGCTCCGTCTCCGACAGCCTGCCGACCCCGGTCTTGGGCAGGGTCGTGCGGATCTCGATCGCCCATCGCCGGAAGCGTCTCCGGAGCGTCGTCGCAAAGCGTCCGTCGATGGCGCGGACCCTGAGCGTCGGCTTCGCCGGCCCATTTCCTTATGCCCTGCTGGGTTCCCACCTTCCCCTCCCTTCACCGGCCTCGCTCTCTCGCGGAGCGTGCGTGATTGGCCGGGCCAGGATTGACGTATAGGTTAGCTTCTATCCCAAAGCGTCAGCCGGTCGCAAGCGGGTTAGACGATGTCGCGAGGGCCGCTGTGACACTCGGCGAAGCTTTGTATTCGCGCCGCCGCACCCGAAGCCCTGTGCCGTACAAGGCGGCCCATCGGCGTCCTCGACGCGGTCCGCCGCTCGCCATCCAGCGCCTCCGCGTCGCGGCGTGAAACCGATTTGTCACACCAGCGCCTTCCCTGCGCCGGCCGGACGCCGGAGTTCATCAGCGCACCGCTTCGCGCTTGCATTTTCTTGCCGCTTTCGGCAGCGTCCTGACCTATTGGGAAGGGGTAATGCCTGCGCGTACCGGCAGTATCGTGATAGTGGCGGCCGCGCAAAGTGTCGGTGTCGCCGATGGTTCTGGCGGCACAAAACTCAGAAAACATGACATCCGCCCGAAACCGGAAGTGGATGCGCGGTAAACCTTGGGGAGGATCGTGATGAGATTTCGGTTTCTGGTGGCCGCCGGAACGGCGTCACTCTGTGCGTCTGTCGCCACGATTGCCGAGGTTCAGGCTGGGGCGTTCGGTCTGCGGGAGCAGAGCACGCAGGCGCAGGGGCTGGCGTTTGCGGGTGCGGCCTCGGGATCGGGCGGCGTGTCGTCGATGTTCTGGAACCCCGCGACCATCACGATGAACCCGGGCTTCGTCGCGGAGCAGAACTTCACCTATATCGGCCTGTCCTCGGAGATCCGCCCGGCGCCGGGCACCAATTCGGGCTTCGCGCGGCTGGGCGGCTCGGGCGAGCTCGGTCAGGGCGCCCTCGTGCCGGCGGGCGCGACCTCGTACCAGCTGAACGACCGCCTGTGGCTCGGCCTCTCGACCGGCGCGCCCTTCGGGCTCGTGACCAAGCC
>NZ_FPBW01000083.1:0-1510 GCF_900116795.1 Methylobacterium sp. UNCCL125 | reverse complement strand
TGTCCGTCGTCAGATGATTTGAGACGAGTCGGGAAGCTCAGGAACGGAGGCTCTGGTCCATCTGGATTGAGAGGTTAGGCAGCCTGCGCGTGATGGCGCAAGCGGCGGTCCATGAGGGTCTGGCGTTTGATCTGCGCCCGTTCACGCAAGATGGCCTCTCCGCGACCGAAGTAGACGTCGGCAGGGGTGAGGTTGCCCAGGCTCTCGTGAGCCCGAACATGGTTGTAGTGCTCCACGAAGGCGGCCACACGCGCCTCGAGTTCGCCGGGCAGGTAGGCATGTTCGAGCAGGATGCGGTTCTTGAGCGTCTGGTGCCAGCGCTCGATCTTGCCCTGCGTCTGAGGATGGCGGGGCGCACCGCGGATGTGGGTCATGCCCCGGCTGCCGAGCCAGTCAGCCAAGTCACCCGCGACGTAGCTCGATCCGTTGTCGGTGAGCAGCCGTGGCCGATGCACCACCTGCACCTGATCGAGGCCAGCGGCGGTCAGCGCCAAGTCGAGCGTGGCGGTGACGTCGCCGACCTGCATCGTCGTGCACAGCTTCCACGCCACGATGTAGCGCGAGAAGTCGTCGAGCACCGTCGAGAGATAGTACCAGCCCCAGCCAATCACCTTCAGGTAGGTGAAGTCCGTCTGCCAGAGCTGGTTGGGCGCGGTGGTCTTGTCGCGGAACTCATCGGCGGCTTTGACGACGATGTAGGCCGGGCTGGTGATCAGGTCCTGGGCCTTGAGCAGGCGGTAGACGGTGGCCTCCGAGACGAAGTAGCGCCGCTCGTCAGTGAAGCGCACCGCCAACTCGCGGGGGCTGAGCTCCGGCGCCTCCAGCGCGAGGGCGACGATCTGATCGCGAACCTCGGCGGGCAACCGGTTCCAGACCCGGCTGGGTCGGGACGGGCGATCCGCCAATGCCTCGGGGCCGCCGCGCTGAAAAGCGTCGTACCAGCGGTAGAACGTCGCCCGGGTGATGCCGAGCTTCTCCAGGGTGGCGCACACCGGCAGATGGGATTGCTCGACCAGCCGGATGATCTCCAGCTTCTCAGAGGCCGGGTACCTCATGCCTCGTCGCCCCCAGCCCCGGTCATACTTTTTTTGAGCAGGCGGTTCTCCAGGACGAGATCGGCCACGACCTCCTTCAGCGCCCCGGCCTCCCGGCGCAGTTCCTTGACCTCATCGGCGGTCGCGGCTCGGGCTGTGTCGCCAGCCAGCCGCTTCTTGCCAGCTTCCAGAAACTCCTTGGACCAGCCGTAGTACATTGAGGACGCGATGCCCTCGCGCCGGCACAGCTCGGCGATGCTGTCCTCACCGCGCAGGCCCTCCAGCACGATGCGGATCTTCTCCTCGGACGAGAACTGCCGACGTGTGGCCCGGCGGATGTCCTTGATCACGGCTTCTGCCGGCTTCCGCGCCGGCCCGGATGTCTGTTTCATCTTCGCTCCTGGGGGCTACGATGAACCAGCCATCCTCTGTTCGTGAAGAGCCTCAATCTGTCTCAGGGGTGCTGACGGCGGACA
>NZ_FPBW01000008.1:0-243168 GCF_900116795.1 Methylobacterium sp. UNCCL125 | reverse complement strand
CCGCACCCTCGTGTACGGCACCGGCGGCTTCGCCTACGGCTCCGGCAGCGCCGACCGCTCCTTCGGCGGCTACGCCGGCAACGACAGCTTCCGCACCGGCTGGGCCGTCGGCGGCGGCGTCGAGTACGCGCTCCCCACCGACTCCTTCCTGAACTTCTTCCGCTCCTCGGCCGTGACGCTCAAGGTCGAAGGCCTGTACGTCAACCTCGACCGCAACACCCGCAACCAGGGCGCGTTCGTCATCAACGCCGCCAACAACTTCCCCGTCGTCTACAGCGGCATCGGCCGCCGTTCCGACGAGTTCGCCGTCGTCCGCGCCGGCCTGAACTACAAGTTCGGCTCCTACTAAGATCCGGTCGCGCTGCTCCCGGCGGCTGTGCCGGGAGTTGCGGCGGCGGGCGAGGGGTCGTTGGTCCTCCTCATCGCCCTCTGCCGCCGAAGAGCAGCCGATCGGCTGACCTTCGCATCCCCAGCCCGATCAAACTGGCCGCGAGGTCGGCGACACCCTGGGAGCTCCCGCTCCTGGGGTGTTTCTCGTTGGAGCCCCTGGCCGGGCAGCGCGGTCCTCCGATGAGGCGTGACCATCGCCGGCTCACGCCGACCGGCGTTGGAACGAGAGCGTCCCTCCCCGCGGATGGGGGGCGATCCTGCTGTGGACGAGATCGCTGGAGCGGGTCCTGAGCCGCCGTCCTTTCTGACGCGGTAACCATGCCAGGCCTATCAGCCACATCCCCGAGGCCGCGAGGCGGGTGCATGCATGGGCGATGATGTGGCTGCGATCCTTTTGACCCTCGCGACCGAGAACGTCGAACTGCGCGAGCAGCTCGCCACCGCGCAGGACATGCTGATGGAGACAGCCGTCGATGCCGGGCAGCTCCATGCCCGAATTCAGGATCTGCAGGCCGAATGCGATGCGTGGCGGGCTGAGGCCGAGCGCCTGGAGGCTCGGGCCCTTCGTAGAGCCTGAAGGGTCAGGCTATGGCCCAGAACAGCGGCAGCGCGCCTGCCAGGAAGAGGGCTGAGGAGAGGAGCACGGCAAGGCGCTCGCGATGGTAGAGGACGAAGGCGTGAGGGCTGGCGAACATGGCGACATTGGATCGGACGGGGAGAGATCACGTACGCCCCTGAACCTTGACGGATCGAGGGCGCTTCGCGCTGTCCACAATTGATGGCCGATCCCTGTCGCTGCCGAGCCACATCCTTTTGGATGTGCTCGGACGCACCCACGGAGGCCGGGCCGAGCGTAATGCGTCCTCGTGGCTGCTATCGCCCCCTCAGCGGCCCGATCCAGCGGCGCAGTGACCTTCCGGGTTGCTGCGCCGTTGTCGCCCCAGGCAGCCCGCAGAGCCGCCGGCATTCCGTGCGAGCCGCCTCTATCCGCCGGACAAGGTCGGCCGCGCGATCCACGAGGCCGACGCCCTTGGCGCAGTTCGGACCGGCATCCATCCGCACAAGCGGCACCGCCAAGCCCCGGCTCAAACCTTTCGCACGAAGGTCACCGGCAGGAGCGGCGTGAAGTGATCTCGGCACACGCGATCCAGCGGGATCACGGCACGCGGGCCAGATCGCGCCATGAGGATGAAGAGGGTACTGACGGCGCCCTCCGAGAAGGTCAGCGCTCAATACGGGACGCGGCGCTGCCGCCTCGATACCGCCGGGCTCTTCCATTGGCGTCCGGGTCTGAAGGTCCTCAACCGGGGGCATCACGGTCCGCAGCTTCGACCGAGCGCCGAACTTGTCGCGCCTCCGCGGCGGCGATTGCCTCGACGGCGGCGATTGCCTCGACCGCGGCGATGACGTTCTTCAGCGCAGCGACCTGGCGAAGTGCGCTCCCGGTCGGCACTCCCGCATGCTCGGCCATCGCCACAGGAGGAGCGCACGCTGCTGCGCCTTCAGGCGTTCACGCAGGGCGTTGAGCCTGTCGGGCATGGGCGGGCTGCAGCCCCCTGTCGGACGCCTCGCACCGCGTCCCGCTCCTCAGCCCCGGCGCCGCTCCTGCCGCCACAGGGCGATTGCGATGCGACGCGCCTCATAGGTTCGCCGGAGCAGCGTCCCGAGTCCGCCCTGGCCCTCCGGGGCATAGGCGTATGACAGAACTCCATCAGGCCCGTAATTCCGAAGCATCTCGGCACGCCACAGACCGTCCGCCGCCGCGAGCGCGGACTCCGTGAGGGCGAGGCGGGCGGGGTCCGAATACGGCGAGGGCTGAGCGATCATCTCATTCAACGCGCCGTTCGGGCGAGTGATCCAACCAAGCCATCTCGACACCTTGAGGGGTGCGCTCCTACCCGTGAAGTCGGCGCCACACCCTCGTAACCGCTGCTCTCGTAGAGTCGGCCTCGGCTGCGCAGTCGCCGGACGCCGCCGTCAACGGTTGCCACCGGATCCCGTGCCGGACCTCCAGCAAGCCGAAGGCCGATCCGACCGGCTGCCCCTCGGCAGCCCTTCGATGGACCCGTATCCACAATCGGCCTGTGTGGACCACTTTTACCTTTGGGATGCATCGTTTCGCACCCGGTGGCGCCCAAACGCGCCGGGGCCGCGGATCGCCCTCTCCGCCGGAGTCGGGTCCATCCCTCCAGGCTGGCTTCGAGCGCGCGACGGATGCCCGGTCCTGCGGACCTGCGCGTGCCCTTTGCCGTTCCGCTTGCGGACGGCGGGCATCGGATATCCTCACAGCCGGGGCCGATTTGGGATCGGCTGCTGCTGAGGAGCTTGTCGGGCGCTCACGCCAAGGCACGAAGGCCTTGTTTTTCCGAGGAGATCTGTTGGCGCACCCGACACGATTCGAACGTGTGACCTTTGCCTTCGGAGTGTAGCTGTAGAAGTTATACTGTCGATATTCTTTGATCCGGATGATGCACACGTCTTCGTGGAGTGGTATCAAGGTATTGTTCCGTAAGGCAAACGGCGGACGCCGCCGTTTGACCGCCCGGAACCTCCGAAATGGCGGGCGCTGGCCGTCCGCGTGACCCTTGGCACACCTTTGGCACACCCTTCACAAAGTAATAACGACATCATGCCCCCACCCCGAATTTCATCACGCGCGCGCCAGCGCGACCAGCGCCGCGAAACCTTCGAACGCGACGGCCGCCTCGATCTCGGGGACGGGGTCAGCCTCTACCGGCACGGGAAGTCGAGCTACATCTACGCCGACTTCCGGATAGGCGGTGAGCGTACCCGGGAGTCCACAAAGACCACCGACGTCACCTTAGCGGAGCAGATCGCGCTCCGGCGGCGCAAGGATCTGGCGTGCCGGGCCGAGGCCGGGAAACCCATTTCGGTCCAGGGGCCCAGCGTGGGCGACGTCCTCGAACCCTACGTCGCGGATCTAGTGCGGCGCTTCGAAGCGGGAGAGCGCAAGCTTGGCCCCGAGATCGCGGTCATGCGGCGCAACTTCCTTCCATTCTGGCGAACCGTCCCGCTGGCCGATCTAGACAGACGCCAGTTCTACGCCTGGGAGCGTTGGCGGGCTGAGCAGAACGCCGAGGGAGGCACGGTGGCGAGCTACCAGCGCGGGGCCCAGACGGTATGCGTCGGACGGAAACTCAAGTCGCCCAGCCTGAGCACCCTGCGCCGCGAGAAGCAGTACTTCGTGAAGGCTCTCGCCTGGGGAAGCGATCAGCCCGCCCCCCTCGTCAGCGACGAGGTCGTTCACGAACTCCGCCACCTGCCACGCCCACGCGAGTCGAAGAAGCAGCGTGCCGCAGGGGAAAAGCGCCACGCGCTTTCAGCCGAGCAGATCGCGGCGCTGTTGGCCGAGTTTCAACGCGTTGAGGAGGTTGAACGCGCCCGCGCGCAGAAGCTGGGTGAGCGTGGCAAGCGTAAGAACTACGATCGACGCCTCATGGCGCTGCATGTGCGTTTGTTGTTGTGCACGGGCCTTCGTCCTGGTGCCGAGATTCTTGAACTGACATGGGATCGATTGACTCAAACCAAGAATGACTTCGGCGAAGATATCGTCGTTATCGATCGCTGCGGCAATGGCAAGACAGGACCACGAATTGTCAACGCCGACCCAGAGGCGGTCGATGTACTTGCTGACCTACGCGCGCTCCTCGGCGAGTTTGGCTATGCCAGCGCGGGACAGACCACTCTATGGCCTTCGCGCCATGGTGGTGTCGTTGGCGATATGGGTGCGAGCTTCAAATCCACCCTCAAGCGGTTGGGATTTGAGGCTACGCTCTCCGGTGAACCACTCTACATCTGCCGCCATAGTTATATGACAGAGCGATTAAGGAAGGGCGTGACATCGGATATTCTAGCAATCAATTGCGGAACTTCCAACGAGATGATCAGCCGTCACTACAATCACCTTAAGGCGGAAGATATCAGGGCGGCCCTCCGTCCTGCTGATGCTCGGAACCCCCTGCGCTTGAATGTCGACAAGAAGCCAATTTCAGAGGGAG
Organism: Methylobacterium sp. UNCCL125; assembly: GCF_900116795.1. Lineage (NCBI taxonomy): Bacteria > Pseudomonadati > Pseudomonadota > Alphaproteobacteria > Hyphomicrobiales > Methylobacteriaceae > Methylobacterium > Methylobacterium sp. UNCCL125. The sequence continues at coordinate 238,759 of NZ_FPBW01000008.1, read as the reverse complement.
CGAAGCTGATGCTGGACCCGACGGGGCAGCTTGTCGTCACTCGCTGACACATCCGGGTTTCTTCAGGCATGAGGCGGATCAGAACCGCGGTGCACCGGACCTCCAGGGCGGATGGGCGCCTTTCCAGGACGGCAGGGGTTGATGGGCCGAGAACGCCCCGCCGAGGTCGGCGACAATCTCCGCAGCCTGCGCTCTTGTGGGATTGTGGGTATCGGCACCGAGCGCGCTTGGATCTGAACGCCAACTCCAACGATGTCGTCGGACGAAAACGATGACGTCGTTGGCGTCGACGTCGTCAGCGTCTGACGTCGACCGCCTCTTCGACGAGCATCGCCACGCGCGCCCGCTGCACAGTCGAAGTGCCAACACCGGTTCGGCGCGCCGTCTCACGGATGCCAACCCCAGATGCCAGCAGCGTGCGGACAGCCTCGGCCCTGCTGTCGTCCAGGGGCGGTCGTCCGAGGCGCGTTCCCTTCGCCTTTGTGCGCTCCAGCCCAGCCAGGACCCTGTCCCGGATCATGGCGCGCTCGAACTCGCTGAAGACCGCGATCATGGAAAAGAGTGCCCGGCCGGACGGCGTCGTCGAGTCGAGCGCTTGGGTGTGGCAGTAGAGGCCGACCCCGCGGGCCTGGATCTCAGCGAGGAAGCCTACGAGGTCCTGGAGCGAGCGTCCGAGGCGACAGATCGACCAGACCGCGATGCCGTCGAACTCCCGGCGGGCAACTCCACGCAGGAGGGCATCGAAGCCCGGCCGCCGATCCCGCCCTTTGGTGCCGGACACGCCCGCATCGGTATGGACGGCGACCACTGTCCAGCCGAGCCGCGGCCCGACCTCGGTCAACTGCCGGAGCTGGTTCTCGGTCGTCTGACCCTTGTCGGTCGACGTTCTGGCGTAGATGGCGACGCGCTGCATCTTTGCACGCTGCCTCCGATCCCGACGTCGTCAACCAAAACCAGATGATTGCGGGACACCGCTGAAGGAGGCGCTCCGCAGAGGGAAACGGGCGCGCGAAAACGAGGGGGATTCTGGGACAGAAGGCTTCAGACAGCCGCTGAATGAACGGACCGCCATCAGACGTATAGGCCGAACGGCCTCAGGCCGACGTCGTCGACGATACCCGGGAGCCGTTTTGATGCACGTCGCCAAGTGGCCATCGATATCGATGGCGACACCGTCATCACACCGTTGATGGCAACATCCATCAGTGAGAAAATTTTCGTCATCGGCACAACGGGTCTAGCCGAAGCTGAGGATTGGCTTCCGCCTTGGGGGGGGGGGCTGCTTGCGACCCAGCCCGGCCGTTGGCAAGGCCAACGACGTTCCCAGAAAGCAGCCGTGAGTTTACCTCTGTAGCGAGGGCCGTTCAAATTCGGCTAGGTTTCGTCTTCCGACTTGAGCGTTTTCGCTGTAGGCAATTTCATGCTATCGCTTCGCGCAGCCATGTTGGGCATGGCGCTTATAATTACCCTCCCAATCGGCTGTTCTACCATATAAAAAGAGCTTTATCTAAGAAGATCTATTCCTAAGAAGTTTCATCAGACTTGGTATTTCATAGAAGGTGCTTGCAATCGCTTCCTTAGCTACCAGGGCGCTTATGCAATAGGACTGCGCGACGATACAATAAGGCAGATCGAAGAACAGGGTCTCGAATTTTTCTCCGATATACGCGATCCCGCAAATGCCGCGGAGACAAACTATTATAGAGGCGAATGGAAGCCCACGCCAGTTCCAAGGGCTTGGCACTCGGAAGGGGCAATACCTAACTTGTACTGCGGTGCTGAAAATGCCCTTTTTTGGCCAAAAGGAATAGAGAATGCGGTCAAAAGGACAGGCAGCTACTATCTCGATGGTGTCGGCGCAAGAAACCTATATGTAATACCAAGCCTTGGTCTAATCGTGGCAAGCGGCAACGATCGTTAGGGAGCTTTTGCACATGTCTGAAAGTAAGTATCGATTGTGGGGAAATGCCTCAATGTGCAGCCTAAACGCCGCCGTTTCGGGTTTCTGAAAAGAAGCGGCGACCGTCTCCTAAAATAGGTCCGCTCCGGACCATTCGTCGTCTGAAAGCGGACCATCTGCAACCCACCCTAAGCAGCCATCTGGCCTCCAACCCATGTCAGGCGCCATGACCGTGGTCGCCTCTTCCCCGAAGCGACCATTTCTCGTCAGTCAGGCAACTCCGGCTGGGACAATGCGCATCTTGAAGCTCCGGTCGCGCCGCGTACCGCCTATGAGGGACGGCACGGAACTCGTCAGCCCGTGATCAACGCAGGGATGCAGACGAAAAAGCGTCCCCGAAACCTGTGATCCGTTTTTACAACTTGTAAGCCATATTCCTGCCTATGATAGGCGGAAGCTTCGCGCGGCAGGGGAGCGACCCTCAGCCTGCGTGTGTGAAGACCACATGTCGATCACGCGGCAGCCAATTACTTCAGCGAGGCGCGCAGAGATGACGAGCACTGAGCGACCCGCCGACGAACTGGTGCCGGGCCTCATTTTGACACAGCTCTTCCGCGCCGAGGCGGACTTCCTGTCTGCCGTAACGGTGACGCTGGCGACCTGGGGACGCAGGCCCGAGGGAGAGGTGAGGCTACGCCTCTCTCGCGAGCCGCACGACCTCAAGCCCCGCCTGCGCTCGTGGACGAGCGTGTTCGGATCACGCCAACGCAGCTACTACCACGCCCTGAAAACCCAAGACGGGGAACCCCTTGTCGATCTGACGCTCGCGGCAGACGAAATCGCCGACAACATGTCGGTCACGCTCCATCTCCCCAAGCCGGTCGTTCGCTCTGGCGATCTGCTCAACTTGACCATTGAGGCTGTTGGTTCTCGGCCCGGTGCAGCCGCCACGGCATGGTTGTCGAGCGGGGCAGAGCGCCTTGGTGGCCATGTCGCGCTGTATTGTAGACAATTCGATCAGCTTGAGTACGGTCTGCGCGCCAGCGCCACCTACATCCCGCTGATAGCCGACACACCAGTCCCGACGCACCTGATGTGGAGCCCGGTCACGCAGTGCAATCTCAACTGCGTCCACTGCATCTCGCGCGATACGCGCAAGACAGTCCAGCGCTTGCCGGAGACGATCCGGGACCAGATCCGGTCCTGGGCCACTGCCGGGCACCTCAAGGAACTCGCGTGCGATTACAGCGGCGATATCCTCTGGGCGGACTCGCGCTACGGCGGTGAACTCGACTTCCTGATCGGCCTCGACGTGCCGTTCGTTATCGACACCAACGGCACCCATCTCACTCCGGAGGCGAGCGAGCGTCTGTCGCGTTCGAAACTCGATCATTTGAGCATCTCCCTGGATGCCGCGACCGACGAGACGTTCCGGCGCGTGCGCAAGGGCGCCCCACCGTTGGCCGACGTGATTGAGAACGTCCGTTCCACGGTCGAAGCGCGGGGGCGGGTCGGCGGCACACACCGCATCGCCATCAGCTACGTGTTGATGCGCAGCAACATCGATGAGTTCCCCGACTTCCTCCGACTCGCCCAATCAGTGGGTGTGGAGATCGTCTACGTCCGGCACCTGATGGCGTTCACGCCGGAAATGGAGACGGAGTCACTTTGGCACGAGCGCGAGCGCTTCAACGCGGTACGTTCGGACTGGATTGCGCTCGCGAAGGACCTCGGGATCAACCATTTCTTCCTGCCGGAGCCGTTCGGGACGGAGGAGGTCGGTGAACGACGCCATTGTTCCATACCTTGGCGCGGGGCCGGTGTGCTGGGCAACGGCGACGTGCTCGCCTGTTGTGTCCCGGGCCTGAAGATGGGCAACCTGCACGAGAACACGATGGAGGAAATCTGGAACGGCCCGCGCTACCAAGAGCTGCGCTGGTCAGTAAACTCTCCGAACCCACCTCCGTCTTGCAGGACGTGTCCGTTCGTCCGCGACATCAACGATCCTGACAGCTACCTGATTCATGGGGCGAAGGCTCGGCTGGCCGCCTGATCCATGCGCCCGCGGGGTCAAACTCTATGCCCCAACAGGCTTCACGCGACGCGGCGGGCACCCGCGATATCAGGCGACGGGGCTGTCGCCAGTATTTCCGATGCTGGACGTCCGCCGCCGACGACGAAGTCGCCAGCGGTCGGCAGTGATGTTGAGCCGCGACGAAATTTTCGTCACCCGCCCACTGCGTCACCTTAACGCTCGCACCGTCCCCCGCTCGTGATCGACGAGCGCTCGAACTATTGTGACGGGCATGAGCCCATGGACCGTGACGCCGTTCGACCCAAGACCCACCCGCGCACGGCCCGACGACGACCCGTACCTCTGGCTGGAGCAGATCGACGGCGTTGATGCCCTCGCCTGGGTCGATGCCCGAACCGCTGAGACGCTCGCGTGCTACGGCGACGCCGCCTTCGTCCGTGACCGCGACCTCGCCCGCGACCTGCTCGACCGGCCCGACCGCATTCCCTTCGTCAGCCGTCGCGAAGGGTTGCTGTACAATTTCTGGCGGGACGACGCGCATCCCCGCGGCCTGTGGAGGCGGACCGACGAGGCGACCTACCGCGCAGGCGATCCGGTCTGGGAGATCCTGCTCGACCTCGACGCGCTCGCCGCGCGCGAGAACGAGGATTGGGTCTGGTCAGGGTCAGTGCCCCTCCGCGACAGCTACGACCGCGCGATGCTGCGCCTCAGTCGGGGCGGCGGCGACGCCGTCGTCCTGCGCGAGTTCGACCTGCCGACCCGCGCTTTCGTCGCGGACGGCTTCATCCTACCCGAGGCCAAGGGCGGCGCGGTCTGGCTCGACCGCGACACGCTGCTTCTGTCCAGCGCGTTTGGACCCGGCATGGCCACGCAGTCCGGCTACGCGCGCACCGTGCGCCTCTGGCGGCGCGGCGCGGACCCTCTCGACGCCCCGGTCGTGTTCGAGACCGCCGAGCGCAGCATGGGCGTCTGGGGTGCCACAGACCATCAGACCGGGGTCGAGCGGCTGACGTTCACCGAGCAGATCGGGTTCTTCGACACTGCCTTTCACATCGGCGACCGCGAAGGCCCGCGCCTGCGCCTCGACCTGCCCACGCACGCGGGTGTGCAACTGCATCGTGACCGCCTCTCCGTGCGTCTGCGACGACCGTGGATCGTGGACGGCGTGGAGCACGCGGCCGACACCGTCCTGACGATCGGGCTGCCCGATTTCCTCGCGGGGGAGCGCGCGTTCGAGGTCCTGTGGCGGCCGGGAGATTGGTTGGCGCTTCAAGGGGTATTCTGGTCCGCCGGGCGGCTGATCGTGTACGCCCTCGACGACCTGCGACCGGTCTACACGGTCTGCGAACGGGAACCGGAGGGCTGGACGCGGCGGCCATTGCCTGGGCTGCCCGGGCTCGGCACCGTCGGCGTCTGGCCCCTCGATGATCACGCCGAGACCGCCGACGGCAGCCTGCTCGCCACCGTGCAGGACCCCGTCACACCCACGACGCTGCTGGCCTTTCCGCCCAGTCTCGACGCCCCCACCGTGCTGCGTCGGACGCCCCCGGCCTTCGACGCGCGTGGCCTGCGCGTGACGCGCCACGAGGCGGTCTCATCGGACGGGACGCGCGTGCCCTATGTGCAGACCGGACCGGACGGGACGGACGGCGACGCGCCGGTCCACCTCACCGCCTACGGTGGCTTCCGGGCTTCGACGTTGCCGGTCTATCGGGGCGTGCTGGGCAAGCTGTGGCTTGAGCGGGGTGGGACCGCCGTGACCGCCAACATCCGCGGCGGCGGCGAGTTCGGCACCGGCTGGCATGAGGCGGGTCGCCGGGAGGGTAAGGCGCGCGCCCATGAAGACTTCGCCGCGGTGGCGGCGGATCTCGTATCACGCGGCGTGACCCAGCCGGGTCGGATCGCGGCGGAGGGCGGATCGAACGGCGGACTGCTGATCGCCAACATGCTGACGCGCTTTCCCGAACGGTTCGGGGCGCTGTTCTGCACGATCCCACTGATTGACATGCGCCGGTACGCCAAGCTCCTGGCTGGCGCGAGCTGGATCGCGGAGTACGGAGATCCGGACGACGCGGCCGACTGGGCGTATCTGGGCGGCATCTCGGCCTACCACGTCGCCGAAGCGGGCCGTCCCTACCCGCCGATCCTGCTGGCGACGAGCCGCGGGGATGACCGGGTACATCCCGGCCACGCGCGCAAGATGGCTGCGAAGCTGCGGGCTCTGGGGTACGCAGCGGCGTTCTACGAGCCCGCGGCTGGAGGGCACGGCTACGGCAAGGACAACGCCGAGACCGCCGCTTTCATGGCGCTGGGGCTGCGCTTCCTGAGACAGTCGATCGGCTGGTCAGCGTCAGCGCTACCGGAAGCCTGAGCGACAGGTAGCTTCTCGTCCAGACACCTTGTCTGATTCCGAACCAAGTTGGGCGTGCTGCCGATTCTTCGGGCTTCCCGAAAGCGGTCAGCCTGTACGGCGGCAAACTATGAACTCGGCCATCGCCGCAATGGCGACAGCCATCTCGCCGGTGCCTCTCGTTCGTCGACGTCACCGACCTGTCGTCGACGGCAACGTCCATCCTGACGAGAATTTCGTCACCATCCACCGTTTCCTGCCGCCGCTCTTGCGGACGAATCTACTGCTTGGCACCTGCCGTGAGAGGCTCCTATCGACCCAACTCAGCCGCTGAGGGCGCTAACGGCACTTCCACGAAGCAGACATCCCATTTGGTCTACTTGTCGTCCCCATGGCAGCGCATTCAGCGCTGGTCATTCCATGTGACGATATTCGACCGGGTGAGATCCGAATGGTCAATCACTACGGAGGCGACCTGCCTCGGTTTGCATTCATCGAGATACAACCTGTTGCCCTCGATGTAGCGTCGGTTCGATGTCGCTGCAGGATCGGGATCGCCGAACCCCGGACCTCGGCTTGCTCCCCTGGGGATGGTGACCTCGAAGGGCGCATCAAGGAAGACCGTGAAGTCCCAGTAGCCGCGCAACTCCGGTCGATGCAGAAACAGTCCGTCGAATATAAGGATCGCGTCGTCGGACGCGATTTGCTCCTCTGCCTCGATCGGCTTGTCCGTTGCATGATCGAAAGCAGCGAACCTGAAGCGCCGCGAACCCTGCGCCGTCAGCGGTTGCAGTAGCACGCGTTGGAGAAGCGGGTAGTTGTAGGAATGGCGGTAGAAGCCTTCGGGCGACAATCGACCGAGATGGTAGCGAACTGAGCGAGGATTGTGGAACCCATCTGCCGAACTGCGGATGACCTCGCGTCCGCGTGCCCGCAATGCGCCCCCAAGGTCATCGGCGAAGGTCGTTTTGCCGACGCCGTCTACGCCGTCTATGCCCACCATGAGCCCGCGCTTCGGCTGAGCGTTGAGACGGTCTGCAATGCGGTCAACGACTGTCACAAGTGACCTTCCACCCGACATGGGTCGATCGATTTCCATACGACCCATCCCGCCGCTTGCGACGTCGGCTTTGGGCCGGTCCTGCTTCATAATGGACAGGCAGGAAATCCACCCGTTGCGGACCCCACGCATGGGTCCAAGCGCGGGAGTGCGACCACTCTCAACCATCGGCACCAAGCGCCCCTTACGTGACCGTCGACGACGTCGACGAACGAATGCGATGACGCCGTCGCCGTCGCCGGTCGGGAACTGATGCGTTGACCCCTCACTGCGGGCATTGACCAAGCTCACCCGCCGCAAGGCTAACGTGGGGTATGCTCACATGCGGCTATCGCTCCAGCATAGCTCATCACATCTAAGAGCTCTTGGTTGCCACAAGGAAATTTACAGCCGCGAGCTCGGACCTTGCGGCATGACTGATCGCGTTAAGGAATTTCGACCACGTCGGGCCCTGCTGATCGAGCGCCACCAACTCTCTGACGGTCATCCCCTCGAACTCGGCACGCAGTGCCGGATACTCGATCCGAAGTGCCATGACCGCCAGAATATACCTGGGCGACGGAGGAAGTGACGTGACACTTCGGTCCGAAGCAGGACGTGAACGGCACTGCGGTGGCTGATCCCAAACCTCTTCCGTCACTCATGCCGCCTGCGGCTGGCAAACCGTCCGATACCCGGCCGAGATCGCGCTGAGAGCGATCCGCGAGACCTCTACGACGAGAAAATCGGGCATCTCAGAGGGGATCTTGAAAGATTCGCCCCGATCGAAAGATCGCGTAATTGGCGCAAATGGGTGATCCAGGTACAGGTCAATGCGGAGCACAAGACTGGTACGGTACGCACATCCAATCTCGTATTCGCACCGACGCGAAGTTCAAGATTTAGAAATCTTATGACTTCTGGAGAATCACTTGTTCGGGGCATATCCACTGGGATCAGTGTTCGGATCGACCGCTTGACGTGCCAGCACGTCTTCGCGCCCGCTCCACGTCCGACGAAATCCGCATCAACGCCCCGGCGTTGACACGGCTATCGTCGACCGCTTTCACCCTCATTACTCCGTCAACTCCATGTCCTAGGACCAGACGTCTTTCTCCCCCCGTCCCCGAACAGGATCTGTCGGAGACGGGGAGGAAAAGTCCATGTCCTGAGGTTTCATGGTCTCAAAGCGCGGGGCGGACTCACCATGTCCACACGACAGGCGGTTGCCCGATGCCTGTCTGCCCGCGCCCTTTCCCGGCATGCCCGCCTGATGGTGAAGTTCGGGGACTGCGCGCGTGTGGCCTATGGACCGCTTTCACGCGCGCGCCTTGCACTCCGGGCGGCATTGAATGCCCAACGGTTACAGGATCACTCCTGAGCCCGCGCCTCCAGCTTGAGAACACCGGCGGCGCGTGGACGGGGGTCAAATGCACAAGACCCTGCCGTCCTCTTTGTAAGGTGCGATTTTGCGAGGCGCCCGCGGCCCTCGCCGAGTTGCCGTCGATCACAGCCCCTGATGGCCTAGTGTCGCGCGTCTCGGTCGGTCGTCCTCCCCGCTTTCGCTACTTACGGCGTATCTCAGCCTGCTGCGTACTCACGGTGCTGGCGCGGAGCACGCCTGATACTCCTGGACGAATTATTTACGGTGCGTAGTACAGACTACAATCTAAATCTTACAAGATGAAAACTGTATTGTCACTATCATCTGTGATGCTCTGCGACTCGGCGAAGCCAATCATCGATAGCGGTCATGTTACCGTCGCGATCGAGGTTCTCGATGGTCGCGGTGTATCCCCCTGAGGCCGCAAGCACGACAATCTTGGCCTTCCATCCCACAGGAGACGTGACGATGAATTTGTCGATGCAATGCCCCGAGTGATTCCTGTCTCCCCATTTGAAGACAGCTTCGGCATGATCGAGTTGTATAGCGTCACCGACGGACATACCTGATAGATATCTGCTGACGATGTGGTAGAGGTGCACGCGCCGCACGATTGCGTTTCTGGACATATAAATAAAAGTATGTAGTTGCAATGATATTTATATTTTGGCTACATTTTCATTCAATAGGAGCAATAATTGTTTATCGTCTTCATTCGAGAGATCTATCAACGACTTCGCGCGCTGGGTGTAGTGCGGACGTCACGAGAATTTTCAACTTTGATACTCGGCCAGGGACCGAACTACTACCGGCATTGTTGTCGACTGGATCGCCGTGATGCCGTGCCCCGGTGGGTCGCCGCGCGTGTGATCGCGTCGCTGAGGGACATCAGGGACGCCGTGGCCCCCGCCGCCGCATTTGAGATCGACGGCATCCTGGATGAAGCGAAGGGAGCCGATCGAGTGGCCCGGATGTACTATCGGCGCTGATCGTCATCGTAACAGCAGCCCTGGGACAGACCCTTTGGCGATCACGCGGTACTGCGCATCGAGGGTTTCGTCCCTCCGCGTATCGACGTAGCCAACGACGCGCAGCTTGGCATCCAGCACGCGGATACGTCCGAGCCCATCAACATCTTCCAAGTATCCGATCGGGATGCGGCGATCGTCGAGTACGGGCCTGCGCGCCATAGCTGATCTCCTCTGGAAGGTTATGAGGTATCATCGACCGACATCGTCTCAGTCGCTCGACCCCGCTGGGAATATCTTGGCGGTTGGTCTGCGACCGGAGGCACGGTGACATCCGGTCTTTTACGCCCCCCGGCGTCGTGCGATGCCGTCGAATGCAGCCTCGGCGGCGACGTAGCGTTCGTGCGCGGCCTGCCGCCGCTCCGGCGAATGTTTGTCAGGGTGCAGAGCAAGCCGATGCGCGCGCCGCGCCGCCTGAACGACGTAGTCGGGCGCATCCGCGTCGAGCCCCACGCGTCGGTAGATCGGATCATTGGTTGAGCCGGTCGGCCGCCGACGGATTTCGTCAAGCTCGCCTTCGAGTTCGTCAACCCGGGCGATGGCGATGCGCAAAGCCGCACAGGCTCCGGCCTCGATCTTGGCGGCTTCGCACAATTGCCTCTTCGCAGCCGTGAGGCGCCCCCGAAGATCGAGGGCAGCCGGTACGATCAGCATCACCAACACGACGATGAGCCAGCGCGTGATGGTCGGCGTCACAGCGAGTAGCCCGCCCAAGACGATGACGAAAGCCATCTTCAACGCAATCGGGTGAATGGCTGCGACGAAATCCAACAGGTCGACGACGAAAGGTGTTGCGCGCGGTTCGAGCGCAGACTCTTCGCTTCTCACCGGTCATCTCCTTTGAACCTGCGGATGTCGACCGGTGGAACTGCGACTCCGCTTCGGCGCTCACGCGCTACGCTTGTCCAGCGGACGTTTGTCTCGGCGCCGCCCAACTCGGCGTCGACGACGTCGTCGACGTAGGCTGCGTGAGTCCTGATCATGCGCACTCCTCAACGTCGTCGAGGATGTCGTCCTCCACAACGTCATCGTCTCGGCCCCAGGGGTAGACGCCCAGCCACGCTGCCATTGCAGCTCGCACTTTCTGTTTTAACGGAGCACGACCGCGAACAATCACGCCCGCAGCGCGCAGGTGATTGCGCAGCACCGCCATCCGAGCGTCAGGTCCGAGGCGGTGACCTGGGCGGTCTATGCGATCGAGCATATAGCCCCGGCTCGTCCAGCGCAGTACGCCCAGCAACGCGTCCGCATCCGACGTCGACGGTCGGTACTCTACGTATGCGTGCCGCCCCGCCAGCACTTCGCCGCACACGTTGTGAAGGTGCCGGTAGCGTCGCTCCAGGGCCGTCAATTCGGCGCCACTGGCGAGCAGCTTGATGTCGGAGCGTTCACCGATCTTTCGCGCGAGATCGTCGAGGGCTGGCGCGTTATCGATGCGCTCTGCCCATCGGCGAACCCATAGCTTGATGTCCCGGTCGATGGGCCAAGCATCGAGGCTGGCGCGGAGAGCATGGTTGGTTGTGGTCGAGCAGTAACGTCGAAGGTAGGTGATGGCGCAAGCGAGGGTCTCAGCTCCTTCGCGGGTGCGCACATGCTGCACGACAACCCGATGTATGAGAACCGGGTCGAGGACGGTCAGCGCCTGGATCTGACCGATGGTGATCGGGCCCGCAAATTGGCCGAGGACACGAACGCGGGCTCGGTCGACAGGATCGTCCGATCGAAAGAGCTGGATGATGTCAGCGTAGGCTTCTGGCGCTGGTAGCGGATCGAGGCCGAGGCGGGCCAACGTCCCGACGAGGCCGGGGGGCGTGAAGCCGCCAAGCACGGCACGAAGGGCCTTGCGCGGCTTCAGGGTGAGCAGCGCACGACCGACGATGGCGCGGGGGTCACAGGCGGCGTCGACGGCGATCCCACTCTCCAGCAGCGCCCCGTCGAGACGTCGGGCGAAGACGTCGACATCGCCCCGATCGCGTAGGCGAGCCAGGACGAGGAAAGCGACCTGTCGCCGGGCCGCGCCCCAGCGACAGGAGGTGGCCAGAAACCCAGGTGCGTGTTCGTCGACGGCGAGAGCCTCGTCGAGCGCCCAACCGTCGTAGCTTCGCACTAGGGGTCGGGCCAAGATGGTTGGATCGAACGTGCCTAGGGATGGGTCCAAGAGCGGCTCGCAGGCGATAAGGGGAAAGATGCCCGGCCATCCTGCCGCCGATCTCGAACTCCGCAACAAATCCCGACTATACCAACCGAGCCTGTCTCTCTTGGAAGCGGAAAGCCGTCCTCGCTATGGCATCGCATCTCCACCCTCGATGCGCCCCGTTGACGAAAAGTTCGTCATGATCCCGATGGCGCTGGCGGGCGTCGAGGGAGGCTGGGCGGTCTGCTCGTGGACGCGGCACGGAGGCGCACGACGTGGCCTGCGTGGCGGCGTGCGTGCCGAGTGCAGCCTAGCCCGCGGCTCTGCCCTTGATGGCTCGACCGTCCGAAGTTCACTCAACACCACGCCGCGCGGGACGGCGCCGCGATCAGGACGCTCCGCTCGACCTGAGCGCGATCAGCCGAAGAAGCGCGCGACCATCGCGTCGTGCAGAGGGAAGGCAGTAGGCACCGGGCGGTCGATGACGACCACCTCCGCGTCGTGGACGAACGCGCCCTCGTGCGCGACCGGAAGGCTCTGGCAGAACAGAAGGTTCTGCCGCGGGTCCGGCGTCGTCACGACGGTGAGCAACCGCAGCCGTTCGGGCTCGACGCTCACGCCGGTCTCCTCGGCGACCTCGCGCGTCCCGCCCTACTTCCACGTCTCGCCGCGCATCTGGTAGCCGCCCGGGCAGGGCGAGTTGCCCGTACCCTTCGGCGAGGCTGCGGCGGACCATCAGCAGCCTACCCCGGATAGGGACAAGCACCACCACGACGGTCGGCGTGTGGTCGTAGCCGTTCATGGCCTTCCCCGGCCGCAAGCGATGCGATCCGCGCGGTCGTCGAGACAACTCGATCATGTCGACTTCAAGTCCAGCCACAAGTGCGTGACGAGCGAGCTTATTCGCCCGTCACCTCGGCTTGACGAGAACTTGGCACAACATGTCGGACACACCCCCGTCCGCTAGGAAGCCCATGGCTTTGCCCGACGACGGATCGGCCATGATCCGGGATCGCTGGCCGTTGTCCAGCACGAGCAGCTTTTGCCCGTCTTTGTCGGCGAGGGAAGCCGTCCACCGCTTCACCCTCGCGGCATTCGTGAACCCACTGTAGTTCGACTTGGCGTTCGTGATCTGCGCGCCGCCCTGTCCATCGATGTAGAACTCAATGCTGGTGCCGGGGCAGGTGCAGGTCGCCACGCCCGACTCGCGGTAGGGTGGGAACTTCGTCGACGCCTGATCCGGCTGGGGCGGACCGTCCGGTCGGCTGTTGGCCCCGACCTCGAAGGCGACGATCGGCACGGTTCTGCGCGCACCGATGTCGAGCTTCGCCCCGCAGAACAGCGACGTGATCTTACCGTCCTTCCGGAAGAACTTGCACGCCCCGTCGTCGGCCGCCGTGGCAACGCCGGATCGCAGGTAGACCCGTGAGATCTGCGCCATGTCAGGTTCGGAGACGGACCCGGCGAAACCGATCTGCGGACCGGTGTTGGACTGCGACTCGGTGAAGGTGATCAGAACGCGTTTGGGATCGCCGTTCGGGTGAATGATCACCGCGGAGTCACAGAAGAACCGCGACTGTCGCTTCGTCAGATCCTCGGTCCGCGACCCTTCGGCGATGTGACTCTTCTCATTGCACACCCCCTTAAGGACGATCATGGAGCCGTCGCCATCCGGCCCAGCGAGCGCACGGCCCCCCGTGACCCCGAAGACGAGGATGCAGACCGCGAGAACTGATGCCGTCGGCGACATGCTCATGATCACACTCTCCGGCCATATCTCTCCAAGGGCAAGTACGTTAGGTTGGCCGCATGAGCCCTGTTGAACAGACCAGGGGAGAGTTGGACCGGCTCGTGGCCTGGGCACGAGACCACGGGGCTCGTATCCGCTCGAACAGGTTGATCCGCCGCCTCAAGGGGAGCGGCCCGCGGGTCCGCCTCGCCGTCACCGCCGCCCTGTTCGCGCTCATCGTCGCCGCGGGTGCCTCACACCTGCCGCAGGTGATGACGGGCATGGCCCTGCTCAGCGCCGAGGAGGATCCGGTCCGTCTCACCGAGTTGCGCCTCCCGGCGGTCGCCACGCGCGATCGCCTCGCCGAGGAGATCGACGAAGCCCTGCGCCAGGGAGACCCGGATCTCGCCGACAGCTTCACGGCCCTAGCCGATGTGCAGGGCGTACCGGTTGACCCCACCCGGCGCCAGCGCGTCACCGCCGCCCTCGTGGCGGCACCGGGGGCGGGACGAGACTTCGCCACCGGCTTCGCCAGCGGCGCTTCGGACACCTGGGTCGGCACGGCCGGGGCGCTCGTCGCCGACGTCGTCGGCTTCGGCGACATGCGCGACCTCTGGCAGGAGGGCAACAAGCTCTACCGCGGCGAGCCCTACGACGACCTCGTGCTCGGCCTGTCCGCCGCGGGCGTTGCGCTGACCGGCGCCACCGTCGCTGGGTCGGCCGCCGTCGTCAGCGCGGCACCGCTCGCGGCGGCGAAGCTCTCGATCGCGCGGGGTCTGAACTTCCTCAAGTCGGCGCGCAGGGCGGGGCTGCTGTCGCGCGATCTGGCCGCACGGCTCGTCCGCATGACGACCGAGACGGTGAACGCGGCGGCCCTCACGGACGCGGTCGCCGCCGCGCGGGTTCTCAACCTGTCGGCGGCGCGGCGAGCGGCGCAGCAGGCCATGCGACCCGAGGCTCTGCGCACGCTCACCCGCCTCGGCGAGGACACCCTGGCGCTTGAGGCGCGCCTCGGTCAACGCGGGGCGGCTCAGGCGCTGAACGTGGCTCAGAACGCGCGCGAGGTCGGCAGGATACGACGCTTGGCTGAAGCGGTGGGCAAGCCGACACGCTCCGCCCTCAAACTGCTCGGCCCGGCTGCGTTCCTCCTCGGCAACGTCCTGGCGTGGCTGACGCAGGCACTGTGGCTCGCTCTGACCTGGAGCTTCGCCGCGGCGCTGCTTGCCCGGCGTATCGGGCTGACCCTCGGCCGACTGTTCTGGGGTCCGGCGAGGCCGCGCGCGCGGCTGGGCAGAGGCGCCGCGTAGGGGGGAGAGCGGATGGACTGGCGGCGCGAGAACATCCCGCGGATCAGGCTGGATCGGCCGTGGAAGCGGCTGCTGCTGCCGGGCCTCGCGATCCAGTGGCTGATCTACATGTTCCCCTCCGGCCGCTATAGCGCGATCCTGTTCGAGACCCGGCAGGCCCGCAGCCCGCTGATGACCTACGCCTTCAGCGCCGCGTTCTACCTCGGACTGCTGGCGCTGCTCGGCGGCGCGCTGGCGGCCAAGCCGTAGGACGGCGCCGTGGCACGCCGCAGGAAGAACGCCGGGGACGGCGGCCTCGGGCTAGTCCTCATCCTCCTGGTGATGGCGTTCGGCGTCATCGTCGCCGTCGTCGGCTTCCTGTTCCAGCTCGCCGCCACCGCGGCCCTCTACGCGCTGCCGCTCGCGGTCGGCATCGCACTCCTGGCCTTGCGGGATGTCGGTCGACATCCACCCGCTTTGTCGGACCCGGCGGGCTTTCACGATGGGGGCATCGCGCGGAGTGTCGCCAAGCTCCTCGGCGAGAAGGAAGCGTGGACACGCCGCCGCCGCGAGCAGTACGGCCGCGGCTCACTCGAAGGGCTGCACCTCACCAAGGGCAGCGGCGAGACGCGGTTCGACACGCGCGGTCGGCTGGGCCGGGAACTGAACGCCACCCTCGACGCGGCCGAGACCGCGCTGCTGCGGATCGAGGGCGCGGTCCGCGACGCGCGACTGCGCGTCGGCGCCGACATCCCGCCCTGGCGCGCGGAGTTCGAGGGTTGGGTAAGGCGATACGCCGTCAAGCTCGCCGTCCTACACGGGCTGGTGGCCTTCGGCGTCGCAACCGTCGTGCTGTACGTCTGGTCGCTCGCCCGGCCGGACGCGGCCTATGCCGCGCAGGGCTTCCTGCTGTGGGACCCGCTGCCGCCGCGGGTGCTGATCAGCCCGCTGGTCGGCGCGGCCGTGCTCGCCTACGCGACCTTCGCCGTCGCGCTGCGGGTGCATCGGCGGAGGCTGCCGGAGCGGATCGATCGCGATCGGGCGGCGGCGTGGCTGCACCTCGAAGCGAGGTGGTCGCCTCACACCGACGCCGACGATTACTTCGTCGCGGACCGTTCGGAGATCCCGCGCGACGAGGAGCGGACGGAGCGGCGGCGGGAGGCACAGCAAACGCCGCCCGATCCGTCGTGGCACGAGGTCCTCGGCGTTGCGGCCACCGCCTCCGAGGGGGAGATCAAGACCGCCTACCGCGAGGCGATCAAGGGCTACCACTCGGATCGCGTCGCCACCCTCGGGCCGAAGCTGCGCGCCCTGGCCGAGGAGGAGTCGAAGCGCATCAACGTCGCCTACGACGCGGCGCGCAAGGCGCGGGGGTTTCGCTGAGGCGCGGTTGCGGCGACCGAACCGACGCCCCCCCCCCGTGGCTACTCCGCCGCCTGCGGGAGGGATTCGCGGTTGTCGTGCTCCTCGTCGATGACAGGCCCGGTCGCCTCGTCGGCTTCGCCCCCCCGGTACACGCTGTGGCCCATGCTCTCCTGGATCAGCCCGAGCAGCCGCTCGCGCCGCGCGGCGTAGAAGGCGGCGAAGTCGTCCCCCCGCAGCAGGGCCGGGTCGATCGCGTGGCTGGCTACGAGGCCGTCGAGCGCCGCGTCGTCGCTAATCGAGCCAGCCTCGCGAAGCGCCCCGAGGTAGCGCGACGGGGCCGAGCCGCCGATGATGCGGTTCGTCTTGGCCGTCAGCGGCGTTTTGTTGACGATGGTGTCGTAGCGGGTGCGTGGGACGCCGTTTTTCTCGCACCACGCCCGGGGGAACACATGGTGGATATCGACCGCGTCCTCGAAGTACACCGTGTCGTCGTAGCTCTGCCCGGAGCGGAAGTCGCGGGCGCCCTCGCGCATCAGGCGGGCGTGCACCCCCTTATAGGCTGCCGACAGCCGCGAGGTCATCGTGTCGAGCCGGTCGGCGCGGAACACCGCGTCGCGCACGCTGCTCGGCTCCGGGCCGCCGTCGATCCAGGCAGGGACCTCCCACAGGTCCTTGCCGTAGCGCGTTTCGACCGCCGAGCCGTAGAGTTCGCCGAACACCCCGCACCAGTACCACCGGGTGAGCTTGCGCCGCGCGGCTTCCTCCTCCCAGCGGTCGCCGATCGCCGCCAGGATCGCGGCCAGGGGCACGAGTTGGGTGGTGTAGGGCACGTCCTTGAACCAGTGGATGCGCTGCGCCCGCAGGAAGCGGGCGACGCGCTCGTACCCGGCCTCGACCTTCGGGGCGTGCTCTCGGTAGGCGGCCAGCGGCAGGTTGAGAATCGCGTCCCGCGTGCAGATGACGGGCGGCGGATCGCCTGCCGCGCCGCCCGCGACGTGCGCCCGGCGGCGGGCGGCTGAGTGCAGCAGGGAGACGGCCTGAAGCAGGTCGGTGGGCTGCACCTGCGAGAGGACGTTGTGCTTGGCCAGCCGCTTCTGGCGGCCGGGTATCTCCGCCGTGCCGAGCCAGTCCTGGCGCAAGTCGAACTCGTCGGTGGCGAAGATCGCGGTGAGCAGTTCGAAGGCGTCGAGCTTCTTGCCCCCGGTGTTGACCTTCTCGAACACGAGGCAGACGGCCTCGCGGCTGGTGGCGCGACCGAGTTCGATTACCGGCATCTGGTAACGCAGAAACGCGGTAAGCACCTTGTCGTAGAAGTCGCGGTAGAAGCCGCGCTTGTCCCGGTCGTCGCGGTCGAGCCAGAAGTCCTCGAAGCCGTGCTGCCACTCGCGGTCGTCGAAGATGCGGTTCACGGGGAACAGCATCGCCTCGTACTCGCGCTCGGGGGTGGTGAGATCGAGGACGACGTCGCGGCCGAAGTTGCGCGTCTCGGTCTTATTTTCGGGCACACCGACGATGGCTTCGCCGCGGTCGTAGTTCGGATCGAGGGCGGCCTTCATATCGATGTAGTACCAGCGCTTGATGCGCTGGCGCTTTGCGTTGAGGGTCTCGACGACCTCCCGGCGCATGACGGCTTGATAGAGGGAGGTGATGCGCTGCTGGCCGTCGAGCAGAAGGCTTTCGGGCTCGCGCGCGGCGCTGACCTTGGGCGCGCCCTCGACGGTGCGGGGCTTGAAGCGGACCTCGCCGCCGGTCTGGAGGGTCATGAGCGCACCGACCGGGAAGGAGCGCGAGATGGAAGCAAGCAGGCCGCGGATGCCCTCGTCGTCCCAGACCCAGCCGCGCTGGAAGTCGGGTAGCTGGATCAGGCCCTCGGCGGCCTTACGCAGGAGTTCGTCAAGGGGCTTCTTCGTGGAGTCGAACTCGACGCGGCTCATAAGGGTCCTCTCAAGCCGGTGCGCGAAGCCAGTCGCAGATGGTTGCATCCTCAACTTAGAATGGTCAAGGTTGTTCGGGGTGTTCCTACCTGCCTGAGGCCGCTGACAGGGAGAAGAGGTCTGGCGATCGAGATCTGATGCGGTGGCTTCGGCTCAACGCGAGCGCAGTTCCTCGCATTTGTGTTCCACTTTCGTTCCGACGTCTGATCTGATATGCCTCGCACCATGGAGGCTGTGCGTGGCCAAGGTGGAGCAGTTCTTCGACGAGCAGACTGAGCAGTCCGAGGCCAAGGCTCGGATCGTAGCCAAGTATTTCGACGCCTGGGCGCACGTCATGCTGGCCAACCGCCGCAAAGGCATTCGTATCGACAGACTGGGTTACATCGACCTTTTCGCCGGACCCGGCCGTTACAAGGACGGGGCGAAGTCGACACCACTCCTCGTGTTGGAGCAGGCCGTCGCCAAGCCGGAACTGGCCGAGATTCTGACGACGATGTTCAACGACAGGGACGAGGAGAACGTCGACTCTCTGAGGATCGCGGTCGACGCCCTACCTGATCTCGCCAAGCTCAAGCACAAGCCGCGTATCTACTGCGGCGAGGTCGGCGCCGACGCCGAGGCGATGTTCAAGGGCATCCGGATGTTCCCGACGTTCTCGTTCGCCGACCCCTTCGGCTACAGGGGCCTGTCGCGCGGCTTCGTCCAGGCCATGGTGAAGGACTGGGGCTGCGACTGCGTGTTCTTCTTCAACTACGGCCGCATCAACGCGGGCATCAACAACGACGCCGTTCGCGCGCACATGGACGCCCTGTTCGGGCGCGAGCGCATCGACCGCATGCGGGCGTTCATGACCGAGATGAGGCCGAACGAGCGAGAAGCCTTCGTGTTGGAGGAACTCGCCAGCGCGCTGCGCGACCTCGGCGCGCCATTCATCCTGCCGTTCCGCTTCAAGCGGGCGGACGGCAGCCGCACTTCTCACGCGCTGGTGTTCGTCTCGAAGGACAAGCTCGGCTACGGCATCATGAAGGACATCATGGCAAAGGAGAGTTCGACGGAGGACGAGGGCGTGCCCTCCTTCACGTACTCCCCCGCCGACGCGCGCTGCCCGCTGCTGTTCTCACTGAACCGGCCGATCGCAGCGCTGGCGAACGATCTGGCCGTCAGGTATGCCGGTCGCACGATGACGATGAAGCAGATCTACGAGGCGCACAACGTCAACACGCCGTTCGTCGAGAGGAACTACAAGCGCGTGCTGAACGAGATGGAGAACGCTGGCCGCATCACCGCCAGCCCGCCCGCCGCCGAACGTCAGATGCGTAAGGGCGAGCGGACGTTCGGCGAGAACGTCACGGTGACATTCCGGTAGAGGCGAGCGGCGTGGGAAGTTCCTCATCAATCGAGTGGACAGACGCGACCTGGAACCCGGTCGCGGGCTGTACCATCGTCTCACCGGGCTGCACGAACTGCTACGCGATGCGCATGGCCGCCCGCTGCGAGGCGATGGGCCACGCCAAGTACGCCGGAACGACGCGCAAGTCGGGCGGTCGGGCGAAATGGACCGGGAAGCTCGTGCTCGATCGCAAGGCCCTGCACGCCCCACGCGCGTGGGCGAAGGGGCGGCGGGTCTTCGTCAACTCGATGTCCGACCTGTTCCATGAGGACGTGCCGCTGGCATACGTGCGCGAGGTGTTCGCGGTGATGGCCGAGACGCCCCAGCACACGTATCAGGTCCTCACCAAGCGCGCAGACCGGCTGCTCGAAGTCTCGCCGTCGCTGGCGTGGCCCGACAACGTCTGGATGGGGGTGAGCGTCGAGAGCGCGGACTACCTCTGGCGCATCGACCGCCTCCGCGAAGCAGGCGCGAAGGTGAAGTTCCTGTCTCTGGAGCCCCTTCTCGGACCCCTTCCCGACCTCGACCTCGACGGCATCGACTGGGTGATCGCGGGCGGTGAGAGCGGGCCGGGCGCGCGCCCCGTCGACTCGGCTTGGGTGCGCGAGATCCGCGACACGACCGTGGAGGCGGGCGTCGCGTTCCACTTCAAGCAGTGGGGCGGCCCACAAAAATCGCGCACGGGTCGGCTTCTCGACGGGCGGACCTGGGACGAGTACCCGGCCGCAGCCGCCTAGAGCAGAGCGCACCAGTCCGGCCCCGATAAAGTGGACGAGCCGATTACGCCCCCTCATTCGAACGGATCGGATCTACGCCGCCAGGGCTACACCCTCGACGCCCCCCCGCGGGCCGAATGGCGGGGCGTGGCCGATGACGGGCACGAGGTCGCGCTTGCCGCGGGCCTGGATTTTGAGGACACAGAAGCCGGTCTCAGGGCTGTGGAAGGTGACACGCTCGATTGTGCCCGCCAGCGCCTCGATCGGTTATCCTCGATCAGGATGCTTCGGTCCGCTGCGCTGCCCCACGCCCTACGTCCATATTGGCCTACCCCACATATGGGACCGTCGCCGCGCTGAGGCATTGGAGCGGCGAGGATCAAATCAAGGTCAAGACCGGACCGCGCAACGCCTGGGGCTAAAAGATTGACGGATAACGCATTCTCTGCGCGCCCCACCCTGCGGAAGGCTCGCCAGTCAAATCACGATCAAATCCTGCGTCCTCACGCCCAGTAGGGGACGTAGCCTGCTTTCGGGCGTTCCGGGTCGGCGGGGCGTATCGCTCCCTCGTCCAGGGTGTCCCGGATTACCCGTGAGACCTGGGCGGCATTGCGGTCTTCGATCCCGAACCGATCGCGCAAGGAGGCGTTCGTCAGGAGACCTCCTCCGTGGAACTTCAAGCAGGCGTGCTGGAAGCAGACACGGGCGCGCTCGATCCGGGTCATCTCAGCGAACGGTCGTGCCCCGAGCAGGATGGCCCGGAAGTTCGCGTCGACGACCTTCAACTCCAAGCCAGGGAGGCGGTGTTCCTCCAGGGCCGCCACGATCTTGACGAGCCCCGACCCAAGTTCCTCGCACAGGCCCATGCGGCGCATGAGCCGGGCCATTTGCTCATTGCGGGACCGTGGGGGAGCGCCGAACAGCTTGCGCAGCACGTCGGTCACGGGCGCACCCGGATTCGAGATCTCCACGCGGTTGTCGAATATCTCCACCAGCGGCCCCGACCCAGTCACGGTCATGTCCTGATGGACGAGCGCGTTGGCGACGAGTTCCCGAAGTGCAATCTGCGGGAAGGCGCGCCGCTGCACACGGACGCCGCTGACCTCAATGCGTTCCTCGCTCGGAAGCAGGTCGTCGATGTAGCGTAGCAGGCCGACGAACCCGGCGGCATAGCCCTTCGAGCCCTCTTGGATGCGCTTGCTCTTCACGCGCGTGTTACCGTCGTACTGCACGACGCGCAGCGCCTTCCGAGCGAGGCCATCGAACTGTTCGAGCCTGCGCGCGAGCAGCACAGCACCGAGGTTCAGGATATTCCACCGATCGCCCACGTCGCGGGCGATCAGGCGCTCCTCAGCGAGGCGTTCGAGGATGGTCGCCGGGTTCTCGGGGGCTGTCTGCTTGAGCATTGTGAACAGGACAGTGTGATCGAGAAGGGCGAGCACACCTTGGTCGGTGACGAAGGAGCGGGCAGCGCCATGCTCCCATACGAAGGGCCGCAACTTACTGACGAGATCGGCCTCGCGCTCCGGGAAGTCGGAGAGCTTGGGGGTAGCGCTACCCACCCGCAAATAGGGAATGCCATTGAACTTCACCGGCACGGTGCTGGCGGCCGGGATCTCCAACAGGACGACCCGCAAACCTCCGTGCGTGATGACCTTGAAGTGAAAGGAAGGACTTGGGCTCAGGTTCTTGGCCAACCACAACTCAAAGGGTTCGTTGCCCTTCTTCTCAGCGGTGGGCTCGAAGGTGGTGCCCACGACCTCGTGCGAGCTATCCCGGATGCCCCAGATCAAGTAGGCGAAGGGTTGCTCTTCTAGGCATGCGGTATTGGCCATCGCACACACGGTCCGCGCGATCCGATCCGGGTCGGCGTTGTTCTCCTTGAACTCTGCCCAACCGGTCTCAGCCGGGAGAGCACGGAGGTGATCGACGAGGGCGACGAGGCGCGCCTGATCCGTTCCTGGTGGCATAGCCTGGGCGTGATCTATCGTGACAAGATCAACGGTCATAACCGGTGTTGCAGTCCCCACGAGCCCAGTCTTGTGATGCATATCATCACGTCAAGCAACGCTCGGGTTCAGAGCTGAGATTGCTCACCCCGCACCGATCTGTTCGCGTGAATCGCATCTGGTGAATTTTTTGTCGGTTTCGGTGACCTCCTTCTCAACGTCCTCAACGTCCTTACGTATCGCCTCTGGCCCTCGTTGACGTCGTCGAGCAGATCGTTGGTTTGACCAACTCGCGTCCTACCCCTGTTCCAGAATCCCCCACGTTTTTGCTGGGCATTCTCCCTCTGATGCCCGGCCCGTTTTGCCGTTTCCCGCAATCATCTGGCTCTGTGAAGGAGTTTTTGGCCTACCGACAAGCCACGAATACGCTGAGCCCCTTGGCATGTTCGGCGAGATCAGCCGGGGGGAGGGCGGTGGTATCAGTTCCTATGGTGTATGCCACGCCGTTGCTCTCCAGGAACGCTCCCGCCAGCGAGCCTTTAATCGCGAAGTTCACGTTCTGCGGGATGTCGCCATTGGTGGCGACCATCACCTTCAAGGCGTTCAGCTTCGCACTCACCACACCGATTAGGTTGCCAGAGGCGTCGACGAGCGGGCCACCCGAGTTGCCCGGCTGCACGGGCGCCGAGATCTGGAAGTAGCGACTGTCATCGGCGAGCCCGGTCAGCGCAGTGACGTTGCCCAGCGTGAAGTTACCTGAGGTCGAGAGCATGCCCGACAACGGGTAGCCGAAGACTGCTACTGCCTCGCCGAGGCGAACCCCCGTGCGCAAGGCAGCGATCTTTACCGGAGTGATTTCCGCCTTCAGAAGCGCAAGATCGTTCGTCCGGTCCTGAGCCACGAGCCGGGCCGCTACAAGCCCGTTTGGTCCATTCACCTCAATGGTCGCACAATCCTGAACCACATGGGCGTTCGTCAGCAGGTGGCCAGCGCGGCTGATGAAGAAGCCGGTGCCGGACGAGGCCGTATGCGGCTTGGGATCCGGCTGCCTGGGAGCGACTGCGGGCGGCGTCGGAACGACTGGCTGTAAGGGCGTGGCCACCGCCACCGCTGAAGGAGGGGCTACGGCGATTGGCGCCGTGAACGGCGCGCCCGACATGCTGGCGGCCAGTGACCCCGAAACCAGCACCGCGACGCGTTCCATGTGTAGGTCGGCCTCCGCGGACTTCCAAGCCAGGAAGAAGCCGAGCGTGCCTGCTCCGTCTCGGTGGAAGCGCATGTACCAATCCAGCCCATCCGTACCGGAGGCCGATATCGCGAAGAAATCTGGGCGGAGAACCTTGTAGTTCACCCGCGTGCCGTCCCTGGCGAACCGTTCGAGGGCTGTGCGATAGCCGTCCTCCAACGCGCTCGGGGTGGCGATGTAGCTGAGCGTCGCGCGCTTGGCGGGGTCAGTCCAGGTCACGCCCGAGCCCGTGCGCTCCTCGCGCAGCCCGAGGCCGAACGGCACCCAGATAGGGTGGCCCCTGTATGGATGTGCAGCGGCGCGAAAACCCCAGGTGCGCAGCAGCGGCGTCGCCGAGCTCATGAGCGTCGCGGCCTGCCCCTCATCAATCACCCCAGTTACGGATAGCCCGCTCTGCGACTGGAAGCGCACCACCGTCTCGAACAGCCGTTTGGAGAAATCGACGTTCGGCACGGCGACCTGATGGCCGGTAGCGGTCAGCAGCACCTGGAGGCGGATGCGCTCATTCACCGGCTGGGACTCGAAGGCCGCAGCGGCGAACTCGTACCGGGCAGGGCCCGCAGGCACAGTGACCGCGGGCGGTGCCACCGCCAGGGGTCCAAGCCAGGGAGTCGGATAGCCCGCTTCGTTCAGGTGACGCCGTAACGCGGTCGGGAAGTCGGTCTTGCGCTTCCGTGCATCCGGGCATTTGGCCAGGGGCAGGGCGACTGTGCATTCCTCGTAGGGCCACTCAGCATTGCGATCGTACAGTTGCAGCATGCGCGCCCACGCGGCCTCACCGCGCCCGACGAGGATGCTTTGCGCGACCCACCCGCCAAGGAAGTTGTTGTCATGCCACCGCTCGGGGTCGAGGCTTGCCGTGTGCTCCATGCCCGCGAGCCGCTGGCGCTGATAGCCCGCGAAGTTGGCGTGGCGGGTCACATCCTCCAGCCGTCCGGCGCGCACCCAGTGGATCTGGGCGGGTGGATTGGACGAGGCATAGGGGCCGAAGGCGTACAGGAAGCTGTTGTCGCCGTTGAGCAGTTCGTAGGTGCCGTCTCCGTCGAGATCCTCAAAGGCGTAGCCGCCGCTATCCAAGGTCTCGCCGTCCGCGACCAACCAGCGGCCTGTCCGCGCGTCCTGCGTGGCGATCTTCGTCACCGTGCAGCAGTGGGCGCCGCCCCAGAACGATGAGACGACAAGGCTGAGGCGCGGCGAGATTGGGTCGAGTCGCACGGCGGCGACCTCGGCAAAGTCGGAGTTCGAATCATCGTCCGTCCCACGGGTGGACTGATCGAGGGAGAGGGCGAAAGCCAACTGCCCATCCTCACGGCCTACAGCCACCGGGTGGCGGTCGCCGTCCTTTCCCCTGACGCTGCTGAGCATGACGGACAGGGTGCCGACGCGCAGGACGCTGTCGCGTTTTCCGTCGTACTTGGCGCTTGGCCCGGCCGGTGGGCGCGGCGGCGTCCAGACCTGCTCGACGTAGCTATCACCACGCGAGAAGATAAAGTCGCTCGGCAGGCCACCCGCACGGGTAAGGCGCTGGCGCAGGGCGCGCGGATCGGTAGCGTTCTCCGGCCCGGCGACGACCGCGAACCAGCCGTTGGCCGCGCGCACGACACGCACGCTCGGGAATTGCCAGCGATGGTAGCGCGCGACGCCGATGGCGGTGTCGACGTCCGGTCGGCTGGCCAGAACGACCCAGCGGGCGTTGCCGGACAAGGCGAGATCGCCTGCATCGGCGACAGAGGGCAGCGCTACCAGAAGGAGCACCGCGACAAAACCGGCCCACACCCTGCCCATGCCAACCTCCAGGTTGCAATCTGGCCGGATCAGGGCAGCGGATCAATCTTAAGTCGAAGGCTATCCCACCTTCACGCGGTGAATCGGTCTGCCTGTGTCAAATTTCTTCGCTTGTGGGACGCCGTGAAGGCGCCCGACACCACGCAAACCGCCAGCATCTTTGGCACACCCTTGGCACACCACCCCTCGAAAGATCAGGGCCGCCAAGTCGGCGAAGCAGCTAAGTAGCTGTCAATGAAGGGTAAAATTGGCGCACCCGACACGATTCGAACGTGTGACCTTTGCCTTCGGAGGGCAACGCTCTATCCAGCTGAGCTACGGGTGCAGGCCGTGGCGATTTCCTAGCCCAAGCGCGCGAGGAGCGCAACGGCGCCGATACGATCGCGCTCTGCTTCTCATCGCCTCGACGGGGACGTCGTGGGGGCGCGCCGGAGCGGGTTGACCGGAGTTGAGCCAGGGCAGCCGGCGCATGGCGCGCCGCGCGTGCGCCGCCGCAGGCGATGGGCGAGCGCGATCAACGGCGCTCCCGTCCCGATCGAGACGGGGAGGGTCGCCCCGGGGATCGCGTCGCCGCAGAGGGCAGCAGCACGGGAATGCCGGACCGGGAACGGCTGCCCACGAATGATGGCGGCCGTCCAGAAGGAGGGGGCCTCTGCATCAGGTTGCACGACGATGCCGAAGCCTGCGTAGAACGGGCCAGCGTCAAATTCGCTTCGAAGGCGTTGCGTCCCCGAACTGCGCCTACAGCCAGACCGATGTCGGCATTGCGGTCCACGGCTTCGACGAGGGCACGGAGGGTTGGGGACGAGGGCTGGGCCGAGGTCGACGGGGCGGCCTCTCGATCGCAAGACGCTGTTCCGCCTCGATCGGGACGAGCAACGGTCGATACGGAGGCGCGGCGCGCGCTGGAGCCGCGACGTCGCCCCCGACACGCGCGACGAGGGACGGCGCTTCCGGCATCCGCGTCGTGGTCGACGATAGCTCGCGGGCGTGCGCGGCGCTTGGGACGACCATGCGGGTGGCGACAGAAGGCACACCCGCGTCGGCACGTCGGATCGTCCAAGACGTCACCCGCGCGGCAGCGGAGGTGCCGATACCGACACGAGCCCGACAGGCTGGATCTCGCGCGGCACTTGGGGTGGTGTAGGGAGGAACAGTGCCGTTGAAGGCGCACGTCGATCGTGCCGGACCGCCGGCCCGGCCCGACGGACGCGGCTTTCAGACGCGGCTTGCCCGCTGCGGAAGGCGGTCGCGGCGAGTTGCCCGATGAGGCCCAACGGCGCCGCGGGTGCGCCACACGCGATGACCGGCAGTTCGGCGATCGGCTCAGAGACTGAATTCTATCGCAGCCCTCAGCACCTTGGAGGGCCAGCCCCTCCAGCTTCGGAGGGCGACGCGCTGTCCGGCTGAGCTGCGGGCCCGGGCCACGGCCATGCCCTGATCCGACTGCGTCGCCCGTGCAACGGCGCCCGTCCCATCGCGCGGCGCCGCCCGATCACCATCCGGTGTGGCGCCGGCGTCCTTGCCTTCGTGCGCCGCTTCTTGACCCCTGAACACCGGGCAGAGGGGTCGGGAGCGAACAGCGGTGGCGGAGGTGACGGGCGGCCGGGATCCGCGGGCGAACAATTTCGGGTCCCTGCGCCTCCTGTTCGCGACCCTCGTGATCCTGGCCCACGCCCCCGAACTCGTGGATGGGAACCGGTCGCGCGAGTTGCTGACGCAGGCCTTCGGCACCCTGTCCCTCGGGGAGATCGCCGTCGACGGGTTCTTTCTCGTGAGCGGCTACCTGATCACCGCGAGCTACCGCGCCAAGCGCTCCTTCGCGGATTACCTGATGCGGCGGGCGCTGCGGATCTACCCGGCCTTCGTGGTGGCGTCCCTGCTCTGCATCGCCGTGGTCGCGCCCCTGGGCGGCGGCGACCTCGCGGCGGCCTCGCCGCTGGAGGCCCTGGCGCGGCTGTCGCTGCTCCTCATGCCGGTGGTCCCCGGCACCTTCGCCGGGCTGCCCTATCCGCTGCTCAACGGATCGATGTGGACGATCCCCTGCGAGTTCGGCTGCTACCTCCTGCTCGGCCTCGTCGGCACTGCCCGCGCCCTGCGCCGGCGCGGGCGCTATCTCGGTCTCCTCACGGGTCTCGGCATCCTCCTCGCCCTGCGCTGGCTCTACTTGCCCATCGGGCATCCGGGGGATGCCCTCGGCTCCCTGTCGGAGATGATCCGCCTCACCTTCGTATTCTGCTGCGGCGGCGCCTTCCGGCTCTTCGCCGACCGGATCGCCTACACGCGCCGCGGCGCCGGCCTCGCCGCCTTGCTGCTGGTGCCGCTCCTGTTCAGCCGGCCATTGGCCGAGCCGGCCTTCGCGCTCCTCGGCGGGTATCTGATCTTCTGGTTCGCCTTCGCGGTGCGTCCCAATGCCCTCAGCCGCGCCACCGCCCAGATCGATCCGTCCTACGGGCTCTACCTCTACGCCTGGCCGCTGCAGAACCTGCTGATCGCCCGGATCCCCGGCATTTCCCCCTGGGCGGTCGCGGCCCTGGCGCTCGGGGCCGCCATGCCCCTCGGCCTGCTGAGCTGGTTTCTGATCGAACGGCCGATGCTCCGGTTCCGCGCGGGAACGGGCGCCGCCGCAAGCCCCGAGCCCGGCCCCATACCGGCGGCGCGTCCGGCGCTCAGCGCCTAGCGCCGGACGCGCCGCCGGGTAACCGGGCCCGCCCGGGCGCGTTTCGCGATAGACCATCGGGTCGCGGCCGGGGAGGGCGGAGCATGACGCAGGGTCTGGATCGCGGCACGCTCGACCGGCTGATCGCCCTCGGCCGGAGCCGGGGCGCCATCACGGCCGACGATCTGCACACCGCGCTGCCCGTCGAGCGCATGGATGTCGATGCCCTGGTTCTGGTGATGCTGGAGCTGGAGGCGGCGGGCGTGAGCGTCGAGCCCGAGGCCGTCGGTCCCCCGGCGAACCGGCCGGTCTCGACCGCGGTGGAACTCCCGGCACCGAAGCCCGGCACGCCGCCGGACCGGGCAACGGAGGCAGGATACGGCGCCGCCTTCGCTGCGCCCGGATCCGCTGCGGCGGCCCCGCCGGAGCCGATCCCGGACGACCGGGCCGATGCCAGCCGGGCGGTCATCCTGGCCGGCCTCGCGACCGTGCTGATCCTCGGCGCGGTGCTCCTGATGCTGTGAGCGTCGGGGGCGGAACGCTTCGGCCCGCGGCCCCGTTGGCCCGGGACGGCCGGAAACGGCCCCGAGGACCATCGTATCCATGCGTCAGACCCCGGACGGAACCCTCGCCCTGCTGATTGCGGCCTTGCGCGAGGGGACCGCGCACGTGGAGGCGCTGCTGACGCTGGCGCGGACGGAGATCGACGGCAACATCCGGGCGATCGTATCGCTGGTCGCCATCATCGGCACGATCCCGGTGCTCCTGATCGTCACCTTCTTCCTCGGCCTCGACGCCGTGGTGAAGCTGCTGGCGGTGCCGTTCGGTTCCGAGGCGCCGGCCGCGCTGCTCGTCGCCGCGCCGTTCCTGGCCGTCGCGCTCGGCCTCGGCTGGATGGGCGTGCGCCGGATGGCGCTCTCGAACCTGGAACCCTGGCGGACATGGCGGCAGGTGAAGCGGGACGTCCGGGAGGTTACACGCATCGGCACCTGATCCCGGGACCGAAAGGTCGTTTTCCGTCAGGTGGCTATGCCCGTTCGTTCACGCGTGACGCGAGCGGCCCGGCGCTTCGCCGGTAGAGGGGCTGCTTCGTCGTTCCGCATCCTGTCTTGGCAAGCCGGCCCATCGCGCCCGGCTGATCCGGATGTGCTGAACCGATCAATCAGAATGTCGCCTCAACGCCCTGTCGCATCGAGACAATCTTGCTGAACCCCGTGGGCTCTAGCCCGTGGGTGCCAGCATCGTGCCGAGCCCCGGATCCAGCGGCACGTCGATCCGGCACTGGAGGCCTTGGGGCTCGAAGGCGAGATCGACCGTGCCGGCGAGCTCGCGCCGCACGCCGCCGGCGATCAGCCGCGTCCCGAAGCCGACCCGGGTCGGCGGCTGCACCGGCGGGCCGCCGCTCTCCTCCCAGCGGAACCGCAGATGTCGCGCGCCCGGCGCGAGCGACCACGTCACCCGGACGCGGCCCTCGCGGACCGAGAGGGCGCCGTACTTGGCGGCATTGGTGGTCAGTTCGTGGATGGTCATGCCGAGCGCGAGCACCTCGCGGGGGCTCAGCGAGACGTCCGGACCGTCCAGGCGGATCTGGTCGCCGCCGGTCCGGTAGGGGCCGAGTTCGTTCTCCAGCACCTCGCGCAGGGACGCACCGCTCCAGTCCTCGCGGGTCAGGAGGTCGTGGGTCTTCGACAGGGCCAGGATCCGCGCCTCCAGGACGTCCGCGGAGCCGCGGGACTGGCGGGCGAGGGCCTGGACGGTCGCCAGGGTGTTCTTCACCCGGTGGTTCAGTTCGTGCAGCATCGTGCCCTGCTGCGCCTGCAGGGCGCGCCCGTTCTGGATCTCCGCGTGCAGCGCGGCGGTGCTGCGTTGGAGGGTGCCGGCCATGGCGTCGAGCTTGCTGCCGAGGCGTTCGAACTCCGTGGCGCCGCGCAGGCCGGTGCGGGCGGCGAGATCACCGGCCTGCCAAGCCGCCGCGATGTGCAGGAGCCGCTCGACCGGACGGCGGATGAAGAGCCGCCCGGCCACGAGGGCGGCGGCCAGCGCCAGCGCCGCCCCGAGCGCGATCAGCACCAGCCCGCGGCGCGTGGCGGCGTCGATATCCGCGAAGGCGGCGGCATGGTCGCGCCCGACCACGACGCGCACCCCCGCCAGCGGGCCGTCCGGCGTTGCGGCCGCGATGATCCGCAGGCGGCCGTCGAGCCCCTCGGCGACGCGGACTTCGCTGCCCTGGATCTCCCGCATGGCGCGCTGGTCGGGCGGGATCGGCTTGCCGATCCAGGCGGCCTCGTCCGGACGGCGGGCGATGATCAGGCCGTCGCGGTCCGTGACGGTGATCGCCGTCTCCGCTTGATGGAGCGTCTGTTCCAGATGATCGGAGAGCCAGTCGAGGTCGACGGCGGCGAGGAGGACGCCGGTGGGGGCCGCCGTCGCGTCGCCGGCATGGACGGCCCGGGCAAAGTGGATCGAGGGCCGCCGCGTCTGCAGGCCGACCGCGTAGCCGCCCACCGCGTAGCCGCCCGTCTCCAGGGCGCGGCGGTGATAGGCGCGGTCGCGGCTCGTGTAGGAACCCGCCGGGGAGCCGGCACTGTCGCAGAGCACGGCGCCTTCGGGATCGGTGAGGGCGATCAGCAGCACGTGCGGCAGCCGGGCGGCGGCGCGCCGCAGGTAGGCGGTGCAGGCCGCCGGGTCGCGGGTCTGCACGGAGGCATCCCCCGAGATCAGGTCGAGAGCCTGCTGCATCCGCTCGGAAATCTGCGCGAAATCCTCCGCGACGTCCCACGCGATGGCGCGGGCCTCGGCCCGCACGGCCGCGTCGCGGCTCGCCCGCAGGGCGACCTCGTTGTAGCCCTGGATCGCCAGTGCCGGGGCGAGGGCGAGCAGGACGAGCAGCAGGATGCGGGTCGTCAGCGACAGAGGCAGCGAGAGAGGCAGCGAGAGAGGCGGCGACGGCGGTAGCGACGGCGGCGGCGCGGCGGGGCGTGGGACGCGGAGCGGCATCGGCGGTCAGTCGCGACCGGCGATCATCGCCCGCACCCGGGCGGCCAGCACCTCCACGGAGAACGGCTTGGTGATCATCTGCATCCCCGGTTCAAGGTGACCGGTGCCGAAGGTCGCGTTCTCGGCATAGCCCGTAATGAACAGGACCTTCAGGTCCGGCCGGTGCGGGCGGGCCGCATCCACCATCTGTCGGCCATCGAGGCCGCCGGGTAGGCCGACATCGCTGATCAGAAGGTCGATCCGGCCCGGTCCCCGCAGCAGGGCGAGCCCCGCCCGGGCGTCCGCGGCCCGGACCGCGGTGTAGCCGAGGTCGGCCAGCACCTCGACGATCAGGTCCCGCACCACCGGCTCATCCTCCACCACCAGCACGGTCTCGCCGCGCGCCGCCCGGTGCAGCACCGTGCGATCCGAGGCCACGGATTCGGGCTCCGCGACGCCGCGGTGGCGCGGCAGATAGAGCGTGACGGCGGTGCCGCGCCCCGGCTCCGACTCGATCCGGACATGCCCCTCGGACTGCCGGGCGAAGCCGTAGATCATCGACAGGCCGAGGCCGGTGCCCTGGCCCAGCGGCTTGGTCGTGAAGAACGGATCGAAGGCCCGGGCGGCGACCTCCGGGCTCATGCCGGTCCCGGTATCGCTGACGCGGATGCTCACGTAGGAGCCCGCCCTCGCGCCGGCCTCCAGCCTTGCGTCGGCATCGCCCAGGCGGGCGTTTCCGGTCTCGATCACGAGGCGGCCGCCCTCCGGCATCGCGTCCCGGGCGTTGATGGCGAGGTTGAGGACGGCGTTCTCGAGCTGGTGCGGGTCGCACAGGGTCAGCCACAGGTCGGCCGCCGTGACCAGGGCGAGTTCCACCCGCTCGCCCAGGGTGCGGCGCAGGAGCTCCTCCATGCCGGCGATCAGCGGGTTGGCGGCGGTCGGCTGCGGCGCCAGGGGCTGGCGCCGGGCGAAGGCGAGCAGCCGGTGGGTCAGGGCCGCCGCCCGGTTGGCCGATGCCATGGCGGCGCCGGCATAGCGCTCGATCGCGTCGAACCGCCCCTGCCGGATGCGGGTCTGCATCAGCTCGAGGGAGCCGATGATGCCGGTGAGCAGGTTGTTGAAGTCGTGGGCGATGCCGCCGGTGAGCTGACCGATCGCCTCCATCTTCTGCGCCTGCAGGAGCTGTTCCTCGGCGCGGCGCTGCTCGGTCAGGTCCCGCCCGACGATGTAGAACAGCCCGGCCCCGGGCTCGGGCACCGCGGTCCACATCACGACCCGGCGGTCGCCCGCGCGGGTGAGGACGCGGTCGACGAAGCCCGCCACCCTCTCGCCGGCGGCGAGCCGCCCGACCACCGCGGCGGCCTCGGCATGGTCGTCCGGATCGATGAACGTCGCGAACGGGCGTCCGAGGAGCTCGGCCTCGGTCCAGCCGAGCATGCGCGCCCAGGCCGGGTTGACGCTCTTGAGAAAGCCGTCGAGCCCCGCCGTGCCCATCAGGTCGTTGGTGGTCTCCCACAGCCGGTCGCGCTCGCGGGTGCGCTGCGTGACCTCGGAGAGCAGCGTCGCCTCGACCTCCTTGCGGTCGGTGATGTCCTGGACGAACACGTGGAAGCCGTCGACCGCCCCGCCGGCATCGCGCCGGGGCAGATAGCGGATCTCGGCATCCCGGTGGCGCCCGTCCGCGTGGGGCCACGCCGCCTCGAACAGGACGGCCTCGCCGGCGAGCGCGCGCTCGATGTAGGTGCGCCGCAACTCGGCATTCGCCGGAGTCAGGAGCGCACGCACGTCGCGGCCGACGATCTCGGAGGCCGGGCGGAAGAACCAGTCCTGATAGGCCGCATTGGCGAAACGGTAGATGTAGTCCCGGCCGATGAAGGCGATCAGCACCGGCAGCGCATCGGTGATGAGGCGCAGCTCGCGCTCGTTGGCCTCGGCGAGCCCCTCTGCGGCCTTGTGGTCGGTGATGTCGCGCACCGCGCCGACGAACCGGACCGCACGCCCCGCGCCGTCCCGCTCGAACGCGCCGCGCCAGGCGATCCAGCGCTCCGCGCCGGTATCGGCCCGCCGGATCCGGTAGGCGACGTCCCGCGCGGCGCGGCCGGCCGCGCGGTCGGCCCGCCGGGCGATCAGGCCGGCATCGTCCGGGCTGACGAGGCTGGCGATGACGTCGACGGGGAGCCGGTCCTGCTCCGGCAGCCCGTAAAGGCGAAAGAAGTTCGGCGTCCCGTGGACGGTGTCGCTGGCGATGTCGATGGTGAAGACGCCGACGCCGCCGGCCTCCTGGGCCCGGCGCAGGCGGCCCTCGGAGGCGCGCAGAGCCGCCTCGGCCCGGGCCTGCGCGCCGATCTCGGTATTGACCCCGAACCAGCGCGCCACCCGTCCGGTGGCGTCCCGCAGGGGCACGATCCGGGTGAGGAAGGGCCGGAACACGCCGTCGGCGCCCCGCAGGGGGAAGACCATCTCGAACGGTTCGCCGGTGGCGATCGCGGCGGCCCAGACCGCCTTGACCCGCGGCAGCTCGGCGGGGTCGTGGACAGCCTGCCAGCCCCAGCCCGCCATCGCCTCCTGGGTGGTGCCGCAATAGTCGAGCCAGCGGCGGTTGTACCAGAACAGGTAGCCGTCGCTGCGGGCGAGCCAGCACAGGATCGGCAGGTGGTCGGCGAGGTTGCGGAACTCGGCATCGTCGAGCCGTGCCGGGTCGGGATCGGGCAGGGTCGCGTCGATCCGCGCGGGCGCGCGCCAGAAGGCGCGGCCGAAGGCGGTCTCGCCCGCCGGTGTGACCGCGGCGTCTGTCTCCGCCCGGGCCGCGAGGGCGGCACGCAGGCCTTCGACCTCGTCCGCGAGCGCACGGTTGCGCTGCCGGAGATCCGCGACCTCGTCCACACTCATGAATCGCCGCCGGATCGGGCGGACGCGATCGACACGCGCGCGCAGGCGGATTCGAGAGCGGGATGCGGTGCCATACCGGCGTTTTTGCAGAACCGGCCGGCCCTTGCCAGTGCGCCGCGGGATCCGGGCGCCGGAAGCGTGGGCGGGATCGCCTCAGCGCCCGCGGGGGCGGCCGGCCTGCGGGCGCAGGTACAGGAAGCTGCGCTCGCCGGTAGCGGCTTCGGCCACGTGCTGGATCGTGTCGAGCAAGTCGGCCACGGCCTGCGGCGCGGCCGGACGGAACCCCGCCTTCGGCTCGACCCAGCGCTTCTGCGTGCGTCCCGCGGCGATCTGAGCTTCGCTCAGCGCGTCGAAATCCCGGCGTCGGGTCATGGTTCTGCCCTCCGCCTGGGATTCTGTCGGCGGTATGGTTGACGGAAGGTTAACGCAGGATCCGCTCTCCGCGAGGGGACAGCGCGCCGCATCTGCCGACCGGCTTGATCCAAGACCCGCCCCCCTCTAAACAACAAAAACTGAGGTAAATCAATAGATTAGTGTGATTATAAACTGCAGCCTCCGGGACGGCGCGGGACTCAGACCAGCGTGTGGGCCGCGGTGACCGGATCCGCCGGCCCCGCCATCGGCACCCGGGTCGTCGACGCCCTGGCCGGGCTGCGGCCGCTGGCGCCGTTCTTCTGCCTGTACGTGACCTTCGGGGCCACGCTCGGCTTCCTGTCCGGCGGGGCGCCGCTGATCCTGCGGGCCCGGGGCGTGGAGCTGGCCGAGGTCGGCCTGCTGCAACTGATCAACCTGCCGGTCGGGCTGACCTTCCTGTGGGCGCCCGTCCTCGACCGGCTGCGCCTGCCGTTCCTCAGCCATCGGATCGGCTGGATCGTGGTCGCGCAGGCCGCTTCGGTGCTCCTGCTGGTCGCCCTGAGCTTCGGCGAGACCTGGCCGCTCCCGGCGCTGCTCGCCCTGGCGATCGCCGCCTGCGCCTGCGTGGCGACCATGGACATCGCCCTCGAGGCGCTGGTGGTCGAGACCGTCCCGGCGGACGAGCGGGCCTACGTGGCCTCGGCCAAGCTGTGCGGGGCCTCCCTGGGCGGGATCCTGGGGGTCGGCGTGCTGGTCGGCTCCTACGACAGCCTGGGCTGGCACGGGGCGGTCCTGGCCTGCGCGGCGCTCGACGCCCTCTGCCTGCTGCCGATCCTCGGCTACGGGGAGGCGCGCCTGCGCGGGGCCGGGCCAAGCCTGGAGCGCGGGTCGGGCGCGCTGGCGCGTCTGCGCCGCCTGGCCGGACGCGTGCTCGTCCTCGGGGCCTATTTCGCCGCCTCCTATCTCGTCGCCGGGCCCAACACCCTGGCGCTCCTCGATCTCGGCGTGTCGCTCGGGCAGGTCGGATCGCTCACCGGCACCGTCCTGCCGGCCGTGAACCTGGTGATGGCCCTGGCGGCGGGGGGCTTGGCCGCGCGGTTCGGCACGGTCCGGCTGATCGCCGCGGGCGCCCTCGGCGTCCTGGCCTCAGGGGGCCTGATGGCCGTCGCCTGCGCCGGCCGGATGGCGGATCTCGGAATCGCCGCCACGGTGCTCAGCTTCGTCGCGGGCGGCTTCCTGGGCGTGCCGGTCTTCAACATGATCTACCGGTGGGCCCAGGGGCCGAGGCCCGCCACCGACTACGCGCTGCTGTTCGGGGCCGCCTTCTTCGCCGCCATGCCCCTGCGGGTCGCCGCTCCGGCGCTCGCCGGCTGGGTCGGCTGGCCGGGCTACTTCGCCGCCAGCCTGCCGCTCTACGCCGCCGCGGTGGCGTGGCTCGCCGTCGCGGTGGGCCGGACCCTGCGGGCCGACGGGGTGGCGCGATGATCGCCGAGGTCGCCGCGCAGATACCCGACTCGCTCGCGGCCTATCGGGACGGCGTCGCGGACGGTCCCGGCGGCCCGGAGGCGGTGCCCCTCGGCGCCCTGCGCGACCCGGACGTGTTCGACGCGACGCTGGCGGCCTTCGGGGCCGGGTTCGGCGCGGAGTTCCAGACCGCGGATCCGCGGATCCGGGTCTCGTACTGGAGCCAGTTCTACCTCGCGGCCCTGGCGACGCCGGCGCTGACGGCCCTGGTCCGCCTCGGCCGGCCGTTGCCGCTCGCCTTCGATGCGATGCGCCTCGAACTCGACGCGGCGGGGCGGCCGTGCCGCTTCCGCCTGCCCGCGGACGGGTCCGGCTGCGCGGCCTGCCCGGCGCCCGGCCTCACCGGGCTGGTGGAGGCGCATCTGCGCCCGTTCGTGGAGCTGTGCCACGCCCGATGTGGCATCGCCCCCCGGATCCTCTGGGGCAACGCGGCGGTGATCCTCGACTACGTCGCCCGGGAACTCGGGACCCCGCTCGGGGACGGGGGCGGGGACGGGGCGGGGGCCGGGGCGCCCCCCGCTTGCGCCGCCGCCTGTGACGACGTCGCGGCCTGCCTCGGATGGCGTCCGGGCCCGGGCTGCGCTAGGAGCCCCCTGGCGCAGGCGCTCTGTCCGGGGACGTCGGGGTGCCGGCGGCGGCGCGTCTGCTGCCTGCGCCAGCGCCTGCCGGGGGTGCCGTCCTGCGGCGCGCTCTGCCCCGTCGCGTGCGCCGCCCCACGCTGATCCGAGCCGCGCGATGCTGAAGGCCTTCCTCGCCTATTACCGGCCGTACCGGACGCTGTTCCTGGTCGATTTCGGCTGCGCGGTGCTGTCCGGCCTGCTCGAACTCGGCTTCCCCATCGCCGTGAAGGGCTTCATCGACAGCCTCCTGCCCCGGCAGGATTGGGGCCTGATCCTGCTCGCCGCCGCGGCGCTGACGCTGGTCTACGTGGCCAATGCCGGCCTGATGGTGGTGGTCACCTACTGGGGCCACGTGCTCGGCATCAACATCGAGACCACCCTGCGGGAACGGGCCTTCGACCACCTGCAGAAGCTCTCCTTCCGCTTCTACGACGGCCAGAAGACCGGCCATCTCGTCGCCCGGGTGACCAAGGACCTGGAGGAGATCGGCGAGGTCGCCCATCACGGGCCCGAGGACCTGTTCATCGCCGTGATGACGCTGCTGGGCGCCTTCGCACTGATGCTCACGGTGCACGCGCCGCTGGCGCTGATCACGGCAGCGATCCTGCCGCTGATCGCCTTCGTGTCGATCCGCTACGGCGGCCGCATGACCCGCAACTGGCAGGCCCAGTACGGCCGGGTCGGGGCCTTCAATGCGCGGATCGAGGAGAATGTCGGCGGGATGCGGGTCGTGCAGGCCTTCGCCAACGAGCCCCACGAGCGCGCCCTGTTCGCCCGCGACAATGCCCGCTACCGCGACACCAAGCTCGAGGCCTACCGGCTGATGGCGGCGGGCCTGTCGATCAACTACCTGGGCCTGCGCCTCGTGCAGATCGCCGTGCTGCTCGGCGGCGCGGCCTTCGTGGTCCGGGGCGACCTGACGCCCGGCGGCTTCGTGGGCTTCCTGCTCCTCGTCGGGGTGTTCTACCGGCCGCTGGAGAAGATCGGCGCCGTGGTCGAGACCTACCCGAAGGGTGTGGCGGGGTTCCGCCGCTATCAGGAGTTGCTCGCCACCGCGCCCGACATCACCGACCGGCCGGAGGCCCGCGCGGTGGAGTCCCTGCGGGGCGACATCGGCTTCGAGGGGATCGGCTTCAGCTACGGCCCCGGGCGCCCGGTCTTCGCCGGCCTCGACCTCGCGGTGGCGGCGGGCGAGACGGTGGCGTTCGTGGGCCCCTCGGGGGTCGGCAAGACCACCCTCTGCGCCCTGCTGCCGCGCTTCTACGAGGTCGAGGCGGGCCGGATCACCGTCGACGGGATCGACATCCGCGACATCACCCTCGCGAGCCTGCGCCGGCAGATCGGCATCGTGCAGCAGGACGTGTTCCTGTTCGCCGGCACGATCCGGGAGAACATCGCCTATGGCCGCCTCGACGCCACGGAGGCGGAGATCGACGCCGCCGCCCGGCGCGCCCGGCTCGGCGGGCTGATCGACGGCCTGCCGGAGGGCCTCGACACGGTGGTGGGCGAGCGCGGCGTGCGCCTGTCGGGGGGGCAGAAGCAGCGCATCGCCATCGCGCGGGTCTTCCTCAAGAACCCGCCGATCCTGATCCTCGACGAGGCGACCTCGGCGCTGGACACCGAGACCGAGCGGGAGATCCAGCGGGCGCTCGCCGAACTCGCCCGCGGGCGCACGACCCTGGTGATCGCCCACCGCCTCGCGACCATCCGGGACGCCGACCGCATCGTGGTCCTGGGGGAGGGCGGCGTGGTCGAGGAGGGCCGGCACGCGGCCTTGCTCGCCGCCGGCGGCCCCTACAGCCGCCTGCACGCGGCGCAGTTCGGACGGGGCGACCCCGAGACGGGCATCCTCGCGGCGGAGTGAGGCGCCCATACGGGCGGCGGAACGCCGGCCTCGGCCTCCTAGGCCTGCGGCCGCGCCGCGGTCGATTCGCGCACGACGAGGCGCGTGGGAAACAGCCGCTGGGCGAGGTCGTCCGGCGCGCGCGTCCCCTCGATCAGCTCGACCAGGGTCGCGAAGGCGAACCGGACCATGTCGAGGGTCGGGACATCGACCGAGGTCAGGCTCGGGACCGAGTAGGCCCCCTGGGTGAGGTTGTCGAAGCCCACGACGCGGATCTCCGCGGGGACCCGCACGCCGCGCTCGTGCAGCGCCTTCAGCGCGCCGAACGCCACCCGATCGCTGGCGGCCACGATGGCATCCGGCCGGTCTCCTGACCCCGTGTCCGGCCGCTCCAGCAGCGCGCGCGTCGCCCGATAGCCGCCCTCGGACGTGCAGTCGCACGCCACCACGCGGTCGTCGCGCAGCGGCAGCCCCGCCTCCGCGAGCGCGTCCCGGTAGCCGCGGAACCGCTCGGCCCCGGCACGCCACCGCCGACCGTCGCCCGCGCCCGTGAAAAAGCAGATGGACCGGCTCCCGGCCTGGATCAGGTGGCGGACGGCGTCGCGGGCCGCGTCGCGCTCGGCCTGCATGGCGTAATGCGTGCCGGGAACGTCGAGGCCGAACACGACGAACGGGAACCGCTTGGCCTGCAGCAGGCCGATCAGCGGGTCGTCCTGGCGGTCGGCGAAGACGACGATGCCGTCGACCCGGGCCTCGCTGACCAGGCTGGCGATCCGGCTCAGGCCGTCCGGGTCGTCGCCGCGGCGACACCGGTGGACCAGGGTATAGCCCTGCTGGTCGGTCACGTACCCGAAGGTCTGCAGGACGAGGCCCTGATCGGCCTCCTCCCTCAGATGGAACGCGGCATCGGCGGGCTGCGCCCCGAGGGAGAACACGCAGGCGATGCTGCGACTGGGCTTCTTGCGCAGGGACCGGGCGGCGAGGCTCGGCACGAAGTCCAGGTCGCGCATGGCCGTCTCGATGGTCTCGCGCGTGGTCCGGGCGACCTTCTCCGGATGGTTCAGGACCAGCGAGACCGTCTGGAAGCTCACGCCGGCCCGTCGGGCGACGTCCTTGATCGTCATCTGGCCCATCGTCACCTCGGGAGCCGGTCTGCCCGGCAGGACGGCGCGCCCGCGCCGGGACGGGCCCGGTGCCGGCTCGTTGGGCCCGCGAATCTAGATCTGTATCGATTGGAGATAAAGCCGCTGGCACGGCAACGAAGACGGGTCGTGTCAGCACTAGACCGGTCGTTTCGGCGTGAAATCCGGTCAATCCCTCAGATTGTCGGCGGCTCCGCCGCGCCGTCCCCGGCCTGGACGGCGCGGTTCGCCAAGCAGGTTTTCCGGGCAGGATCTCCAGGCAGGCCCCCCAGGCGGGACCTCCAGGCGGGATCGGGCCGTGTCGCGTGGCCCGCCCCATCGGCAGGCGCCCCCCCCCCGCACTCCACCGCGCCGCAGCCGAGGGCAGGGGCGCAAGACGGCCGCCCGACGGCCGGCGTCCGACCGCTGTCGCGTCAGCCGGCCCGGGCGCGCAGCCGCTGCATCAGCCTGAGCAGCACGCCACGGATATGGGATCGGAGGCGGGTGGTCTCGGCCATGGGACGCGGTTCGAAGCGCCGGAGCGCGGCGCCTTGAGAAACACGTCCATCGGACGAGCGTTGCTACGCAAAAAGCGGGTTCGCTCCGGCGGCGATGCCCCGGAACCACCGTCCAAGGGTGTAGCGCGAGACCCGCATCGACGCGCGGCCGCGCCCCGTATGATGACTGCGGATCGTCGACAGAACGTTCTTGATATGCGCCCGCAGCGTGGCTTTGCGGAGCGCGGCTTTCTCGGCGCGCGCGTTGGGCGGATCGGCGGAGGTCGACATGTCAGGGGTCCCGACTCCAAGAGCGCCACCTCAGCAAGCCATCGGACATCGGCGGCGGCGTGCCTGGTTCTTATAATCGATAATTCAATCGAGACTGGGCCGCCTTCGCACAGATACAGGCAAATCCGCGTTTTAAATGCATTAAGGTTTATCCGATCAAAGACCGGTCCCAGTCATATTCCGGACTACGTAGAGAGATCAGGACGACCGCCGGAGGGCGGCAGCAGGGGGGAGGTCGGTGTCCGAACGCTTCTACTTCGACGTCGAGAGCGGCGAGGAAACGATCCGCGACGAGGAAGGCGTCGAGGTCGGCAGCCTGGACGAGGCCCTGGCCGAGGCACGCAGCGTGATCGCCGAGATGGCCGATGAGGTCTGCGCGGCCGATCCCGGCCGCTCCTGGAGCCTGGTGGTGCGCGACACCGCCGGGCGGCCCATCCGCCGGCTTCCGATCCGGCGGTAGCGCCGTGTCGGCGACATCCGACAAGGAGCCCGCCGCGGCAGGGCCGGGCGGGCTGAAGGTGATCTCGTCTCGGAGAAGTGGCGAGCGTAGAGACCGGCCGGGGACCGCGCATCCCCCATCCGGATGAGGCGGCCACACGATCCTGCGAGGATTGCGTCGAGGCCCGCGCGGACGCGGATCGGGCCGCCGCACGGATCGCGTCGGGCGCCCGGGACAACCCGGCCGCCATCAGGCCCCGCCGTCCGGGGACGCTACAGCCACAGGGAAAGACCTTCCACGGCCGCCGGGCCGGTCAGCCCCCGAAGGCGCGGGGCGGCAGGCCGGTCACGCCGACATCGAGTTCGAACAGGGCCCCCGCCGCCGGCACGTGCTCGGCGCCCCGGGCGGCCGAGGTGACGAACAGGCGGTCGAGCCCTTCTCCCGCGAAGGCGCAGCTCGTGATGTTGGGGGCGGGCAGTGGGATCGCCCGCATCAGTCGCCCCTCGGGATCCACGCGGCTGAGCCGGCCGCCGCCCCAATGGGCGATCCAGAGGCAGCCCTCGGAATCCGTGGTCATCCCGTCGGGCCAGCCCCAGGCCTCCGGAAAGCGCAGGAAGGCGCGCTTGCCCGTCAGCGTGCCGTCCGCGGCGAGGTCGAAGGCGTAGACCGTCCGGGCGGCGCTGTCGCTGTGATAGAGGATCCGGCCATCGCGGCTGAAGGTCGGCCCGTTGGCGACGCCGTAGCTCGTGTCCATCCGCCGCCAAGTCAGGTCGGGATCGAGCCGGTGGAGGGATCCCGAAGCCGCGGTCTCGGCCTGGTGCATGCTCCCGGCCCAGATCCGGCCGGCGCCGTCGACCTTCGCATCGTTCAGGCGGTTGTCGGGCTCGTCGGGCTCCGGATCGCCGATCGGCGTGATCCGGTCGGCCTCGAGGTCGTAGATCGCGAACCCGCTCTTCAGCCCGACGATGAAGTCGCGCCGGCCGGCGCGGGGGATGATCCAGCCCAGCGGCTCCGGGAACGGATGCGTGCCGGTCTCGCCGCGGGCGAGGTCGAGCCAGTTCAGGGCCGGGGCCTCGATGTCGACCCAGAACAGCAAGCCCCGCTCCGGAACCCAGATCGGGCCTTCGCCGAGCCGGTCGCGCCGGGGCCGGTCCAGGATGCGGATCCGCGGGTCCATGGCAGAGCGCTCCCCGATCCCGCCGACGCTCAGGCGCCCGCCGGCCGCGCCGCGGCGGCGGGGCGGCAGCCCCAGAGAGCGTAGAACAGGACGTAGAGTTCGCAGGCGGCGGTGATCAGGAAGGAATGCTGCAGCCCGAACCGGTCCGCCGCCCAACCCTGCACCACCACCAGGGATCCGCCCGCGATCGCCATGATCAGCAGCCCGGCGCCCTCCTCGGTGAGCGGCCCGAGGCCGCGGATCCCCAGGGTGAAGATCGTCGGGAACATGATCGCGTGGAACAGGCCCACCGAGATCAGGGCCCACATCGCCCAATGGCCGGTCGCGAAGGTCGCCACCAGCATCACCGCGCAGGCGCCGATCGCCGCCCCGGCCAGCACGGTCTCGGCCGCCCGAGCCTGCATCAGGTAGCTGCCGGCGAAGCGGCCGACCATCATGCCCCCCCAGAGCAGGAACAGGTAGCGCGAGGCCTGGGCGTGGGTCAGGTCGCCGATCTCCGGCTGTGAGACGAAGTTGATGAACAGGTTCGACACCCCGATCTCGGCGATCAGGTAGATGAAGATCGCCGGCACGCCGAGCACGAGGTTGCGGTGTCGCCAGAGGGACAGGCCGGCGCGCTCGGCCTTGACGGCCCGGGCCGTGGTGCCGCCGGCGCCGCCCAGGGCGGGCAGCGGGAAGCGGGCGATGATCACGGCGAGACCGACGAGGATCGCCGCCACGATCAGGTAGGGCAACTGCACCGATTGCGCGTCGGCCAAGCGCTCGGCCGGTGTCAGGATGGTGCCGGCGGCGGCGTTGCCCGCGGCGGAGCGCCCGAGGATCAGGTAGCCGCCGAACAGCGGCGCCAGGGTCGTCCCGAAGGAGTTGAACGCCTGCACGAGGTTGAGGCGCGC
This sequence comes from Methylobacterium sp. UNCCL125, assembly GCF_900116795.1. NCBI lineage: Bacteria > Pseudomonadati > Pseudomonadota > Alphaproteobacteria > Hyphomicrobiales > Methylobacteriaceae > Methylobacterium > Methylobacterium sp. UNCCL125. The sequence continues at coordinate 196,206 of NZ_FPBW01000008.1, read as the reverse complement.
CGGAGCGCTCTCGGCCGGGCCGACCACCGCCACGTAGGGGTTCGCGGCGACCTGCAGCAGGGTGATGCCGCTGGCGATCACGAACAGGGCCGTGAGCGTGATCGCGTAGGAGACTTGGTGCGCGGCCAGGATCATCCCGAGCGTGCCCAGCGCCATGATGCCCAGCCCCGCCACCAGGGCGCGCTGGTAGCCGACCCGTTCGATCAGCTTGGCCGCCGGGATCGAGGCCACGAAATAGGCGATGAACCAGACGGACTCGATCAACGTCGTCTGCGTGTAATCGAGGTCGAACACGCTGCGCAGGTGCGGCAGCAGCGTGTTGTTTATGACCGTGATGAAGCCCCACATGAAGAAGAGGCTCGCCAGCAGCGACAGGGCCGGGCGGTAGGCGCCCCGGTCGCGCGCGGCCTCCGCCCCCGTCCGGGGCGCCGTCGTCCCGACGGTCGCGATCGGTCCTGCCATCCGGCGTTGTCCTCTGCGCTCCGGGCCGCCTTGCCGACGGTCCCATGTTGTCCATTTCATTTGTCTGAGTATATATCGGATTCGCGGACGTCAACCGCGTCCCCGTCGCGTGCCGGCGCAGGATCGGCGGGACGGGCGGCTTCATCGAGGGGAGGATGCGATGCGTGGAGTGGGACCCCTGGCGCTGTGCGCCTGCGCGGCGATCCCGGGCCTGACCCCGGCTCCGGTCCGGGCGGCCGAGCCGGTCCGGACGGTGTTCGGCACCCTGCCGGACGGCCGGTCGGTGGAGGAGGTGACGCTGACGAACGGCAAGGGGATCACGGCCCGGATCCTGTCGTGGGGCGCGCTACTGAGGAGCCTCGACGTCCCGGACCGGTCCGGCAAGGCCGCGGATGTGGTGCTCGGCTACAACGACCTCGCCTCCTACCTGACCAAGGGCAGTTATTTCGGCGTGAGCGTCGGGCGCTACGCCAACCGCATCCGCGCCGGGCGCTTCACCCTCGACGGCCAGACCTACACGCTGCCCACCAACGACGGCCCGAACGCCCTGCACGGCGGCGCGGCCGGCTTCGACAAGCGGCTCTGGACGATCACCGCGGTCAAGGGCGGCGCGGCCCCGTCGGTCACCCTGCGCTACGTCAGCCCGGACGGGGAGGAGGGCTATCCCGGAACGCTCACGGCCACCGCCACCTACACGCTCGACGCGACCGACACGCTGACGGTCACCTACGAGGCCACGACCGACAAGCCGACGATCGTCAACCTGACCAATCACAGCTTCTTCAACCTCGCGGGTGAGGGCTCAGGCCGCTCGATCCTCGATCAGACCCTGACCATCCCGGCGGAGCGCTTCACGCCGGTCGACGCCACCCTGATCCCCACCGGCGCGCACCTGCCGGTGGCCGGCACGCCCTTCGACTTCCGCAAGCCCACGGTGATCGGCGCGCGGATCCGCGACGGGCGGGACGAGCAGATCGTGCGGGCGCGCGGCTACGACCACAACTGGGTCGTCACCGACGCGCCCACGGCCGAGCCGCACCTCGTGGCGCGGGTCGAGGATCCGGAATCGGGCCGGATCCTCGAGGTGGCGAGCAACCAGCCGGGGGTGCAGTTCTATGCCGGCAACTTCCTCAACGCGACGGTGGTGGGTAAATCCGGCCTCGCCTACCGGCAGTCGGACGCCCTGGCGCTGGAGCCGGAACTCTTCCCCGACACGCCGAACCAGCCGGCCTTCGGCTCCGCCCGGCTCGACCCCGGCAAGACCTACCGGAACGTGATCGCCTACCGGTTCTCGACCAGCCCCGCTCACCGGACCCAGAAATGACCGACCGACCGATTGCACGGCCCCTGCGCTCCCGCGCCTGGTTCGACAACCCCGACAATATCGACATGACGGCGCTCTACCTGGAGCGCTACCTGAACTTCGGCCTCAGCCTGGAGGAGCTGCGCTCGGGCAGGCCGATCATCGGCATCGCCCAGACCGGCTCGGACCTGTCCCCGTGCAATCGCCACCATCTCGTCCTCGCGGAGCGGATCCGCGAGGGCATCCGCGAGGCGGGCGGGATCGTCCTGGAATTCCCGGTCCACCCGATCCAGGAGACCGGCAAGCGGCCGACCGCGGGCCTCGACCGCAACCTCGCCTATCTGGGCCTCGTGGAGCTGCTCTACGGCTACCCGCTGGACGGGGTCGTGCTGACCACGGGCTGCGACAAGACCACCCCGGCCTGCCTGATGGCCGCCGCCACCGTGAACATCCCGGCCATCGCCCTGTCGGTGGGGCCAATGCTCAACGGCTGGTTCAAGGGCCAGCGCACGGGCTCCGGCACGATCGTCTGGAAGGCCCGCGCGATGCTGGCAGCCGGCGAGATCGACCATGACGGCTTCATCAAGCTCGTCACCTCGTCGGCGCCCTCGACCGGCTTCTGCAACACGATGGGCACCGCCACCACGATGAACACGCTCGCCGAGGCCCTGGGCATGATGCTGCCCGGCTCGGCCGCGATCCCGGCGCCCTACCGCGACCGGCAGGAGGCCGCCTACCAGACCGGCAAGCGCATCGTCGCCATGGTGGCCGAGGACCTGAAGCCCTCCGACATCCTGACCCGCGACGCCTTCCTCAACGCCATCGCGGTCAATTCGGCGATCGGCGGCTCGACCAACGCGCCGATCCACCTCGCGGCGATCGCCCGCCACATGGGGGTCGACCTCGACATCACGGACTGGCAGACCCACGGGCTCGACGTGCCTCTGCTGGTCAACCTGCAGCCGGCGGGCACCTATCTCGGCGAGGATTACTACCGCGCCGGCAGCTTGCCCGCGGTGGTGGCGCAGCTCATGCGCCGCGACCTGATCCGGGAGGGCGCGCTGACGGTCAACGGGCGCACCCTCGGCGACAATTGCCGCGGCGCCGTGATCGAGGACGAGGACGTGATCCGGCCGATCGACCGGCCCCTCAAGGAGGCGGCGGGCTTCCTGGTCCTGCGCGGCAACCTGTTCGACGCCGCGGTCATGAAGACCAGCGTCATCGGCGACGAGTTCCGCGCCCGCTACCTGTCGAACCCGGAGGATCCGGACGCCTTCGAGGGTCCCGTCGTGGTCTTCGACGGACCGGAGGATTACCACGCCCGGATCGACGACCCGAGCCTCGGCATCACCGCGGAGACCATCCTGATCATGCGCGGGGCCGGGCCGATCGGCTATCCCGGGGCCGCCGAGGTGGTGAACATGCGCCCGCCCGCGCAGCTGATCCGGGCCGGCGTGCACGCGCTGCCCTGCCTGGGCGACGGGCGCCAGTCCGGCACCTCGGGCTCGCCGTCGATCCTCAACGCCTCGCCCGAGGCGGCGGCCGGCGGCGGCCTCGCGCTCCTGCGCACCGGCGACCGGGTGCGGATCGACCTGCGCCGCGGCACCGCCGACATGCTGGTCGACGCGGACGAGATCGTCCGCCGCCGCAGCGCCCTGGAGGCGGCGGGCGGCTACGCCTATCCGGCCTCGCAGACGCCGTGGCAGGCGATGCAGCGCGCCGCGGTCGGGCAGATGCACACCGGGGCCATCCTGGAGGGCGCCGAGGCGTTCCAGCGCATCGCGCAGACCCGGGGCGTGCCGCGCGACAACCACTGAGACGAGGCCCGGGCCGGCGGCGCGGACGCCGCCGGCTCCGTCAGGGGCGCATCGCCAGCTCGGTGTCGGCGAGGGCGAGGCGGACCAGCTCGGTCATAGTCTCCCGGGCGGCGGCCGGGTCGCCCGCAACGATCGCGTCGTAGAGGGCGCGGTGGTCGGGCATCGGATCCCGGGGCAGGCCCTGGCGGCGATGCTTGAAGATCGTCGTCCACGTGACCGCGGCGGCGATGGAACTCGACAGGGCCATCAGCGCCCCGTTGCGGGCCGATTCCAGGATCGTGTTGTGGAAGGCCTGGTCGGCGGCCCGTCCGGCCTCGGTGGCGAGGCCGTGGCGGCCCATCTCCTCCAGGGCATGGCCCATCCGGGCGATGTCGAGGCCCGAGCGCCGCTCCGCCGCGAGCGCCGCCGCCGCCGGCTCGACGATCATCCGCAGCTCGAACAGGTCGCGGATGAAGGACTCGCTCGGCTCCGACTCGAAGGCCCAGGCGAGGATGTCGGGGTCGAGCAGGTTCCAGCGGCTGCGCTGGCTCACGCGGGTGCCGGTGCGCGGGCGGCTCTCGACGAGCCCCTTCGCGCTCAGGATGCGGATCGCCTCGCGATAGGCGGTGCGCGAGACGTTCAATTTCTCAGAGAATTCGATCTCCCCGGGCAGCACGTCCCCGGGGGCGTAGCGGCCGCCGAGGATCGCCACCCCCAGATCGCGGGCGACCGAGCCGTGGATGCGGCGCGAGCCCGAGGCGAGGGGCAGCGTGACGTTCTCCGGACCGCGATCCTGCCTCACTCGTCCACCTCCAGTCCGGGCCACCGGGTCGGTCGGGGCGGGATCGGCGTGATTCTATCCTGAAGTTGTAGGAGCGCAAAGAGGAACACCCTCTGCACCGGAATCGCGGCCGCGCTTGCGGCGGGAGGCGAACTGCCCTAGCCTAATTGTATGAGTAGTGAATCACCAGGGTCCGTGACGATCCGCGGCAGCGTCCTGATCGGCGCCACCGACGTGACCACAGCCGCGCTCTTCCGGGCCGTGGATCCCGCCACCGGAGCGCCCCTGGAGCCGGCCTTCTCGGCCGCAGGCCCTCGGGAGGTGGAGGCCGCCTGCACGCTGGCGGAAGCGGCGTTCCCGCATTTCGCGGAGACGCCACCAGAAACACGCGCTCGCTGTCTCGAAGCTGTGGCCGAGGGCATCGCCTATCTCGGCGCGCCGCTCGTCGAGCGGGCGATGGCCGAGACCGGCCTGCCGCGGGCGCGGCTGGAGGGCGAGCGCGCCCGCACGGTCGGGCCGCTGCGGCTGTTCGCGGATCTCGTCCGCTCCGGCGCGTGGATCCGGGCGACGATCGATCCGGCGCAGCACAAGCGGCAGCCGCTGCCCCGGCCGGACCTGCGCCGGCGCCACGTCGCGATCGGCCCGGTGGCTGTGTTCGGTGCCTCGAACTTCCCGCTGGCCTTCTCGGTGGCGGGGGGCGACACCGCCGCCGCCCTGGCGGCGGGCTGCCCGGTGGTGGTGAAGGGCCATCCGGCCCATCCCGGGACCGGGGAGCTGGTCGCGCGGGCCGTGCGTGCGGCGGTGGCCACCGGCGGCCTGCCCGAGGGCACGTTCTCCTACCTGCCGGGACCGTCCACGGACCTCGGAAGCGCCCTGGTCGCCGACCCGCGGATCAAGGCCGTCGGCTTCACCGGGTCGCGCGCAGGCGGGCTCGCCCTGATGCGGGTGGCCGCCGGCCGGCCCGAGCCGATCCCGGTCTATGCCGAGATGAGCGCGGTCAACCCGGTCGTGCTCCTGCCCGGCGCCCTGCGGGCCCGGAGCGCGTCCCTGGCGGCGGGCTTCGTCCAGTCGCTGACGCTGGGGGCGGGGCAGTTCTGCACCAATCCCGGTCTGCTGATCGGGATCGCCGGCTCCGACCTCGACGCCTTCGCGGAGGCCGCCGCCGCGGCGATCCGGGAGAGTGTGCCGCACACCATGCTCACCCCGGACATCCGCGACCGGTTCGCGCACGTCGTCGCCGCGCTGGCGGCCCGACCGGGAGTGACGGTCGCGGCGCGCGGGGCGGCCGCCGGGCCGGGGGGCGCCCCCGCCTGCCTGCTGCGCACGGAGGCGCGCCACGTCCTCGCGGATCCGGCCCTCGCCGACGAGATGTTCGGTCCGGCCGCGCTGCTGGTCGCCGCCGCCGACACGGCGGAGGTCACCCGGCTCCTCGAGTCCCTCGGCGGGCAGCTCACCGCGACGTTGCACCTCGACCGCGCGGACGAGCATCTCGCCGCCGGGCTCGTGCCGCTGCTGGCCCGCAAGGCCGGACGGATCCTGGCGAACGGCTGGCCCACCGGCGTCGAGGTCGCCCCCGCGATGGTGCATGGCGGGCCGTTCCCGGCCACCTCGGACGGCCGGAGCAGCTCGGTGGGCACGCTGGCGATCGAACGGTTCCTGCGCCCGGTCTGCTACCAGGACCTGCCCGACGCGCTCCTGCCGCCGCCCCTGCGTCCGGACAATCCCTGGCATCTCGCGCGCCGGATCGACGGCGTTCTCGACCCGCAACCCGGCCGCTGACAGGCCGCCGCGCGACCCTCGACGGCCGCGCGTTCAGGACGACCCGAAGCGGTCGTCCCCGGGAGGACACAGATGGGACGATCACTCCTACAATTCCGCGCCGCCGACGGGCAGCGGGGCGTCGCGCTGCTCGCCGACGGTCGGGCGCGGCGGGTGCTCGGCGTCGACAGCGTGCGCGCCCTGGCGCGCAGGGCTCTCGAGGCGGGGGACGATCTGGCCGCGACGGCGGAGCGGGCGGGACTCGGCGCGCCCGTCGATCTCGACACGGTCCGGCTCCTGCCGCCCATCGACCACGCCGATCCCGCCCACCTGATGCTGAGCGGCACCGGCCTGACGCATCTCGGCTCCGCGGAGGGCCGCGACGCGATGCACCGCGCGGCCGCGGCCGACCCGGCGCCGACCGACTCGATGCGCATGTTCCGGATGGGCGTCGAGGGCGGCAAGCCGGCGCCGGGCGAGGCCGGCGTGCAGCCGGAATGGTTCTACAAGGGCGACGGATCCGGCCTGGTCGCTTCCGGCGAGCCGCTGGTCTCGCCGGCCTTCGCCCGCGACGGCGGCGAGGAGCCGGAGATCGCCGGGATCTACCTGGTCGACGCCGACGGCACCCCGGTGCGCCTCGGCTTCGCCCTGGCGAACGAGTTCTCCGACCACGTGACCGAGCGCGGCAACTACCTGTGGCTCGCCCATTCCAAGCTGCGCCCGGCCGCCCTCGGCCCGGAGCTGTGGCTCGGGGCGCTTCCGCCGGACGTGCGCGGGACCAGCCGTATCCTGCGCGACGGCGCCGTGCTCTGGGAGAAGCCGTTCCTCTCCGGGGAGGCGAACATGTCCCACAGCATCGCCAACCTGGAGCGGCACCACTTCAAATACGCACCCTTCCGGCGCCCCGGCGACGTGCACGTCCACTTCTTCGGGACCGCCACCCTATCGTTCAGCGACGGCGTCGCGACCCGGCCCGGCGACGTGTTCGAGATCGAGGCCGAGCCGTTCGCGCTGCCCCTGCGCAACCCCCTGGCGGCCGCCCCGCCCGCCGACCCGACCGTGCGGGTGCTCTGAGATGGCGAACCCGATCCGCATCGGTCTGGTGGGTGTCGGCAAGATCGCCCGCGACCAGCATCTGCCGGTCATCGCCGCCTCCCCGGATTACAGCCTCGTGGCGGTGGCGAGCCGGCATGGCGGGCTCGACGGCGTGCCGAGCTACGGCAGCCTGGAGGCGATGCTGGCGGCGCACGGCGACCTCGACGCCATCGCCCTGTGCCAGCCGCCGCAGGCGCGGTTCGCGGCGGCCCTGGCGGGGATCGCGGCGGGCCGCCACGTCTTCCTCGAGAAGCCCCCGGGGGCGACGCTGGCCGAGGTCGGGCTCCTGGTCGAGGCCGCCCGGACCCGGGGCGTGAGCCTGTTCGCGAGCTGGCACTCGCGCTTCGCGCCGGGGGTGGAGCCCGCGCGCCGCTGGCTGTCGGGCCGCCGGATCCGGTCGGTGGAGATCGCTTGGCTGGAGGATGTCCGGCACTGGCACCCGGGCCAGGACTGGATCTGGGACGCGGGCGGGATGGGCGTGTTCGATCCGGGGATCAACGCCCTGTCCATCGCCACGCATATCCTGCCGCCGTTCCACCTGACCGGCGCGACCCTGTCGGTGCCGGAGAACCGGCAGGCGCCGATCGCCGCCGACCTGCATTTCGCCGATGCCGCCGGCACCCCGATCCGAGCCCGGTTCGACTGGCGCCAGACCGGGCCGCAGACCTGGGACATCCGGGTCGAGACCGACGACGGTACCCTGGTGCTTTCGCAGGGCGGGGCCGTCCTGACGATCGACGGCCGCGACCAGCCGCTCCCGCCCGAGGCGGAGTACCGCGGCCTCTACGACCGTTTCGCCGCCCTGGTCCGCTCCGGCGCCAGCGACGTCGACCTGAATCCGCTGATCCACGCCGCCGACGCCTTCATGCGCGGCGAGCGCCGCACGGTGGAGGCCTTCACGGACTGACCGGACACGGACTGACCGGGAGGCCCCCTGCGGGACACGAACGCGACAGAGCCAGGCAAGGCCGCGCGGTTAAGGGGGAGTCACATGGGTAAGCAATGGAGAAAGCATAGGCGATGGGCCGCGCTCGCATTCTGCGCCGCGACGGTCACGGCGGGCGCGTGTCCGGCGGGCGCACAGGTTGAAGCCACGGCTCCGGACGGGGGACCGTCGCTGGTGAATCCGGGGCCGAAGGCGAATCCGGCGCAGAAGGCCCGGTACCGGGCGAACCGCGCCCGGCGGCGGGTCATCCGGGAGGCGCGGAGCTTCTCGGGCGCCAGCAGCGCCGCGGCCAGCCTCGACGTGCAGGGCAGCAGCGCGACGCCGCCCAGCCTGCCGCCGGGCACCCTCGATCTGGGCAACGGGATCAGCATGATCCTGAACTACACCGGCGAGTTCGCCGCCAACCCGTCCGGCGGCATCCGCCAGGGATCGGCCTATGCCGGCCAGATCGCCTTCGGCCTCGACGCCGATCTCGCGCGTCTCGCGGGGATCGACGGCGGCTCGGTCCACACCGTCGTCACCCAGCGCCACGGACGGAGCCTGGCGCAGGATTCCATCGGCTTCGACGGCAGCGTGCAGGAGATCTACGGCGGCGGCCAGACCGCCCATCTGACCCTGCTGTCCTATGAGCAGAAGCTGTTCGACAACCGCCTCGACCTCGAGGTCGGCCGCCTGCTGGCCAACCCGAACTTCCTGGCCTCGCCGCTCTACTGCAACTTCCAGAACAACGCGACCTGCGGCGCGCCGAAGTCCATCTTCAAGCTGACGAACTTCACCTACTGGCCGATCGCCACCTGGGGCGGCCATGCCAAGGCCTGGGTCAACGACAAGGTGTTCCTGCACGCCGGCATCTACGAGGTGAACCCCCGCGACCAGTTGCCGACGCAGAACGGGATCGACTGGTCGACCAACGGCGCCACCGGTGTCCTGGTGCCGGTGGAAGTCGGCTACTCGACCAATTTCGGCAATGACCCGCTGCCGCGCAACTACAGCGTCGGCGTCGTCTTCGACCGGTCGGACTACAAGGATCCCGTGCTCGACCAGCGGGGCGGCGCCCGGGTCTTCAGCGGCCTCGATCCGCTGACCCGGTTCGGCCGCTCGGCGGTCTACGCCCGCTTCGACCAGATGGTCTGGCGGCCGGACCCGAGCGGCATCCAGGGCCTGTCGGTCTTCGGCGTCGCGCTCGGCGGGACCGGCGGCCGGCAGACCCAGGATTACTTCCTGGAGGGCGGCGCCGTGCTGACCGGCACCTTCCCCGGCCGGCCCTACGACACCCTCGGCTTCGTCTTCGCCATGGAGAAGCTCTCGCCGCTGGGCACGGCCAACATCCGGGCGGCGCGCACGGCGCTCGGGCTCGGCACCCGGAACGTCGAATCCCTGCAGACCATCCTGGAGCTGAGCTACGGCATCCAGCTCACCCCGGCGGTGCGGCTGATGCCGAACCTGCAATACGTGATCGACCCGGACCAGACCCGCTTCCCGTTCCGTCCGAAGCCGATCCCGGATGCCTTCGTGATCGGCGCGAAGCTGTCGGTGGACCTGTTCACCCTGGCCGGCCTGGCGAAGGGTCCGGGCAGCCAGTGAGCGCGCGAACCCCCGGCGCCCGCAGGATGCGGGCGCCGGTCCTCCATCGCGGCGCCAATCCCGGCTGCCGCACGGCGCGGCCGTCCGGCAGGACCGATATCCCGGTCGCGCTGACGGTATCGGCCGGCGCAGGAGCGCGGCGGACGGGGTTTCGCCCTGCGCGCTCCTTCGTGTACGAGACCGGGCTCCGCGTTCCGTCACGCGGTCGGTGGGCTGCCCGCCCGTCGGGCGACGGCAGAGACCTGGACATGGCAGTGACCGATCAAGACGCGGCGCCGGTCTGTACCGGAGTGGCCGGCCTCGACCACATCCTGGACGGCGGCTACGCGTCCCGGCGCTCGCACCTCATCGAGGGCCGGCCCGGATCCGGCAAGACGACGCTGGCGATGCAGTTCCTGCTCGACGGCGTGCGGCGGGGCGAGCGCTGCCTGTACATCACGCTGTCCGAGAGCCGGCGCGAGCTTCTGAACGTCGCCGGGCGCCACGGCTGGTCCCTCGACGGCATCGAGATCTTCGAACTCATCGCGCCGGAACTCAGCCTCGACCCGAACCAGCAGCAGAGCCTCGTCCATTCGTCCGATCTCGAACTCGGCGAGACCATCCGCATGGCGATCGCCGAGATCGAGCGGACCAAGCCGCAGCGCGTCGTGTTCGACAGCCTGTCCGAGATCCGGCTGCTCTCGCAGGGTTCGCTGCGCTACCGCAGGCAGGTCCACGCCCTGCGCAGCTTCCTGCTCATCCAGAACACCACCGCGCTGCTCCTCGACGATCTGACCGCCGAGGCGGACGACCTGAATCTGCACAGTCTCAGCCATGCCGTGATCCGGCTGGAACAGCTCGCGCCGCTCTACGGCGGGGAGCGGCGGCGCCTGCGCGTGATCAAGATGCGCGGCACGCCGTTCCGGGGCGGGTTCCACGACTACGTCATCCGGCGCGGCGGTCTCACGGTGTTCCCGCGGCTCGTCGCGGCCGAGCATCTCGGCACCTTCGCCGACGACCAGTGCGGCACGGGCAGCCCCGAGCTCGACCTGCTGCTCGGCGGCGGCATCGATCGCGGGACCAGCACGATGCTGATCGGCCCGTCCGGCGTCGGCAAGTCGACGGTGGCGCTCACCTGCGTCACCGCGGCGATCGCCCGCGGCGAGAAGGTGCTGATCCTCAGCTTCGACGAGACCACGAACGTGCTGCGCCGCCGGGCCCGCGGCCTCGGCATGCCGATCGACGCCGTAATCGCCTCCGGCGATCTCCGGGTCGAACAGATCGATCCGGCGGAGGTCTCGCCCGGCGAACTCGCCGACATCGTGCAGGAGGCGGTCGAGCACCAGGGCGTGACGACGGTCGTGATCGATTCCCTGACCGGCTATCACAACGCCATGCCGGAGGAGAACTACCTGCTCCTGCAGATGCACGAGTTGCTGACCTACCTGAACCAGCAGGGCGTCGTCACGCTCCTGGTCCTGGCCCAGCACGGCATGATCGGGGCGATGGGCGCCAATGTCGACCTGACCTATCTCAGCGACACGATCCTGCTGTTCCGCACCTTCGAGGCCGATGGCCGGCTGCGGCGCGCGATCTCGGTGGTGAAGAAGCGGACCGGCAGCCATGAGAACGCGATCCGCGAGTTGCGGATCGACTCCGACGGGATCCGCGTTGGCGAACCACTCAGCGCGTTCAGGGGTATCATGACCGGCGTTCCGACATTCGAAGGTGAACGGTCGTCCCTCTTGCCCACCCACAGGGCTGATGACCGACGCTGAACCGCCGGTTCTCCTCTTCACGCCGGGGGGCCGCGACGCCGTCGTCGCCGCGACCATCCTCGGCGAGGGACAGATCGCGTCGCAGATCTGCGGCAGCCTCGCGGAGGTGGTCGCCCGGCTCCACACGGCCGCCTGCGCGGTCCTGACCGAGGAGGCGCTGCTCTCCTCGAACCGGCAGGCGCTGGCGGATTGGATCGCCGCCCAGCCGCCCTGGTCCGACTTCCCGTTCATCCTCCTGCGACTGCGCGGCGCCGAGCCCAACACGCAGTTGACCGACCTCTTGGGCAACGTGAGCGTGCTGGAGCGCCCGTTCCATCCGGCGACCCTGATCATGGCGGCCCGGGCCGCCCATCGCGCCAAGCGCCGGCAGCTCGAGGCGCGGGCCCATCTCGAGGAGCGCGAGCGGACGACGGAGCGGCAGGCGCTCCTGATCCGCGAGCTGCATCACCGGGTGAAGAACACGCTGGCGACGGTGCAGGCGCTGCTCGGGGCTTCGGCCCGGTCCGCCACCACCGTGGACGCGTTCTACGAGGCGTTCTCGGCGCGGGTGATCTCGCTGGCCAAGACCCACAATCTCCTGACCGAGGATTACTGGCAGCAGGCCCCCCTGCGCGAGATGCTGATGAACGAGCTGGGGCCCTACAACGACGTCGAGGGCTCCCGCATCCAGCTGGACGGGCCGCCGATCGACCTGATGGGCGACCTCGCGGTCCCGACCGGCATGGCCATCCACGAGCTGACGACCAACGCGGCCAAGCACGGCGCCTTGTCGGTTCCGGAGGGCTGTATCCGGATCCGCTGGGGTGTCGAGCAGACGCCGGCGGCACGCATGCTCCATCTCGACTGGACCGAACGGGGCGGCCCGTTCACGGAGACACCGACGCGGAAGGGCTTCGGCTCGACGCTGCTGCAACGCGTCCTGAAGCTCCAGTGCCAGGCGGAGATCGCCTTCGATTTCCAGCCGGCCGGCCTGCATTTCACCATGCGTGCGCCGCTGCCCGAGACGCGCGTCGTCCCGACCTACTGAGCGCACCGGTTCTCGAAACCCGGCGGCCCGGATCCGACCGCGGGATGTGCGCTTTCACACAGAAGTGTGGTGCATCCTCCGGCTCAGGTCGAACCGATCGCAGGTGCGAGATTTGGGATGTCGCAGCACAGCGACACGTTTCTCGATGACCAAGTTTGCCCCTCTCGTCGCCGCCATCCTCGCCTGGGCCGCCTTCGGCACCTGGGCCGAAGCCCGGCGATCCGCGCTCCAGAAGGATATTCCGGCCCTGCGTCCGGGCATCGAAGCCGATCTGGCCGCCCGGAACTGCCCGAATGTCCGTATCGACACGGAGCGCTTCCGCCAGTTCTCGCGAGAGAACCACCTCAACCACGCCGATTTCTTCACGAAGAAGCGCTCGGTCGCCCTGCAGCAGGACCTCGACGCGGAGGCGACGCAGTTCCGGGAGCGTCCGGAGCAGGCCTGCGCGCAGATGTGGGACAAGTACGGCGACGACGGTACCGTGCTGCATCTCCTCGCCCGCAAATAGACGGGCCGCCGGCCGGGCGCGTGCTGGCCCCCCCCCCCGCCGCCCTCCGGCCGCCAGGGTTCGCGGCCGACGGGTGAGCGTCTGCCGGTTGCCGGCCCGCCGGGCTCCCGGCCGACGAGGCCCTTCCATAGCCCCGCGGAATGCGAGAGCGCCCTTCTCCCGCCGGGCCCTCCGGGAGACGAAAGCTTCGTTTCCCGCGCGACCAAGCCGCCGCGGCACAAGATTTCGGCGCGCGTCCGCCCGGCATCCTGAGATAAAATCTCATCCGGGGCGAGATGTTTCGAGCAGAACGTTTTGCGTTCGCGAGACAATTGGGAACCGCGTTTCATTGACGGCGGAACGTGGGGCGATCAATTCTATCAACCTATTCGGATGTCCGGCCGCACCATCCTCGCTCTTCGAGATCGCGGCGGCTCGCCATCCTGTCCCGCAGCAAGGCACCCGGAATGACACGACCGAGACTCGTCGGCCTGAGCGCGAACGTGCAGCGGCCCTCCAAGACCCGGACGCTGGTGGATGCGGTGCTGCGCGAGGCCGGCGCCCGGGCGCCCCTCGATGTGCGCCTCCTCGACTTCGTCGATGCCGGAACCGGCCTCGGCGCCGCCTGGACCCGCGACCAGCTCCCGGCGTCTTCGCGCAGCGTGCTCGCGGCGATCGAGGAGGCGGACGGTCTCGTGGTCGGCTCGCCGGTCTACAAGGGCGCCTATACCGGCCTGTTCAAGCACCTGTTCGACCTCGTCGATCCGGGGGCGCTGGCCGGCAAGCCCGTGGCGATCGTGGCCACCGGCGGCGGCGCGCGCCACGCGCTCGTGGTCGAGCACGCCTTCCGGCCGCTCTTCGGCTTCTTCGGCGCCCTCCAGATCCCGACGGCCGTCTACGCCTCCGATCCCGATTTCAGCGACGGCGTGCTCACCGAGGCCGGCGTGCGCGCCCGCGCCGCCGAGGCCGGCGGGCAGCTCGCGGCCCTGCTGGTCCACCGGTCGGCCTCCGCTGCGCCCCTCGCCCTGGCCGCCGCCGAGTGAGCCGGGCGATGCTCGACCGCCGCAACCTGCTGGCCGCCCTGGCGGCCCTGCCCCTCGCGCCGGCCCTGGTCCGGGGCGCCCGCGCGGCCGAGCCCGGCGTGGTGCGGATCGGCTACCAGAAGAACGGCATCCTGGTCGTCGCCAAGCAGCAGGGAATCATCGAGAAGCGCCTGGAGCCCCTCGGCCAGAGCGTGCGCTGGGTCGAGTTCTCCTTCGGGCCGCCGCTGCTGGAGGCCCTGTCGCTCGACGGGATCGACTTCGGACAGACCGGCGACGCGCCGCCGATCTTCGCGCAGGCCGCACGCGCCAACCTCGTCTACGCGGCCGCCCAGGAGGCCGGCGGGTCGGGGGCGGGGATCCTGCTCCCGAAGGCCTCGGCGATCCAGAGCCTCGCCGAGCTCAAGGGCAAGCGGGTCGCCTTCGCCAAGGCGTCGAGCGCCCACAACCTGACCATCGCGGCCCTGGAGAAGGCCGGCCTCAGCTACGCCGACATCACGCCGGTGACCCTCGCGCCCGCGGACGCCGCGGCGGCCTTCGCCCGGGGCAGCATCGACGCCTGGACGATCTGGGACCCGTATTTCGCCATCGCCGAGCAGGGGGAGGGGGTGCGGGTGCTGGCCCGCGCCAGCGACATCACCCCGCAGAACAACTACTTCCTGGCGAGTCGCCCCTTCGCGGAGACCCGCGCCCCGGTGCTCCAGGCGGTGATCGACGCGCTCGGGGACGTGGCGGCCTGGTGCACGCAGAACCGCGGCGCCGTCGCCGACCTCCTGTCGCAGGGCACCGGCGTGCCCCTCGCCGCCACGCGCCGGGCGGTGGACCGGACCGACTACGTGATCGGCCCGATGAACGACCGGGTCGCCGCCGAGCAGCAGCGGATCGCCGACCGCTTCCACGTCCTGAAGCTGATCCCCAAGCCGATCCGGATCGCCGACGCGGTCTGGACCGCCCCCGCCCGCAACGGCTGACACCGACTGCCGAGAGCCATGACCGACCGCACGCCCCGCGCCCTGGCCCTGCCGCCGTCCGACCGCCCGGCGCCGAACCGCCGCCTGCTCCTATCCGCCGGGCTCGGCCTCGCGGCGGCCGCGATGCTGCGCCCCGCCCGGGCCGCGGGCAGTATCCGGATCGGCTACCAAAAATACGGCTCCCTGGTGCTGCTGAAGGGCCGCGGCAGCCTGGAGACGGCGCTCCAGCCGCTGGGCGTCACGGTGGCGTGGTCGGAATTCCCGTCCGGGCCGCCGCTCCTGGAGGCGCTGAATGCCGGGGCGATCGATTTCGGCTCCGCCGGGGAGGCCCCGCCGATCTTTGCCCAGGCCGCGAGCCCGGAGCTGCGCTACGTCGCCACCGAGCCGCCGGCGCCGCGGGGGGAGGCGATCCTCGTGCCCAAGGACAGCCCGGTGCGCAGCGTCGCCGACCTGCGCGGGAAGACCATCGCCCTCAACAAGGGCTCGAACGTCCACTTCCTGCTGGTGCGCGCCCTGGCGCAGGCGGGCGTGCCCTATGACGGGGTGAAGCTCGCCTTCCTGGCGCCGGCGGACGCCAACGCCGCCTTCGTGCGCGGCTCCGTCGACGCCTGGGCGATCTGGGATCCGTATCTCGCCGCCGCCGAGCGCGCCACGGGCGCCCGGGTCCTGGCCGACGGGCAGGGGCTCGCCCCCAACCGCCAGTTCTACCTGTCCCGGCGGGGCTTCACCGATTCCAGCCCGGAGATCGTGTCGGCCGTACTCAAGGCGATCGGTGAGGTCGATGCCTGGGCGGAGGGCCACGCGGACGCCGTGGCGGCGGAACTCGCCCCCGCGGTGGGCATCCCCGCGCCGGTTCTCGGCGTCGCCCTGGGACGGCTGTCCTACGGCGTCGCGCCCCTCGACGCCGCGGCGGTCGCCGACCAGCAGAAGGTCGCCGACGCGTTCCACGGGCTGGGCCTCCTGCCGCGACCGATCCGGGTCGCCGACGCGGTCTGGACGCAGCCCGAGCGCCGGGCCGAGAATCGGGCGGAGACTCGCTGATGCGCAACGCCAAGCTCGATCGCCTCGGCGACACGGCCCTGCCCTGGCTCCTGCCGGCGGCGCTCCTTCTCGGCTGGCAGGCCGCGGTCTCGGCGGGCCTCGTCTCCAACCGCTTCATGCCGGCGCCCCTCGACGTGGTCCGGGCCGGCTGGGAGGCCGGGCGGACCGGGGAGCTCTGGACCAATCTCGGCGTCAGCACCCTGCGGGCGCTCGCGGGCTTCGTGATCGGCGGCGGCATCGGCTTCGCGCTCGGCCTCGCCAACGGCCTGTCGCGCCTGTCGGAGCGGCTCACCGACACCTCGGTGCAGATGGTGCGCAACGTGCCCCACCTGTCGCTGATCCCGCTGGTGATCCTGTGGTTCGGCATCGGCGAGGAGGCCAAGCTGTTCCTCGTGGCGCTCGGCGTGTTCTTCCCGATCTACGCCAACACCCTGCACGGCATCCGCTCGGTGGATCCGGGCCTCGTGGAGATGGGCCGGGTCTACGGCATGTCCCGCAGCGAGCTGTTCGCCCGGGTGGTGCTGCCCGGCGCCCTGCCGTCGATCTTCGTCGGCCTGCGTTACGGCCTGGGCATCATGTGGCTGACGCTGATCGTCGCCGAGACGATCTCGGCCTCGTCGGGGCTCGGCTACATGGCCATGCAGGCGCGCGAGTTCATGCTGGTCGACGTCGTGGTGCTGGCGATCCTGATCTACGCGGCCCTCGGCAAGCTCGCCGACGCCCTGACCCGCCAGCTCGAGCGCACCTGCCTCGCCTGGAATCCCGCCTACAGGAGCGCCTGATGCTGCTCGACGCCGTCCGCCGCGAGGCGCTTCCCGACGCCGGATCGGCACCCCGTCAGGCCGGGGGATCCGCATCGTCACGCCCGCCCGCGGAGCCCGCGGGCCGCGGCATCGCCGTCACCGTCCGCGACCTGCACAAGAGCTTCGACGGCACCGCCGTCATCGAGGGCCTGAACCTGTTCCTGCCGGCCGGCGGGTTCACCGCGGTGGTGGGCCGCTCCGGCTGCGGCAAGAGCACCCTGCTGCGCCTGATCCTCGGGCTGGAGACGCCCACCGGCGGCCGGATCGATCTGGAAGGGCCGGCGACGTCGCCCCGCCGGTCGGAGCCGCCGAAGCGGATCATGTTCCAGGAGCCGCGCCTCCTGCCCTGGGCGCGGGTCGTCGACAACGTCGCGGTCGGCCTGTCGGGCCTCGGCTCCCGGGCCGAGCGCCGGGAGCGGGCGCTCGCGGCGCTCGCCGAGGTCGGGCTCGGCGACAAGGCGGGACAATGGCCCGCGACCCTGTCGGGGGGCCAGCGGCAGCGGGTGGCGCTGGCCCGGGCGCTGGTGAGCCGGCCGGGCCTGCTCGCCCTCGACGAACCCCTCGGCGCCCTCGACGCCCTGACCCGCATCGGCATGCAGGACCTGATCGAGCGGATCTGGCAGGCGCAGGGCTTCACGGCGCTGCTCGTGACCCACGACGTCGCCGAGGCGGTGGCGCTGGCCGACCGCATCCTCGTGGTGGAAGCCGGGCGGATCGCCCTCGACCTGCGGGTCGACGTGCCGCGCCCGCGCCGACGCGGGGATCCGGATCTCGCACGCCTCGAAGGCCGTATTCTCGATCATCTTCTGGGCGCGCCGCAGGCCGCCTGACCCGCAACGGAGCTTCCCGATGACCGCATCGCACGACGGGCGCGCCGACGTCCTCTGGTTCCTGCCGACCCACGGCGACGGGCGCTATCTCGGTGCCCAGGAGGGCGCCCGGGACGTGTCGCTCGGCTACCTCCAGCAGATCGCGCAGGGCGCCGACGCCCTCGGCTATTACGGCGTGCTGCTGCCCACCGGGCGCTCCTGCGAGGATTCCTGGATCGTCGCCTCGGCCCTGGCGCCCCTGACCCGGCAGCTGCGCTTCCTCGTGGCGGTGCGGCCGGGCCTGATGGAGCCCTCGGCCGCCGCCCGCATGACCGCGACCCTCGACCGGATCTCCGGCGGGCGCCTGCTGATCAACGTCGTCACCGGCGGCGACCCGGTGGAGCTCGCCGGCGACGGCGTGTTCCTGTCCCACGACGAACGCTACGCCGTCACCGACGAGTTCCTGACGATCTGGCGCGGCCTGCTGGCGGGGGAGACCGTGACCTTCCAGGGCGCGCATCTGCGCGCCGAGAACGGCCGGCTGATCTACCCGCCGGTGCAGAAGCCCTATCCGCCGCTCTATTTCGGCGGCTCCTCGCCCGCCGGGATGGCGGTGGCGGCCGAGCATTGCGACGTCTACCTCACCTGGGGCGAGCCGCCGGCGCAGGTCGCGGAGAAGATCGCCGCCGCCCGGCAGGCCGCCGAGGCGAAGGGCAAGACCTTCTCGTACGGCATCCGCCTGCACGTTATCGCCCGGGAGACGGAGGGCGAGGCCTGGGACGCAGCCGAGCAACTGATCTCGAAGCTCGACGACGCCACCATCGCCAAGGCGCAGGAGACCCTGAAGCGGCAGGATTCCGTAGGCCAGAGCCGCATGATGGCCCTCCACGGCGGCAAGCGCGACAAGCTGGTGGTGTCGCCCAACCTCTGGGCCGGCGTCGGCCTCGTGCGCGGCGGTGCCGGGACGGCTTTGGTCGGCTCGGCCGATCAGGTCGCCGACCGGATGAAGGAGTACATCGATCTCGGGATCGACCGCTTCATCCTCTCGGGCTACCCGCACCTGGAGGAGGCCTACCGCTTCGCCGAGCTGGTCTTCCCGAAGCTGCCGCTGCGCGCCACCACGGGTCGCCCGGCCACCAATGCCCGCAACGACGGCCCGTTCGGGGAGATCGTCGCCAACGACATCGTGCCCAGCCGCCGCGTCGGCGCGCACTGACCGGAGGATCGGGCCGCCCTCCGGGACCGGGCATGGCTGATCTGCATTCGCGCTGCCCGGGTGTCATGGTGACGCCATCCTTGGCGTCCATCCGCCCCGCCCATCGCCGCGCGCCGTACGCGCGCGGCCGGGACGAGTGAAGGATGTCCATGACTTCGACCAAGACGGCCCTGCTGGCCATCGGTCTCTGCCTCGGCCCCGCCGCGGCCTTCGCGGAGCAATCCCCGGCCCGGGAAGCGCTCAAGCAGTACTGCACCGGCGACTACATGGATTTCTGCAGCGCCTACGCGCCGGGCGGCCCGGAAGTCGAAGCCTGCTTCAAGGCCAATCTCAAGAAGCTCTCGCCCAACTGCTCGGCGGCGATCACCGCCTACAAGAAGGAGCAGCGGGCGACCAAGCGCTTCAGCGAGGCGCGCTGAACCGTCACCGCACGGCGACGCCCAGAGGCGCGCCGCTGCAGTCGAGATGCGCCGGGTTGGTCGAGACCACCCCGGCATTGCACCCCGCCTGCGTCCCGACATAGAGGGGCGTCCCCCCGGATCCGGGCCGCGCGAGGTAGCCGATCGGCCGCGTGCCGGCGTCGAGATGGCGGGGATTGCTGGTGACGAGGCCTGCATCGAGCCCGGCCGCCGTGCCGACATAGACGGGCGGGTCGCCGGGGTTACCCGGTTGCGCCAGAGTGGCGCCGATCGGTGCCGTGGCGCAGCCCTTGTACCCCGGGTCGATCGTCACCTCGCCGGCGTTGCAGCCGCCCTGCGTGCCGACATAGAGCGCCGTACCGGGCGCCCGGGCGGCCGGGGGCGGCGCGACGGCCGCCTGCGGCGCGATAGCAGCCCGCGGCGCTTGGGCGGCCCGCGGCGCTTGGGCGGCCCGCGGCGCTTGGGCAGCCTGCGGCGCTTGAGCGGCCGGCCCGCCGCCGAGCGCCGTCCGCAGGGCCGCGATCCCCGCCTTGACGTCCTCCAGCGTGCCGACCACCACGTAGCAGGTGTAGCTGTGCGCCCCGGCCGGGACGTTGTTCTCGCGGAAGACGCAGTTCCACTTCACCGTCGCGTTGCCGGGGCCCGGCAGGGTCGCGAAGTTGAACCGGCCGTAGCCCGCGTTCGGCACGCTCGGCTGGGGGAGGGCGGGGCTGTACACGCCCATGGCCCGGGATCCGTCGGCATTGGCCAGGATCACCGGCACGCCCTGCTCGGCCGGCCCCGCGGAGAGCGGCGCGGAGCGGCCCGTCGCCGGATCGTAGCTCCAGAACTGCGCGAAGTCGGGGGGCATGTAGGCGGTGGCCGCCTCGAAGGTCGCGGAGGCATGCGGCTCGGCGGTGACGTAGGTGGCGCGGTACGCGACGGCGTTGGCCACGCCCTCGGCGCCGAGGGTGACGCGCTTGGCCAGGACGTCGTTGGAGCGCGGCCCGGCATGGGGGCCGGGGCCCTTCGGGCAATTGCCGGTCGTCGCACCGGGCCCGATCCAGTAGGCCATCTGGGACCGGGTCTCGAGCGTGTCGGCGCCGACCTGCAGGGCCGTGAGCAGGCTCGTGCTGCGCGGGCCGGTGCCGTCGGCATCGCTGCCGGCCTCCGTGGGGTTCAGGCACTCGCCGTAGCCGTCGAAGGCGGCGGCCGATTGCAGCTCCCGGCCGTGGTCGCGGGCGTTGATGAACTGCGTGCCGCCCCAGGTCAGGCTGTCGATGGCGCCCGCGGTCCGGGACGAGACGCCGACGGCGAGGGGCGATCCCTTGAGCGGCCGGCTGATCGTCGCCCGGCCGCCGGGCTCGGGCCATGCGATCGACGGCGCATCCGCGGCGCGGGCGGACCCGGCGAAGCCGGCGAGCAGCAGCGCCGCGCAGGCGGGACGGATGGGTCGGATCGGTGCGGTCATCGGCGACTCCTGGGCGCCGTCGGCTTAGCAGGTGCGGGCGCGCCGTCCAGGATCGCATCCCGGATACCGGACCGGGACCCGCGCGCCGCAACCGGGCCTCGTCGGTCCGCCGCCCGCGCCGATGCTGCCTTCGGGCAGCCTCACGCCTGCACGATAATTTAAGCCCGTGGCCGCCATCAGGTTAGGACACGCGCGGCCGAACTCCGAGTCCTGCGGCTCTGTGATGATCGGCCCGCGCGACTATCGGGAACCTGTCTCGGCAGTCCCGGAGACTGCACGATGTGGAGGCCGTGCCGATGACGACACCCGACCTGACGTCCGCCGGAACCGCCTCCCGGGCCGGCGGCCGCGAGGGGCTGCTGCGCGGTGCACGCATCGGCGCCGCCGCGGCGGTGACCGTGATGGTGCTGCTGCTCGATCTCATCAGCTACTCCCAGCTCATCTTCGCGGGGCCGCTGGCGGAGAGCCGCGCCGCCGGCCTGTCGGGCCTGCTCGCGGCCTACGTGCTGGGCAGCCTCGTCTTCATCGCGCTCCGCCGGACCGCGCGGATCTCGCTCTCCTTCATCGGCGCGGCCGCGATCGTGCAGGCGGCGATCGCCGCGGGCGTCGCCGGGCAGCTGGAAGCGGCGGGCGTGACCGATCCGGAGACGGTGGGCCAGCTCGTCCTCGTCGCCTGCGGCGTCTCGACCTTCGCCACCGGATTGGTCTTCGCGCTGCTCGGCACCCTGCGGGCCTCCCTGCTGGTGCAGCTCCTGCCCTATCCGGTGCTCGCCGGCTTCCTCGGCGGCGTCGGGCTGCTGTTCCTGCGCAGCGGCGTGCAGATCGGCGGCCATGTCGACGATCCGCTGGCGGCCCTGCTCCGCACCGTCGACCCGGCGGCCCTCGATCCGGGCCGGATCGATGCCGGAGCGCTGGCGCGCATCGCCCTGACCCTCGGCATCGGCTTCTGCGCCTTCTACCTGCCCCGGATCGTCCGGCACTGGGGGACCTATCCCACGGTCATCCTGTCGAGTCTCGCCGTGGTCCATCTCGGACTGGCCTGGACCGGCACCAGCGTCGCCGCCGGGCAGGCCGCGGGATGGCTGATCGAGCCGCTGCCGGCGGGGTCGCTGCTGCGGCCGCCCGCCATCGGCAGCCTCATGGCCTTCGACCCGCACCTGCTCCTGCCGATCTGGCCCAAGATCGCCACCCTGGTCGTCGTGGCAGTGATCATCCAGATCCTCTACGTGGTGAGCGTCGAGCTGGAGATCCGGCGCGACCTCGACATCGACCGGATGTTCGTCGCCTCCGGCGCCACCAACATGGTCGGAAGCCTGTTCGGCAGCTCCGCGATGGGCTTCGGCCGGACCTCGACGCTCCTGCTGCACAACATCGGCGGCGGCCACTGGCTCGGCTGGTGGCTGACGCTGGCCGTCATGGCGGCGCTGCTCATCGTCGGCGCGAGCCCCCTGGCGCTTCTGCCCCGCCCGCTGGCCGGCGGCGCCCTGATCGCCATCGGCATCGGGCTGCTGTTCAACCTGAACATCGCCTGCCGGACCCTTCCGGGCTGGGAGATCGCCATCGCGCTGGTCGTGTGCGCCGCCACGGCGTTCTTCGGAGCCACCACGGGCTTCCTGGTCGGCGTCCTGCTGGCGATCCTGATCTTCGGGGTCCAGTACGGGCAGATCGGCGCGATCCGCCGGTCGCTCTCTGGGGCGGAGCGGCGCAGCAGCGTCATCCGCGGTCCCGACGCCGCGGCGCGTCTGCAGGAAGCCGGCGGCCGCACCCGGATCTACACCCTGCAGGGCTACCTGTTCTTCCTCAACGCCCAGGCGATCTACCGGCGCGCCGGCGCGGAGGCCAGGAATCTGCGCGTCCTGATCCTGGATTTCCGCGAGACGGTCGGGCTCGACAGTTCGGCGCTCATCGCGTTCCGCAAGGTCGGCCAGCTCGCCGAGCAGCGGGGCTTCGACGTGCTGCTGGTCCATCTCGATCCGGCCGCACGCCTGCAGATCGCCCGCAACGGCCTCACCGCGGACCCGCATATCCGGATCCGCGACACCCTGGACGAGGCCCTGCGCGAAGCCGAGGCCACCCTCCTGGCGGAGGCCGGGGGAGCCGGCCCGGGGGAGGTCGCCGTCTTCGCCCGGCACATGGCCGATCGGCTGGGCAGCACGTTCGGGCCGGACGACTTCGCACCGTATCTGACGGTCCGCGACCTGACGGCCGGGGCGACGCTGATGCGCCAGGGGGAGGCGGCCGACGCCCTCTACTTCCTGGAGCAGGGCGTCGTCTCCATCGAGATGGAGGTTCCCGGCCGCGGAAACCTGCGCCTGCGCACCACCACCGCGGGCACGGTGATCGGCGAGATCGCGCTGGTCCAGGGCGGCCGGCGCACCGCCACCGCCATCGCCGAGAGCCCCTGCCGGGTGGTCGGCATCGACCGCGCCGGCCTCGCCCGCATGGAGCGGGAGCGCCCCGATCTGGCGCTCACCTTCCAGCGCTTCCTGATGCTGGAACTCGCCGGCAAGGTCTCCGACACGAACCGGCTGCTCGAGGCGGAGATGCTGTGACGCGCCCGGCGGCGCCCGCCCTCCGCACCGCGGATCAGGCCGCCGCCAGCATCACGGCGAACCCGAGATGGGTGACCTGATGCAGGAACTGGTCGATGCCGACCAGCCACCAGAACCGGGCATCCGTGGCGGGCAGGCGCGTCCGCTGGGCGACCAGCGCCTTGCCGCGGTCGATCGCCGTGTGGATCGCGAAGTCCGCCAGCGCCAGCCACCACAGGGCCGGCTTCACCGCGAGGGCGATCAGCAGCGTGCCGAGGCCGTGCAGGCCGGTATGGGCGCAGAGCGGGACGAGCCACGCGGACGGCCGTTGCTTGCCTTCAGCCATCCAGTTGGTCTGGAACAGGAAATCCGCCGCGAGGTGCTTCACGGCGAACGCGAGGACCAGCAGCGCGAAGGCACCCACCGGGACGAGCGTATCGACGGACGGCATCGCGGCCCCGGCTCTCCTGACGCGATCCTGCGGGGAAGGGTTCGGATGCGCATCCCGCGCTCCGAATCGACAGGCCGCCAGCATACACGCGCCGACCGGCCCTGGCGCGGACGGAAATCCGATCCCACGGCCGCTCCGGCACCGGACGCCAGACACCAGACGCCGGACCGCAGGATTCAAGACTTAGAAAGTCGTCACGACCTTCTTCGCACCCGGAAATCAGATCTTTTCGATAATCGCTGCGAAAACATCCCGAACAGCGAATATTTTAATCATTCTAATTCACGAAGATAGACATTGTTGTCCAAATCGACCGCATGATAGCTGTCCCGGCTGCGTGAGCTACGCAGGCGGGACAATGTGAGCGGGATCGTGGCGGCCCGGAATTACGACGCTGGCCTCTCCGGCCAGAGGATCACGGCGGCTCCCGTGCCCGGCTCCGGCCGGCAGCCGCCCGGCGGATCCTGGAACCTCGCGGCGTTCGAGCGCCATCGCGCCGCCTATCTGGCGAGCGCGCGCCGCATCCTCGGCTGCCCGGCCCAGGCCGAGGACGTTGTGCAGGACGTGCTGCTCCGGCTCATCGCGGATCCGCCTGAGGCCGGGGATGCGGTCCAGGCCGCCTATGTCGGGCGGATGGTGCGCAACCTCGCCCTCGACCGGGCTCGGCGGCAGGGCTTCGAGCGGCGCCTGTTCACCGGCCTCGATGCCGCCCCGGATCCGGCCGACCCGGGGATGGGAACCCCCGAGGCGGCCGCGGCGTCGCGCGAATCCCTGCGGCAGGTGGAGGCCGCGGTGGCCGAACTGCCGGAGCCGGTGCGGACCGCCTTCCAGCTCCACCGGGTCGAGGGCGTTCCGCAGATCGAGATCGCGGCCCGGCTCGGGGTCTCACGTGCCCTGGTGTGCGGCCTCGTGCGCCGCGGCCACCTGCATTGCCTCGCGGCCCTCGACCGGCGCTGCGCCGCCTGTCCGGCGCGCGCCGACGCACCACGCAAGCATCAGCGCCAAGCCGATCCCGTCGGCCAGGAACTCGGCCGCGACCCGGCTGGCGAGCACCCCCGTATAGCCGAGGAGCGGCGGCAGGATCAGGAGCGGCGGGATCAGCGCCAACCCCTGCGCCGCCAGCGACACGGCGGCGGCCCGGCGCGGCGCGCCGATCGCCTGGAACAGGGTCGCGGCCGTGAGCTGTAGGCCCACCGGCATGAAGGCCACGGCGAAGATCGCGGTGGCGCGCG
Source organism: Methylobacterium sp. UNCCL125 (assembly GCF_900116795.1). Taxonomy (NCBI): domain Bacteria; kingdom Pseudomonadati; phylum Pseudomonadota; class Alphaproteobacteria; order Hyphomicrobiales; family Methylobacteriaceae; genus Methylobacterium; species Methylobacterium sp. UNCCL125. The sequence goes on along the minus strand of NZ_FPBW01000008.1, from coordinate 171,247 downwards.
CACCCTCCCGGGCGGTCCCCGGATCCTGCGCGAACAGGCCCGCGAGGGGCTCGGCCAGCACGATCATCAGGCCGCCCACGATGGCTCCGTAGGCGAGGGCGGCGGTGAGCACGAAGGCGAGGGCGCGGTGCAGGCGATCCCGGCGGCCGCCACCGGCGGCGTGGCCGAGGACGGCCTGGGCGCCCGCCATCGTCCCGAGGAGCGGCAGCGCCGCCACCAGGGTCAGCCGCAGGGCGATGCCCTGCGCGGCGACGGCGGCGTCGCCATAGGGGGCGGCCGCCTCCACGAACAGCGCCATCGCGACGGCCGCGAGGAGGCTGGAGCCGGTGGCCGGCACGGCGAGGGTCAGGGCCTCGGCGAGAGCCGCCCGCCCGACCCGGCTGCCGGGCCATCGGACGCTGATGCGGTCCGGCCCCCGCGCCCGGGCGAAATGCAGGCCGTAAGCGGCCGCCCCCGCGAGCTGCGCGCCGATCGCCGCCCAGCCGGCTCCCGCCGTGCCGAGACCGCAGACCCGGATCAGCACCCCGTCGAGCAGGATGTTGAGGCCGAAGCTGCCGACCATGACGGCGCCGCTGAGGCGCGCATGGCCCTGGGCGCGCACGATGAAGCCGCCGACGATCATCACCAGCATCAGCGCCGTGCCGACCGTGGCGAGCGCCGTGTAGGGCGCGGCCTCCGCGGCGAGGGCGGCATCGGCGCCGAGGAGGCGCAGCCAGAACGGCGTGTCGGCGACGATCGCGGCCGTGACGGCGAGCCCGGCCGGCAGGCTCAGCCAGAAGCCCAGGCCGGCAGAGGCTGCGGCGCGGTCGTCGTCCCCCGCCCCGAGGGCGCGGGAGACCTGCGAGGCCGCCGCGATCCCCGCCCCGTAGCCGAGCGCCGCGACCAGCAGCGTGACCGGATACGCGATGGCGATGGTGGCGATCGCGGCCGCGCCGAGATCGGCCACGAACCACGCATTGACCAGCATCTGCAGCGCGTGGGCCGAAATGCCGAGGATCGCCGGCCCCGACAACCGCAGGACGAGGGCGACGACCCGGTCCTGGTCGAGATCGACCGGCCGCCTCACGGGGCCGCCGCAGCCGACCGGATGGCCGCCCGGGCGGCGCGTTCCTCTTCGAGGATCGTCTGCGCGATGGCGCCGGCCCGCACGGGCAGGATCGACAGCAACGTCTCGGTCAGACCGTGCGTCGGCTCGCTGAAGCCCTGGAGGTGCAGGCTCACCCGGGGCTCGGCGCGCTCCAGCGGCAGGCGGTAGTGCCGGTCCGCGGTCTCGCCGGCCATGAATGGGCGCACGGGATCGAGGATCGCCGGCACCGCGGCGCGCTGGTAGCCGGTGGCGCAGATCACCGCCGCGTAGCTCTGCCGTTCCTCGGTGCCGGCGACGTCGTCGCGCAGGGTCGCGCGCAAGCCCTCCGATGCCGGCTCCAGCGCCACCACCCGAGTGCTCCGCCGCAGCCGGTAGCGGGTCACGCCGCTCACCGTCTGCTCGTAGAGCGTGGCGTAGAAGTCCTGGATCAGGTCGGCGTCGACCACCGCGTAGTTGGTGGCGCGGTGGGCGGCGATCAGCTCGGCCCGGACCGGCGCGGGGGCGCCGTGGATCCGGTCGACGGCCGCAGGGTCGAAGATCTCGTTGACGAAGGGACTGTCGTCGGCGGGCTTCAGGGCGGGCCCGCGGATCGCGAGGTCGACGAGCGCCCGCGGGTAGCGTGCGCCGAGATCGGTGACGATCTCCACGGCGCTCTGGCCGCCGCCCACCACCAGGATGCGGGGCTCCGGCCCGTCCAGGCGCGGCGCCCCGAGGGCCTGCGCGATCCCCGGCAGGTACCAGGAGGAGTGGATCAGCCGCCGGTCCTGCGCGTGGGCCGCGAAGGGGGCCGGGATCGCCGGGTCGCCGCCCGCGGCCACGACGAGGTGACGGCAGCGGCGCAGGCGGCGCGTCCCGGCGCCGTCCCGGGCCTCGACCACGAAGGCGGCGAGCCGGCCGTCGCGGATCTCCGGCCGCACGGCCTCCACGGTCTCGCCATACGCGACCACGTCCGAGAAATGGTCCGCCGCCCAGGCCAGGTAGTCGTTGTACTCGACCCGGGACGGGTTGAACGTCTTGAGGTTGAGGAAGGTGCTGAGCCGCCCCTTCACGTGCAGGTAGTTGAGGAAGCTGAACGGGCTCGTCGGATCGCGCAGGGACACGAGGTCCTTCACGAAGCTGATCTGCATGTCGGCGCCGGGCAGCATCATCGCCCGGTGCCAGCCGAACCGATCCTGCCGCTCGATGAACCGCAGGGACGTCCGCGGCGGCCCGTCGCCCATCGCGTCCCGCAGGGCGATGGCCAGGGACAGGTTGGCCGGGCCGAAGCCGATGCCGATGATGTCGTCGGTCGCGGGGTGATCCGTCATCGCTCGCATCTCTGTTCGCTCGGGGGGCGGTCTAGGCCGGCACGGCGGGAGGCCGCGGCGCGGCGTCGGCGGCGGCCGCGCCCGGCACCCAGAGCCGGTCGCGGACGAAATGCTCGCGCGACAGGGCGACCAGGGCCGCCCGCTTGTGGGGGAAGTCGACGGTGGCGATCGTCGCGAAGCCGGAGGCGTGAAGATTCCGGATCTGCTGGGCGTGATCGGCCCGGGGCTCGCCGACGATCCGCTGCGTGCGCGGCTCGTCGAGGAGCAGGTAATGCATCAGCGACGGCAGCCACGCCGAGAGAACGGGCCGCCCGCGGACGGCTTCGTCGCCGATCGCCACGTGCCAGCCGCGGTCGTAGGGCCCGGCTTCGTAGAGCGGCCCGAGGCGGCTCTCCCGCGCCCAGTACAGCTCGAAATAGCCGAACGGCTTCCCGTCGAGGCAGCCGAACAGCGGCAGGGTCGCGGGGTCGGACTGGAGCTTGGCGATGTAGGCGGCATGCGCCGCGAGGGTGCCGGTCTCCTGCCAGATCGCGGCGACCCGGGGATCGTTCATCCAGGCGGAGAACAGGGCGACGTCGCCGGGCTCCGTCATCGTGCGGAAGCTCACGGTGCGGCCGAGCCAGGGGATCGCCCGCGCGTAGACCGTGCCGGCAGGCGTCCCGGGCCGCAGCGGGTGGCGGCGCCCGTCCGTGGCGGTGAACAGCTCGGGGAACGGCGGCCGGACCGCGGGAAGCCAGCGGGCGGCGCATTGCCAGAGAAGCCCCGGCAGGATCTCGACCCCGTCGCCGCTGCGCCGGGCCGCGCCGAGGTCGAGCAGCCGCCCGGTCGTCGCCGGATCGGCCGTCACGGCGATGCGCAAGACCCGCGTGTCCTCGGCGGTCAGCGCCTCGGCGCGCGCCAGGATCGCATCCACGGCGGCCGCCGGCTCGACCGAACCGGCGAGGCGGATCACCGGCACCTCCCGGGTCCCCTCCAGGGTCAGCGGCACCCGCGCGTCGGCGTGCGCCGTGTCGTCGTGCATCCCGTCCCTGGACATGCTGGGCCTCGAAGCGTCCGTCATCCGTCCTCCGCGTGTCGCCGGCACCTCCCTGACGGATGGGGCCGCCCGGCGTTCAGACCTTTCGTGCGGGGGCGGCCCGGAGGCCCCGGGGCGCCGCCGTGAACGGCCCCCCGCCTCAACCGTCAGTTCATCGAGGCCCGGAGCGGCGCAGGAGCGAGCGGATGGACAGGCAGACCGGCCAGGCGGCGATGGCGGACGAGGCGGCGATCGCGGACACGGGCGGGGACACGACCGCGGACGCGGCCGGGGATTGGACCCTGGCACCGGTGGTGGTGGCCTTCGACCGGGCCGGGCACGGCGCCTTCTGGCCGGCCGGCCAGGCGCTGCCCGCCGGCTGGAGCCGGGCATACGGCCCCTGCGGGATCGCGGCGGCGCGGGACTGGATCGCCGATCCGGCGCATGCGCCCGAAGCCGTCCCCCTGTCGGAGCCAGCCCCCGACGCCGACCGCGAGAGCGTCCCGGCCCGGCTCGCCCGCCTCGCCGCGGCCGAGCCCGGGCGGCCGGCGGTGGTGTTCGGGAACCGGACGCTCACCCGGGGCGAGCTCGACACCCGGGCCTGCGCCCTCGCGGCCGGGCTCGCGGCCCGGGGGATCGGGCGCGGGGACCGCGTCGCGGTGGCGCTGGAGCGGTCGCCGGAGATGATCGTGGCGCTGCTCGGGGTTCTGCGGGCCGGCGCGGCCTTCCTGCCCCTCGATCCCGCATACCCCGCCGCCCGGGTGCAGCTGATGCTGGCGGATGCCGGCATCGCGCATTGCGTCACGACGCCGGCGATCGCCGCGCGCCTGGAGCTTCCGGCGGGCCTCGCCCGGCTCGATCCCGCCGCCCTGGAAGCCGACCGAGCCGCCGCCGTCCCGGTGATGCCGGAGCCGGGGGATGCCGCCTACCTGATCTACACGTCGGGCTCCACCGGCATGCCGAAGGGCGTGCTCGTGGAACACGGCCCGCTCGCCATGCACTGCCGGACCACGGCCGCGGCCTACGCGATGGACGCGGAGTCGCGCGAGCTCCATGTCCTGTCCTTCGCGTTCGACGGCGCCCACGAGCGCTGGATGACGCCCCTCGTGGCCGGCGGCTGCATCGTGCTGCGCGGCCCCGACCTCTGGACCGCCGCCGAGACCCTGGCGCAGATCCGCCGGCACCGGGTGACCCATGCGGGCTTCCCCACAAGCTTCATCGGCCAGCTCGCCGACTGGGCCGAGCGCCTGGGCGAGGCCCCTTCTTCGGTCCAGGTCTACTCCTTCGGCGGGGAGGGGATGCCCCGGGAGACCTTCGCGCGGCTCGGACGCGCCCTGAAGCCCCGGCTGCTGATCAACGGCTACGGCCCGACCGAATGCGTGATCTCGCCGCTGATCTGGGCGGTGCCGTCGGACGCGACCTTCGACGAGCCCTACGCGCCGATCGGCGGCCCAGTGGGCGCGCGGGCGGCCTACGTGCTGGGGCCCGATCTCGAACCCGTGGGCGCGGGGGAAACCGGCGAGCTCTACATCGGCGGCGGCCTCGCCCGGGGCTATTGGGCGCGTCCGGCGCTCACCGCCGAGCGGTTCCTGCCGGACCCCTTCGCCGCGGGCGGCGGCCGGATGTACCGAACCGGCGACCGCGTGCGGCGCCGCCCCGACGGCAGCCTCGCCTTCGCCGGACGGGCGGACGATCAGGTCAAGATCCGCGGCCACCGGATCGAGATCGGCGAGGTCGAGGCGGCCCTGCGGGGGCTGCCGGGCGTCGCGGAGGCCGTGGTCCTGCGCCGGGAGGGCCCGGCCGGTGCCTATCTCGCGGGCTATGTCGTGCCGTCACGCGGACGCCGCCCGGAGCCCGGCCGCCTGCGCGCCGGCCTGGCCCGCACCCTGCCAGAGCCCATGGTGCCGGCGAGCCTGACCCTCCTCGACCGGCTTCCGGTGACCGCCAACGGCAAGCTCGACCGCCACGCCCTGCCGGACCCCGCCGCCGACGACCGGCGCGGGCGGCCCCCCGGCTCCGCCACGGAGCGGCGGCTCGCCGGGATCTGGTCCGAGGTCCTGGGCTTTCCGGTCCGGGTGGCGGACCGGCGCTTCTTCGAACTCGGCGGCGATTCCCTGTCGGCCCTGCGGCTGGTGGCGCGCCTGCGCCTCATCGCGCCCCGGGGCGGGATCGGCGTGGCGGACCTCCTGCGCGATCCCACCATCGCGGAGCTGGCGGCGCGGATCGATGCCGGAGCGGAGGCCGCCGACGAGGGCCTCGCCCCCACGGTCCGGCTGTCCGCCGGGCGGCCGGAGAGCGACCGGCCGGTGCTGGTGCTGTTCCCGGGACTCCTGGTGAGCACCCGGGAATACGAGCCCCTGGTGGCCCATCTCGGTCCCGGGCAGGAGGCGCACGGCTTCCTCTGCGCCTCCCTGGTGGAGGCGGTCCGGCCGCTGCCGGCGGTGGCCGACCTCGCTGACGCCTATGCCGAGCGGGTGCGCGGCCTGATGCGCGGCCGCGCCGGCACGTGCGTCTTCCTGGGCTGGTCCTGGGGCGGAGTGCTGGCCTACGAGACCGCCCGCCGGCTCGGCCCCGGCTTCCCCCTGGCGTGCGTCGGCATGCTCGATGCCTGCGGCCTGGAGGCCAATTTCGCCCCCGGCGCCGGCCGGCCGATCGCGCCCGAGGAGCGGGCGGCCCACGAATCGCTGGTCGGCGCCTGGCTCGAGCGCTCGCCGATGCGTGCGCATTGGGCGGCCCTGCGCGCCCGCATGGACCCGGAGGCCGACCTGCAGTTCCTGCGCTTCCTGGCCGCCGAGCCGCAGCCCCTGCCGACCGACGGACCCGAGGTCGGAAGCCGGGAGCGGATGCTCTGGACGCTGGTCGACCACGCCATTCAGTTCCGCAGCCTCCGGCTGGAACCCGCCGCGGTGCCGGTCCACAGCTTCGTGGCGGCGGAGTCCCTGACCCGCGGCCTGCCGGTGATCGACTGGTCCGCGCTCACCAGCCGGCTTCTCGCGGTGGAGACCGTACCGGAAACCGATCATCTCGACATCGTCCTGTCGCCGTATCTCCACGACCGGATCGCCGCGCTGATGGCGCCCGGTGCCGGGGCATGGGGCCGGGCCGCGCGGACCGTCGCCGGAGCCGCCGCCGGAGCCGCCGGAGCCGCTGCCGGGACCGCCGCATGACTCCGCGGGATCCCGATCTGACCTTCGAGGCCCTGCGCGACGCCCATGTGGCCGCGCTCACCGGCTCCCTGATCGACGGCGTCGAGCACGGCCCCGGGGGGGCGGGTTACGTCTGGTCGCGGAGCATTCCGGACCCGACCCTGAACTTCGCCTTCGGGGTGCATCGGCCCGACCAGTTCGCCTGGGCGGGGGCCGCGGCCCTCGGGCGTGCCCGGGCGCCGGCCTTCCTGGCCCGGGACGACGCGGAGGTGGCGCTGCTGCGCGATCTGTTCGAGCCGGCGGCGCTCTACCCGGCGAGCTGGATGGTGGCGTGGCCGCGGCCGTCGTCGTCCGCGGCGGGTGGCGCGATCACCGTGCAGGCCGCGCCCGCACCGGGGCCGGATTTCGAGCGGGTCTTCGCTCACCTGTCCGACGACCCGGGCGTGCGGACGCATCTGCGCCGCTTCTATATCCCGGCCCTGCGCGCGGCCCGGAGCAGGACGGGACTCGCGCCGTTGCACCTCGTCCTGCGCGACGCCACCGGTCCGGCGGCCTGCGCGAGCCTTTACCTGCGCGGCGACAGGGCGGGGCTGTACAATGTCAGCACGCGGGCCGACCGGCAGCGTCGCGGCCTGGGCACCGCCGTGACCGTGGCGGCCCTGCGCGAGGCGCGGGCCCGCGGGGCCACACAGGTCTTCCTGCAATGCCCGGCCGGCGGCGCGGTCGAGGCGCTCTACGTCCGGGCGGGCTTCCGGACGGTCTGCGCGCCCACCCTGCTGTGCACGAGCCCGCCTTGATCGGGATCCGTTCAGAACGGCTCCGCGCCATACCCGTCGGGCGTGAGGCTGAAGACGAACCCGATCTCCGCCTCCGCGTCGCCCAGGACCAGCGCGCTGACCGGCCCGGCGACGACCTTGCCCTCGCCCTCCGCCCAGGCGTCGTACCGTCCGCGGGACTCGAGGGCCGCCAGCGCCGCGAGGGTGCGCCGCGCCGCCCGGGGCTGCCGGACGCCGTTCTCGTCGCGCCACGCCGCCGCGTCGGCGGGCCAAACCCGGCGCGGCAGGGACGGCCTGTCGCCGCGCGAGGGCGGGCGCATGGCCGCGACCCGGAGCGCGCGGATCCTCACGGCCGGCCGACCCAGGCCGCGCGCAGGACCCGCAGGGGCGCCGTCGCGGCAGGCGCGGTCGCGACGGGCGTCGGGCGGGGCCCGGGACAGGGCACATGCGGGCGGGGCGGCCGCCCGGCCGGAGGGACCATGCCCGCCACCGCGCGGGAGAGCGCCGCGGCCAGGGGCGCGTAATCGGCCAGATGCACGCCGTCCCGGTGGAGACCGGGGCCGGCGAGCCCCCCGGTGCCGGCGCGCCACGCCGCGAACGGGTCGAAGAAGGTGTGGCCCCCCTCGGCACACAGCCTCGCCAAGCGGTCCGAAAAGACCGCGACGGCGGCGGGATCCCGGCCGGTCGCCCCGATTCCGACCGGCGGTACGGCGGCGACGAACACCTGTGCCGACCACGCCTCCAGACTGCGCAGGATGCGCCGGACATCGGCCTCGAACCGGTCGACCACGCGGGCCCGCTCGGGATGCCGCCAGCGCTGGAGGTCGTTGGTGCCGATGATCAGCACCGCGGCCGCGCAGCGGGCCGGAACGCGCAGCTCCGCGAGATGGCGGCCGCAATCGGCCGCGGTGCTGCCGCCGACGGCGATGTTGATGCAGGCCCGGCCGCCGAGATCCGGCGTTCCGACGAACTCCGCGTGGGAGTTGCCGGCCAGCAGCACGCTGTCCGGCGCGGCCGCCCGCAGGGCCGCGCGGATGCCGGGACGCCGGTCGGCGAACCGGCGCCCGACGATCCGCCCATGCCGCCAGTGCCGGGCGGCGGTCTCGATCCAGGGGACGTCCATGACTGTCCTGATCAGGCGTGAGGGCTCGGCCGCTCCCGGATGGCCGGGACCGGAGAATGACGGGTGCGGCCCGCGACAGAACCGTCACGACCGCACGACTCGGCCGCACCATGACTTGGCCGTTCCCTGACATGGACACGGCATGACTTGGCGACCGGGCACCGAAGCGCGGGAAACACGGGGACATCCGATCCGCGACCGCAGATCGTCTTCGCATGTTTTATGTGGGAAAAATTCACACGTCAATCGGCCAGCGGAACGGATCGGTCCCGGATCCGAACGGGGACGACTTCCGGCCGCTGCGGCGCCGCGCTAGGTCGGTGGCCGCGGGGCGCCGTCGGTCGCCCGGAACCGTCGGGGGGCCAGGATGGCCAGCGAGATGATCAGGGATCGGGTCTTCATCGTCACGGGCGCGGGCTCCGGCCTCGGGGAGGCGACGGCGCGGGGCCTCGCGGCGGCGGGGGCCCGGGTTGTCGTGGCCGACATCGCCCGGGAGGCCGGCGCCCGGGTGGCGGCGGATCTCGGGACGCAGGCGCGCTTCGTCGAGACGGACGTCACCCGCGAGGCCGATGGCGCGGCGGCGGTCCGGACGGCGCTGGACGCCTTCGGGCACCTCCACGGGCTCGTGAACTGCGCCGGCATCGCGCCGGGGGAGAAGGTGGTCGGCCGCGACGGGCCGCACCGGCTCGAGACCTTCGCGCGGGCGGTCTCGGTCAACCTCGTCGGCACCTTCAACATGATCCGGCTGGCGGCCGACGCCATCGCCCGGGAGGCGCCGGACGCGGCGGGCGCCCGGGGCGTGATCGTCAACACCGCCTCGATCGCGGCCTTCGACGGCCAGATCGGGCAGGCCGCCTACGCGGCCTCGAAGGGCGGCGTGGTCGCCATGACGCTGCCCCTCGCCCGGGAACTCGCCCGGCACGGCATCCGGGTGGTGACCATCGCGCCGGGCATCTTCGAGACCCCGATGATGGCGGGGCTGCCCCAGGACGTGCAGGACACCCTCGGCCAGAGCGTGCCCTTCCCGCCGCGCCTCGGCCGCCCGTCGGAATACGCGGACCTCGTCCGCCACATCTGCGAGAACCCGATGCTGAACGGCGAGACGATCCGCCTCGACGGGGCGCTGCGGATGCCGCCGCGCTGACGGCTCAGCCGATCGACACGCTGGTCAGAACCGCGGCGGCCCGGCGGACCTCGGCGGCGATCATCTCCTCGCTCGGACCGTCGATCGGCATATCCGACAGGATCGCCGCCACGTCGCGCTTCACGTCCTCGCGGATCTCCGGGTTCTCCTCGGAGAGCCGCCCGATCAGGACGCCGAGCACGATCTCCAGGGCGGACAGCTTGGCGTGCAGGCGCGTGAAATCGTCCAGCGGCTCGGGCTCGTGCGCGGTCATGGCCTGCTCCATCCGTGAGGGCTCCGCCGTCGCCGAGGGGCACGCCGGATCGTCAGCGTCTCATACAGGGGCCCCGGCCGCCCGTCTCGCGGGGCGCCCGGCCGCGCTCCGGGGCGACGGCGGCAGAATTTTTTCCGGGCGCGGGCAACCGGATTTCCGGACCCGACGTTTCACGCTCCCGTGAACGAGCCCGCAAAGGGACTACCCGCCATGATCACCCGCCTCACCGCTGCCGCTGGCCTGCTCGCCCTCTCCGCCAGCTTCGCCGTGGCCCAGACCCCCACCGCGACCCCCGCCGAACCCGCCACCAAGGCCGACAGCAACCTGAAGGAGTGGCAGGTCGCCAAGGTCGCCAAGGTCGGCCTCGCCCAGGCGCTCGCCACCGCCGAGTCGCAGGGCGACGAGAAGGGCGGCCGCGCCATCGACGCCGACTTCGAGAAGGCCGACAGCAAGGATCCGGCCCACTACGCGATCAAGGTCGTCTACCCGAGCGGCAAGCTGGTCGAATACGGCATCAACGCCGATACCGGCGCCCTCTACAAGACCGAGAACCAGCCGATCGAGCGCTACTTCACCCGGCTGAAGGCCTCCGACTTCCAGAACGCCAAGACCTCGCTGAAGGACGCGCTCGCCATCGCCGAGCAGAAGGCCGGCGGCGGCAAGGCCTACGAGGCCGAGGTCGAGAAGGACGGTTCCGCGGTCCAGTACGAGATCAAGGTCGCCGGCGCCGACAAGGAGCAGGAGATCAAGGTCGGGCCGGACGGCAAGGTCCTGAACTGAGGCGCCGGGCTGCGGCGCAGGCCGCCGCAGCCCGCCCCGTCCTCGCGCGGGGCGCGCGGCAATCCGGGGGACGCCCGGCCGATCCAGGCCGCGCTGCCCCGAAGCGCTTCATGCGCGAGGACGGCTCGGCCGGAGCGGCCGCTGCAACCTGTCGCCCCGCGGCGAGCGGACCCGAACCACCGTCTCGTCCATTCCGTTCGTAAGCGGCGGCCGGAGCGGCCGCGGACGGGAAGGGCAGGATGGACGCACGCGCGCTGGACGAGGGTCATCTCGGACGGGCCCATACCCGGGTCGAGGGTCCCGACAAGGTCACGGGCCGGGCCCTCTACAGCTCCGACCGTGTCGGCCCGGAGACCGCCACGGCCCACGCCGCCCTGGTGACCAGCACCATCGCCCGGGGCCGCATCACCGGCTTCGACCTCGAAGCCGCCGGGCGGGTGCCGGGTCTCCTGGGGATCTTCACCCACCGGGATTTCGCGGGCGCGGTGGCGCCGGTGAAGCACCTGATGGCCGGCGGCTTCGCCAACAGCTCGCACCGCCCCCTCGACTCCGAGGCGGTCGCCTATGCCGGCCAGATCGTGGCGCTGGTCGTGGCGGAGACGCAGGAAGCGGCCGCGGCGGCGGCGGGCGCGGTCCGGGTCGCCTACGCGGCCGAGCCCGCCGCCGGCGGCTTCGATGCGCCCGGCGCCGAGACCGTGCGGCTGGCCGACCTGAAGCCCCATCACGAGGACATCGCCCGCGGTGATGCCGAAGCCGCCCTGCATACGGCGGCCGTCCGGATCGAGGCGCGCTACGAGACGCCGGTCCAGCACCACAACCCGATCGAGCTGTTCACCACCCGGGCCGCCTGGGACGGCGACAGACTGACGGTGCACGAGCCGACCCGCTACGTCGGCGCGGTCCAGCACGGACTCGCCGCGCAACTGGGCCTCGATCCCGCGCAGGTGCGGGTCGTGGCGGGCCTGATCGGCGGCCATTTCGGCTCGAAATTCGCGCTGTCGCAGCACACGGCGCTCGTCGCCCTGGCGGCCAAGCGCCTCGGCCGGCCGGTTTCCCTGGTCCCGAGCCGGCGGCAATGCTTCACCATCGCCAATTACCGGCCGGAATCCCGCCACCGCATCCGGCTCGGCGCCGACCGGACGGGCCGCTTCACCGCCATGGTCCACGAAGCCGACACCGTGACCTCGCGCTTCGATCCCTTCGTCATGGAGGGCGCGGAGGTGACCGCGAGCCTCTACGCCTGCCCGAACATCCGGACCGAGGAGCGGGCCGTGCGGGTCGACCGCAACACGCCGGGGCCGATGCGGGCGCCCCCGGAGGTCCCGTTCCTGTTCGCCCTGGAGAGCGCCGTCGACGAGATGGCGGCCGCGCTCGGCATGGACCCGATCGAGTTGCGCCGGCTCAACGACACGGCGGTGGATCCGGTCTCGGGAAAACCGTTCTCGACCCGGCCGCTGATGGCCTGCTTCGATGCGGGCGCCAAGGCCTTCGGCTGGTCGCGCCGGGTGCCGCGTCCGGGTTCGATGCGCGACGGTCCCTGGCGGGTGGGTCTCGGCTGCGCCACCTCGGTGCGGCCGGTGAAGATCGCCGCCGCGACGATGCGGGTCCGGCTGGGCCCGGACGGGTCCGCGGAGGTGGCCTGCGCGCATCACGAGATCGGCAACGGCATCACCACGCTGCTCGCCATGGGTGCCGCGGACGGGCTCGGGGTGCCGGTGGAGCGGGTCACGGTCCGGCTCGGCGACACGGAGCTGCCGGCCGCGGGCATCTCGGGCGGATCGAGCACGACCACCAGCCTGATGAACGCCCTGGCATTGGGCTGCGGGCAGATCCGCGAGACCCTCGCGCAGGCCGCGACCGGGCAGGGCGGCCGCCTCGCCGGCCATGATCCGGGGACGCTGCGCCTCGCGGACGGGCGGCTCGTGGCCCCGGACGGGGCCGGGATCGCGCTGGCCGAGGCGGTCGGCCCAGCGGGCGTGGAGACCGTCGCGGCGTTCGTGCCCGAAGGCGGCGACCGCGAGACGGCGCTCGCGGGCCTGCGGCAGGGCCATATCGGGCTCAGCCTGGGCGGGGGCGGGAAAGCCGTGTCCTGGGGCTTCGGCGCGCAGTTCGCGGAGATCCACGTCCATGCCGAGACCGGGGAGATCCGGGTGGCCCGGCTCACCGGTGCCTTCGCGGCGGGGCGCATCCTCAACCCGCTGACCGCGCGGAGCCAGCTCACGGGCGGGATGATCTGGGGCCTCGGCTCGGCGCTGCTCGAAGAGACGGTGCTCGACGGCGCCGCCTACCGCAACCCGGATCTCGCCGAATACCTCGTCCCCACGGCGGCCGACGCGCCGGAGGTCGAGGCGCTGCTGGTACCCGATCCCGACGACCGGGTGGACGCGCTCGGCCTGAAGGGTCTGGGCGAACTCGGCATCATCGGGGTGAACGCCGCCATCGCCAACGCCGTCCACCACGCCACCGGCCGCCGCATCCGCAGCCTGCCGATCCGGCTGGAGGACGTGGCGTAACGCCGGCCGCTTCTCCCTCCCCCCTCTGCGGGGGAGGGAGGGCGCGCCATTCTGCGACCCGCTCTACTCCATCGTCGGCGCGAGCTTCTTCACGCTTGCCACATCCTCGCCCAGCCATGCGGCATTCTTGGCCGTGCCGTCGAAGGTCGCGCTCGTCTTGAACAGCTCGTACTTGCCCTCCAGCGCGTAGGGCTTCGACCGCGACAGCAGCTCGGCCACCGCCGCCTTGTCCATCGGCTTGAAGGTCTTCACCGCCTCGAAGGCCTGGTCGAGGTCGCGCTGGTTCTGGATGCCGGTGATCACCACCGAGACCGGCAGGTTCAGCGAGAAGTGCAGGTACTCGATCGGCTTGATCGGCGCGTCTGCCTTCAGGATCACCCCGTCGCCAAAAGTCTTCATGGCGAGCGGCGCGATGCCGTTCTGCACGAGATAGGGCAGGACGAGGTGGCTGAACGAGCGGAAATGCGCGTCCATCACGTTGACGGGCATCTGCACGGAATCGAAGTGGAAGCCGCGCTCGGCGGCGACCTCCAGCATCTGCAGGTGGATGCGCGGGTCCTTGTGGCCGGTGAAGCCGATGTAGCGCAGCTTGCCGGCCTTCTTGGCCTCCAGGAAGCCTTCCATCGCCCCGCCCTCGGCGAAGACCCGGTCCGGGTCGTCGAAACGCAGGATCTCGTGGTGCTGGACGAGGTCGATCCGGTCGGTGCGCAGGCGCAGGAGCGACTGGTCGATCTGCTTGATCGCCACCTCCTTGGTCCGCCCGTCCATCTTGGACATCAGGAAGACCTTGTCGCGATAGCCGCCCTGGGCGAGGGCCGCGCCCATGCGCAGCTCGGAGCGCCCGTCGTTGTAGTCCCAGCAATTGTCCATGAAGGTGATGCCGCGATCGATCCCGGCATGGATCAGCCGCGTCGCCTCGTCGTCGGTCACGGCCTTCTTGCCGAGGTGGAACCCGCCCATGCCGATCGCCGAGATCTTTTCCGACGTCTTCCCGAAGGTCCGGTAGAGCATCTCGCCCCGGCGCTCGCCGGGATCGGTGACGAAGGGCAGGTCCGCCGGGTCCTGCGGGCGGTTGCCCGGGAGCACGGGGGCGTTCACGGCCGCACCTGCGCTGCCGGCGCCAGCCAAGCCCGCGCCGAGCACGGCGCCCTGTAGGAAGCTGCGGCGTTCCATCGGCTGTCTCCGTTCGTGAGTGTCCGGGTGAGGAGAGGTAATGCGTCGGGCCGGCTCATCGTTCGGTCTCCGCGGCGAGGCGTCCTGCCGCGTGGAGCAGGCGCAAGGCGGCGCAGGCGGCGCCGTAGCCGTTGTCGATGTTGACCACCGTGATGCCGGGGGCGCAGCTCGCCAGCACCGCGTCGAGGGCGGCGCGGCCGCCCGCGGCGACGCCGTAGCCCACGGAGGTCGGGACCGCGATCACCGCGCCGGCCACGAGGCCGCCGACGACGCTCGGCAGCGCCGCATCCATGCCGGCGGCGACGATCACCACCGGATGCGCGCGGATCTCCTCGATCCGCGTGGTCAGCCGCCACAGGCCGGCGACGCCGACATCGGCGAAGAGCGCGGCGGCCCGGCCGGCATAGGCCAGCACCCGCAGGGCCTCGCGGGCGACGGGCACGTCCGAGGTGCCGGCCGCCACCACGGCGACCCGGGCCGGGCCCGTGATCCGGGGCGCCTCGCCGAACACCGCCGTCCGGGAGACCGGGCAATAGTCGAGGCGGGCCGCCGCATCGAGCCGGTCGCGCTTCTCCGGATCGAGGCGGGTGAGGAGGAGCGAGGCGCCCCGGGCGCGGGCGGACTCCAGGATCGCGTCGATCTGCTCAGGGCTCTTGCCGGCGCAGAAGATCGCCTCCTCCAGCCCGATCCGCTCCGACCGGGCGAAGTCGAGGGTGAATTCTTCAGCGACGCTCACGAACGGGCCTCCCCCTGCTGCACCAGGAAGGCGCTGCCGACCCGGTAGGGCGCGAACCGAACCGGGCCGGCGAGACGCGCCGGTGCGATCTCCCGGATCCCGGCCCCGAGTTCGGCGCGGCTGTCCGCGTCGAGGGCCGCCAGGCTCCCGGGATCGAGTTCCACCACCACGCCCTCGGCGCGCACCCGGCAGCGGACCGCCCGCTTGGCGCCGGTCCCCGCAGCGAGGGCGCCCCCCACCAGCCGCTCGACGGCGTGGATGAAGCCCAGCGTCTCCGGCTCGATCGGGATGCCGGTCTCGACCCGGCTCGACAGGCACGGGGCCGCCGGCAGCTCCGCCACGGCGCCGAGGCCGAGGTCGCGGGCGAGCGCCCGCACGGAAGCCTTGTCGAACCCCGCCTCCACGTAGGGGTGGCGCACGCCGTGCTCCCGGGCGGCGTCGAGGCCGGGGCGGTACTCGCCGAGGTCGTCGCGGTTGGCGCCCGAGAGGATCTGCCGGTCGGTGACGGCCCGGACCGCCCCGTACAGGTTGGTCTTGCAGAAGAAGCAGCGGTTGACCGGGTTGGCCCGGTAGGCCGGGTCGGCGAACTCGCCGGCCTCGATCACCCGCAGGGTCCAGCCCTCGCGGGCGCCCTCGGCGCGGACCCGCGCGGTCGCCTCCTCCGGCACGGCCGGCGAGACCGCGTGCACCACCAGGGTCGTGCCCGGCGCCAGCCGGTGGGCGAGGGTGGCGAGGGTCAGGCTGTCGACCCCGCCGCTCACCGCCACGGCGACGGGGCCGAGTCCCGCCAGGACGGCTTCGAGTTTCTGGCGCGTCACCGCTCCTCCTCCGGCACAGTCAGGGCGAGGCGCTCGGCCTCGCGGCGCAAGCGCGCCCGTGCGGCGTGACCCGCGTGGTCGCGGGCATCGTCGGCCTCGGCCTTGGCGGTGCGCCCGCCGGGGCGGTCCACGACCTTCACCCGGACGGGTCGGCCCGCATGATCCACCGTGCGGGCCTCGCGGTCGAGCACCGCCCCCTCGACCCGATGGTAGCGCAGGCCGATCGTGGTGGTCTCCCGGAAGCAGGCCGCGATCGCCGCCTCCAGGCTCTCCGGGCGGACCAGAACCTGGATCCGGGCCATCATCCGGCCCTTCTTGCCGAGGACCGGCGCCTGCACGACGTCCAGGATTCCGGGCTCACGCCGCAGCCGGTCGAGGCCCATGGCGAGATCCTCGCCGGACTGGTCGTCGATCTCGAAGGCGATCACCGCGAGGTCCCGCCGGCCGGGACGGGCGGCCGCCTCATCCAGCACCAGGACGCGCAGGCAGTTGCTCAGGCCCGGCAGGACCTTGGTGCCGAACCCGATGCCGGTGCGCCCGAGAATGCCCCGCGGACGGCCCCGCCCGGGGTCTTCGCCGCAGAGATGGCGCAGGATCGCCGCGCCGGTGGGGGTGACGCGCTCGCCGGGCACGCCGTCGTCGAGGGTCGAGAAGCCCTCGAGGAGCAGCGTCGTGGCGGGGGCCGGGACGGGGAGGGGACCGTGCTGGGTCCGCACCCGGCCGGAGCCCAGCGGCAAGGCCGAAACGCTCCAGCTCCGCACCCCCAGCGCGGCGATCAGGTGGGCGGCGGCGACGATGTCGGCGATGGAATCGAAGGCGCCGACCTCGTGGAACGCCACCGCCTCGACCGCGATGCCGTGGACCCGGGCCTCGGCCGCGGCGAGGTGGCCGAAGATGGCGAGGGCCTGCGCCCGGACCGCCGGCGCGAGATCCGCCGCCTCCAGCGCGGCGCGGATCTCCGACCAGGGCCGGTGTCCGTGACCGTGACCCTGATCGTGGCCATCGCCGTGACCGTGGCCGTCATCATGGGCGTGATCGTGATCGTGGGGATGCGGATGGTCGTGGCGTGCCGGGTGGTCGTGTCGGTGCGGCGCGGGTCCGGGCTCCACCCCGGGGGCCGAAACGGCGAAGCGCGCGCCGCTGAGGATCCCGTCATTGTGCGCCCGGACCGCGCAGGCGATGCGCCCGTCGACCGCCCGGATGCTGGCGGAGACGCCGGCCTGATGCTCAGGGAAGGCGTCCAGCAGGGCGGCGGCGAACATGTCGCCGGCCACGCCGCCGAGCGCGTCGAGGTGGATGTGCATCGTGTGTCGCGCGGGCCCGTGCCGGGAGGGAGGTCCGCCTCAGATCGGCCGCGGCGGTTCCGCGGCAAGGTTCGGCCGGCCTGCGGGGCCGCGGCGTATCGCCCGCGCCGGTCAGGAGAGCTGCAGATAGGCCGGATCGAACAGCCCCCGCTCCATCAACCCGTCGAGGTCGCGGATCGTCAGGCGCCGGCTGCGCAGGGCGACGAGGCCGCTGATGCGCAGCTCCTTCAGGGTGCGGTTGATGTGTACGCTCGTCTGGCCGAGGGCATCGGCGAGATCGGGCTGGGTCACCGGCATCGGCAGCGTCATCCCGTCCGCGAGGCCGACGCGTGTCAGCCGCAGGTGCAGCTCGCAGAACAGGTGCGCCAGCCGCTCGATCGCCGAGCGCCGGCCGACGCTGGCGATCCACTCCCGGTGGAGGGCCGTGGTGGCGAGCATCTCCCGCCACAGGCATTCCTCCACGGCCGGCCGGCCGCGGATCGCGTCGCCGAGCTGGTCCGGCGCGATCCGGGCGACGGTGACGGAGGTCAGCGCGCCGATGGCGTGGTCCATGTGCGCCCGGCGGAAGACGAACGGATCGCACAGGTCGCCCGGCAGGAGCAGCGCGACGATCGCCCGCCGCCCGTCCGGAAACTGCTTGTACCGGCAGGCCCAGCCGTCGAGGATGAGGTGCGTGTGGGACGGGTCGCTCTGCTGCCCTTCGATATCCTGACGGGCCGCGACATGGCGGACGTGCTGGCGCCCCAGCCCGTCGAGGACCGCGCGGTCCTCGGGTGCGAGCCGGACGTGCCGCTCCATCTTCCGCACGAACGGGTTCTCCACGTCCCCCTCCGGTCAGATCACCGCGACACCGGCGTGTCGGCGACCCTCGGGAGGGAGACGGGCCCGACCGGAGATTCGGCCGCGTCGCGGCCGGGTACACGGGACCGGGGGACGTCGCGCGCGTCCGAAGCGTCCCGCACGACGGTGCCGCCGGGGGTATCGGTGAAATAATGGGACAAGGATATTTCTATCGGCAGGGACCAAACCGTCATCCGAACATCGAAGTCCGGATCATCTTGATCGGCTTGTGCCTGCAGCAGAAAAACGTGCGCCAACCTGTGTTAAGTCGTCGTTCCCGGGCTTGAGGACGGGGGACGCGTCGATCCGGTGCGCCCGCGCAGGTTATTCGCTCGGGTCGCTCGGAAAGGCCGTTCGCGCCGGACCGGGTGCGGCGCTAGTCCGCGGCGGCGCCCACCGTATCGGCCATGCGCGCCCGGCGCGTGCCCAGGGGCTGGGGCGCGCCGACGGTGGTGTCCTCGGCGGTCTGGTGCTCCATCTCGGCGTTCACCTGGGCGCCGGCCAGCATGATCATGGTCGAGAGCCAGATCCACGTCATGAACCCGACCGCCGCACCGAGGGAGCCGTAGGTCTTGTTGTAGCTGCCGAAATGGGCGACGTACCAGGAGAACAGCACCGATGCGCCGAGCCACAGCACGGCCGCCAGGGCACCCCCGGGCGTGACCCAGCGCCAGCGCGGTGCGTCCCGGCTCGGCCCGTAGCGGTAGAGCAGGGCGAGCCCGAGCAGGACTGCCAGGAGCAGAACCGGCCACCGCAGCAGCGACAGCCACCACGCATCCGCGCCGAGCCCGACAGACGCGAGAATCACCGGCACCGCCACCACCGCGGCCAGCGCCAGGACGAGGAACAGCAGCGCGCCCGCCGTGAAGGCGAGGGAGACCAAGTTGAGCACGAAGAAGTTGCGCTTCTCGCGCTCGTTGTAGACGAGGTTGAGGGCGTCGAAGACGTGCTTCACCCCGCCATTGGCGCTCCACACCGACAGGACGACGCCGAACACCAGGCTGAGCCCGAGGGTGCTGTTGCCCTCCGCGTTCAGCCGCTTCACCTGGTCGCCGACGATCTCCAGGGCGCCCTGGGGCAGGATACCCTGGAGGCTGGCGAGCTGGTCGTTGATGGTCGCCGCATCCGCCACGAGGCCGTAGCAGGAGACCAGGGCCGCCACCGCGGGAAAGATCGCCAGGAGCGTGAAGAAGGTGACGCCGGCCGCGATCAGCGACAGGCGGTTCTCGCCGATGTCGTGATAGGCCCGCAGCGCGATGTCCTTCCAACCCTTGGCGGGGATCTCGGCCGGCGTCGAGGCCCCCCGCCCGCGATCGGCCTGGGTCCGGGCGACGGCCTGCGCCTCCTGGCCCGCGTGCGAGGGCGACGTCCGGCGCGCCCCGTCCCGCCCGGCGGAGCGGTCTCCGGAGTGGTCGGCGGGGCGTGGGGCCGGCGGCCCTGTCCGGCGCGGAAGGGCGACGAGGCCGATCAGCGCGGTGGCGAGGGCGAGCGTCCAGACCGTCGAGGCGCTCCCCTCCGGAGCGGAACCCGCGGTGCGGGCTGGATCGGGGGCTGGCATCGGTGACCTCGGCGGGGTTCGGGCGGACGTGTCGGCGCAGGCCGGTCGGCCGCACATGACGGCGCACCCGACCGGCTGCAGCTGCGAAGGCAAACACCGCGGCGCGGGCAAGGGTTCGCCGTCCAGTTGCAATACGACGGCAACGCGGGACGCAGGGCCTGATCGGCGCGCCTGAGCGGCGGGTCGGCGGTCGTGACCGGCACCTCGGGCGGCATCGGCCGGCCCGTCCCGACGGCGCTGCGCGCCGGCGCGGCCCCGCGGCCGAGCCCCCTTCGGGAAAAGCGCTAACCCATGTTGCGGCATGGGCGGCCCGGGCACGCCACAAACAGTCCCATGGGCGCAACCGGCCCACTCGCCGACGACCGGACCGTATGCCCGACACCGAAGGCTCATCGCTCCTCGATCCCGTGACGGATCGTGCAGAGGAGGCCGGGGCGGAGACCCGCCACGGCCTGCCGGAGGCCGTGCGGGCCCATCTCGGCACCCTGCTCGGCCGCGCCTACGACCGGATCGGCCTCGGGTCGGAGCCCGCCTCGGACCCCTTCGCCGACCTGCTGGCGCGCCTAGAGACGGCCCTCGCGCAGGCCGAGGGCGAGCGGGACAAGCTGTTCCGGGCGGGTCTGCTGGAGGTGGTGCCGGCGCTGCACCGATTCGCGGTCTCGCTGACCCGCGACCCGGCTGCGGCGGACGATCTCGTGCAGGACACCCTGCTGCGCGGCTGGCGCGGCCGCGGCGGCTTCACCCCCGGCACCAATCTGGAGGCGTGGCTGTTCACGATCCTCCGGAACGTCTTCTACAGCCAGCACCGCAAGCAGGGCCGCGAGGTCGCCGACACCGACGGCACCTATGCCGAGCGGCTGACCAGCATTCCCGAGCAGGGGGGCCATCTCGATCTTCAGGACGTGCGCGCCGCCCTCGACCGCCTCGCCCCGGTGATGCGGGAGGCGCTGGTTCTCGTGGCGATCGAGAACCTGAGCTATGACGAGGCCGCCGCCGTGATGAACTGCCGGATCGGGACCGTGAAGAGCCGCGTCTGGCGCGCCCGCGAACAGCTCGCGCGGATGCTCGGATACAGTGGAGCCGAGATCGGCAGCGACGGGGTCATGCTGTCGGTGACCGGCAGCTCGGCCTGATCGGGACGATTCTCCAGGTCGAATAAGCCAATTCGACACTCAGACCGCCGTATTCGGCAGGAAATTTGACTTAGGTGAAAGCGTCCGGGCCGGCGCCTGGGCGATATGAAGCGGGTTGGGTCGATCCGTCGACTCGGCTCGGCTCCCATCGGTGTGACATCCCCCCGATCCACCGATGGGGGCCTCTTCCCGCATCTCCGGCGGATGTGCCGGGCAGAGGTGGGGCCCAGCCCAGACCTCAGGTCGAACCGCCGCCCCGGTCCGTGTCGAGCTGCTGCAGCAGCTCCGCCAGTCGGGGATCCAGAGCCTCGTCGATCACCGGATCGTACATCGCCCGCATCTGGTGGCCGAGGCGCAGGCGCGTCTGCGCGTCGAGGACCGGGCCGCCCGAGAGGGGAACCACGCGCAGGGCGGACGGCGCCGGGCCGGGGCCATAGCGTTCGGTCGGTCTCGGGGCGGCGCGCCGGCGTTCGGGATAAGGCATGCCTTTTACATCGGCCCGCACCCCCGCGACGGCAACCACCTGCCGGCGCGAAGGCGCGCCCGGGTCGTCCGCCTCACGCATCGTCCTCCGGCGCGAACACCTCGCCCCGCTCGGCGAGCACGGTGTTCGCGGCGTCCTGGGCCAGTTCATCCTGGGCCAGCTCGTCCCGGGCCGCCGCCGGATCGGGGCGGCCGAGGGCGCGCGCCAGGGCGCCCTCCCAGCCGGCCGGAGGCGCGTGACCCTGGCCGGCGAGGATCTTGCCGGCCCGTCGGCAGAGCCGCGTCCAGTCCGGCGCGGCGAGAGCGGCCCAATCGGTGCCGAGGCCCAGTTCGGCCGCGGCCTGCGTCGCGGCGGCGGTCCAGCCCGACGGCGGGGCGGGGATGTCGGTCATGGCGATGCGGCCTCCTGCCGGGATCTCGCGTCTCCGGCGGACGATAGCGCGCGCCGGCGGCCTGTCATCAGCGCAGGCCGTGGGCCGCGAGTTCCTCCGGCACGCCCGCGGCCGCGTCCTGACGGATCAGGATGGCGTCGAGGGTGACCGGACGGTCGTTCCAGGCATCCACGCCGACATCGCAGGAGCGCGTGGTGTCGGCGAGGCAGCCGTGGCTGTGCCCATAGAGGTGGCGCGTCTCCCGCCACAGCCCCGGCCAGGCCCGATGCGCGTAGTGCGACAGGAACAGGCGGTGCGACCGCCCCTGCGCGTCCGCGATGGAGAGGCGGGCGCTCTCCACCGGCGGCTCCGCCCAGGGCAGGTCGAGAACGCGGTTCGAATCGTGATTGCCCCGGACCAGGCGCTTCGTGCCGTTCAGCCGCGCGAAGATCGCCGCGCAATGGGCGGGGCTCGCATGGGCGGCGAAGTCGCCGAGATGCCAGACGGCATCCTCCGGACCGACCACGGCGTTCCACCCGGCGACCAGGGCCTCGTCGTGGGCCTCGAGGCTGCCGAACCGCGCCCCGCGGTGGCGGAGGATGTGCGGGTCGCCGAAATGCGTGTCCGCGGTGAAGAAGATCGCCATGCCGTCGAGACCTGGGCCGCCATCGCGTTCCGTCCAGACCGGCCGGAGAGGCCCGGACAAGATGGCGCTGCGCGGCATCCCGTCTGCCGGACTGGAAACGGGGCCGCGGCTCGGATACGGGTGCGGCGCGCGAGGCCGGCCGCCTCTCCGAGGGGCGGAGCGCCGTGCGGGCCGGATGGGCTGAGGCGATGCTCGATCCCGCGATCTACGCCCATCTCCTGGACGCGGCGCGCGCCCATCCGGCGCTGCGGGCCGCCCTCGTGCAGGCCGGTCCGATCCGGATCGAGCCGCCGGCGCATCTGCGCGTCGCCGACCGCCTGTTCGTCGAGGTGGTCAACCAGCAGCTTTCCACCCGGGCGGCCGGGGCGATTTGGGCCCGGATCGAGGCGGCCGCCGCAGCGGCGGATTCGAGCCCCCGGGGCCTGTTTGAGGCCGGCGACGCGGACCTGCTGCGGGCCTGCGGGATCTCGGGCAACAAGGTGCGGGCCCTCCAGGCGATCGTGGCGGCCGAGGCGGCGGGCCTGCTCGGCCCCGGCCTCGCCGGCCTGCCGCATCCCGAGCGGGCGGCGATCCTGTGCGGCATACGCGGCGTCGGCCCCTGGACGGCCGACATGGTCGGCATCTTCCATTTCCACGACCCCGACATCTGGCCCGCGGGCGACGTGGCGGCGGTGGGCTGCCTGCGCCGCCTCACCGGGCAGGCCGATGCCGGCGCGGTGGCGTCGGCCTTCGCACCGTACCGCTCGATCCTGGCGCGCTACCTGTGGCGCATCAAGGACGGGGCGCCCCTGCCGGGGGACGAATCAGCCCGTCAGGCCCCGGCCCCCCGGACCCGGCGCCTGCGCGGGGCGGCGAAATCCGGGTGACGGACGGCCGGGGATCGGCTATCCGTCGGCGCCTCCCGGGCCCGTAGCTCAATGGTTAGAGCCGGCCGCTCATAACGGTCTGGTTGCAGGTTCGAGTCCTGCCGGGCCCACCAGGCTGGCCGCGGGCAGCCGCACCACCCTCGCCGGCCCCCCGTATCCCGCATTCACGCGGTTCCGCCGACCCACAGGGGCCGAGCCCGGATCGGTCCCTCGCCCAGGAGCCGCTCACGACGGCGAGGCCGAACGCGCCCTGTGGCACGGCCGCGACACCGTGATGTGGACGGTGCGCATTGATCCCGATCGATCAAGCGCGAACGGGCAGTCTGCGGCGCACCGAATCAGACCGAGTCTTCGCCGCGTTCGTCGCTCTCTCGCCTTCCTCCCGTGCCATCGCGTCGGTCGCACCGCGCCCGCCGCCACGCTCTCTCCCGCCGACAGCCCATGCTTCCGCACTACCGCTGGCTCTGGGCCCTGACCCTCCTCCTCGCCTGCGGCGGGGCGGGCCTCCTCTACAATGTGCTCTTCGTCGGCGGGGCCTCGATGCTCGCCGGCCTCGTCTACGCCCTGGCAGTGGGCGGGACGGTGCTGGCCTTCGTCCCCGCCCTGACCCTGTCGGGTCTCCAGCCGCGGATCCGCCGCCTGCCGGCGCTGGTCTACATGCTCGCGGCCGAGTTGCTCTACGTGGTGCTGATCACCCTCGGCTGCGCCCTCGGCGGCCTGGTCGTCTGGGGGTTCGGCCTCACCGGCGACAGCCTGTCCACGGCCGTGCGCATCACGCCGCGGTTTCTCGCCTACTCCCTGGCCGTGTCGGCCCTCCTCGTCTTCGCCATGCGGATGCGCGACCTGATCGGCGGCGCCGTGTTCGTGAACTTCATGATCGGCCGCTACCACAAGCCGGTGCAGGAGGAGCGGATCTTCCTGTTCCTCGACGTCGTCGGCTCCACCGCCTTCGCCGAGACCCACGGCGATCTGCGCGCCCAGGAGTATCTCGGGGCCGTGTTCGCGACGCTGGCCGAGCCGGTGCGGCGCAACGGCGGCTCCGTGGACGATTATGTCGGCGATCTCGCCATGATCACCTGGCCGATGAGGCGCGGCCTCAAGGACGCGCGCTGCGTCACCGGCCTGTTCGCGGTGCTCGACCGGATCGAGGCGGATGCCGCGGCCTGGACCGCCCGGTTCGGGACGGTCCCGCGGCTGCGGGCGGCGCTGCATGGCGGCCCGGTGGTCACGGCCGAGGTCGGAGTCGACCGCCACAAGATCGCGTATTTCGGCGACGCCGTGAACGTGACGGCGCGGATCGAGGCCCTGTGCCGCCCGCTCGGCGTCGGCATCCTGATCTCGCAGGATCTCCTCGGACGGCTGGACCCGCTGCCCGACGGCGTCCGCGCCCGCCCCCTGGGCCTGCACGCCCTGCGCGGCCGGGGGGCGCCCCTGGCGGTCGCCACCCTCGAACGCGGAGCCGCGGTGGCGGAGAGGCCGATCCCGGGGCGGAGGCCGGATCCGAGGGCGCCGGATCGCCCGGAGGTCGTCGCGGAACGGCGCTAGGAGGTCGCATGCCGCGCATCCCGGCCGGCGCCCGGCGCGGCGGCGTGGCCGGTCCGGGATCGCGTCTCAGCCGCGGCGGAAGCAGCGGTTCCAGAGGCGCCGCCCCCAGGCGACCGGCGCGCGCCGGGGGGCCGCCGCCTGGCTCGGCCCGTCGAACGCCGCAGCCAGCGCCGCCGGCAGGGTGTCGATGATCGCCGCCGGCCCCTCGATGTCCCAGCCGATCACGCAGCAGCCGCAGCCGGTGCTGCGCACGCAGGTGAGCCGGCCGGCATGGGCCAGCATCCAGCGCTCCGCTGCGGCGACGTCGTCCGCCTCGTCCACCTCCACGCACAGGCAGGCGCGCCTGAGGCCCGGGGCAGGGGGACCGGCCGGCCACGGATCGCTCCGCCCGTAGAGGGCCCGCAGGGCCTCGGGATCCGCCCCCGCCTCGCCGGACCTCACGGCGCGTCGTCCGCGCTGTCCGGCGGCGCGTCCATCTCGGCCACCTGCCGCTTGGCGAAGGCGCAGGCCGCGAAGTCCGGGTTGATCGCGCAGGCCATGTCGAACGCCGCCCGGGCGCGGGACGCCTCGGCGGGGACGCCCTCGCCCAGGCGGTAGGCCTGGCCGAGCATGGCGCAGCCCCAGGCGCCGCGCCGGTCGCAATCGAGGCGGAAGCTCCGGGCGAGGCAGGCGTCCGTGTCCGCGCGCGGCACATCGCGGAAGGGATCGGCCGCGTAGCCGCCGTTGCGGATCCCGGCGGCCCGGTTGGTGCAGCCCGCCGGAAACCCGCCCGCGCAGGCGAGGGCGTAGAGGCGCTCCTTGTCGAGGATATCCGGGACGTCGAGGGAATGGTGCTCGAAGGCGAGGGCGAGGTCGAAGCAGGCCGGCGCGTTCGACCACCGGGTGCAGAGCACGAAGCAGGCCGCGGGTTCGCGCGCGCAGCGGCGCTCGGTGGGTCGCCGGGGCGCGAAGGCCCGCCGCCAGACCGGGCGCTCCCGCGCGAAGGTGTCGGCCGGGCAGGCCGGGAAGCTGCGCAGCAGCGCCGGGTCCTGCCGCAGCGGCTCCCCGATCCCCGCGGCCTCCGCCTTGTTGAAGATGATCGTGCCGGGCGCCTCCTCGGCCCGGGCCGCCGGCCCGCGCGCGAGGGCGAGGGCCGCAGCGAGGCTGGCCAGGATTCGCCCGGCCAGACGGCGCCGGGGCGGGCTCACCGGCGCCGGCGCCAGCGGCGCAGCAGGCGTCGGAGGCCGAGCACCAGGGCGACCACGAGGACGAGCAGCCCGAGCGCCGGATGCAGCAGGGCGCCCGCCTGGAACAGGACGAAGACCCCGAGGACCACCTTCCAGGGCTTCATGGGGGCGTCGTCGGCCTCCGCGACCGTGCCGGGCGCGGCCTGCGCGGGGGCGACCGGCTCGGGTGTAGCGAACCGCGGGCGCCCGGAGGTCGGCACGCCGCTGCGGCCCGGCACCGGCGCGGCCGCGCGGGCCGCAGCCTCGGCGACCGCCCGCGCGGCAGCCGCCTCGGCCTCGGCCAGGATCGGGTCCGGCTCGGGCGCGGGACGGGGGGCCGGCGCCCACCAGCGGGCCAGCGGCATTGCTCCCCGCGCGGACCGGGCGCGGAAGTCCGGCTGCGGCCGCACCGCAGGCCGCAGCCCGTGGCGGTCCGCGAGGGCGCGGGCCTGCGCCACCAGCGGCGCACCGGTCTCCGGCGTGACCATCCGGACGAACTGCGCGAAGCCGACCGCGGCGCGGAGCACGTCGCCCTCGCCGGCCGCGCCCCAGCGCCGCCCGGCCGGCCCGTGCCGATCGAGCCCGTGCAGCAGCGCGCGGAAGCGGCGCAGGGTCTCCCGGGGCACGCCGACGCGCTCGTTGACGGTCAGCCCGGTCACCTCCTGGTGCCGGCCGCGGCGCATCACCCGGGTCTTGTCCGGATGGACGGTGAAGCCCTCCCCGGCGACGATGGCGTGGACGTATTTGAGCAGCGCGCCGACTTTCCCGGCGGCCGCGCCGGAGGCCGAGAAGGTCAGGTCGTCGGCGTAGCGCGTGTAGGTGAAGCCGAGGCTGGCGGCGAGGCCGGTGAGCCGGGCGTCGAGCCGGGTGCAGACGAGGTTGGTGAGCGCGGGGCTCGTCGGCGCGCCCTGCGGCAGCCGGCGGGGGCCCCGGGCGGCGTAGAGGCGCGCGCCGTCGATCTCGACCGCGTCCACGTCCGGCTCGGTGCAGAGCAGCGCCAGCACGGTGGCCACCGGCTCGGCGTAGCCCAGGCCCCGGAACTTCCCCTTGATCCGCCGGTAGTCGAGGCTCGGGAAGAAGTCCTTGAGGTCGAGATTGACCACCACGTCCCGCCCGACATGGGCGGCGGCGTTGGTGACGATCGAGCGGCCGGGCACGAAGCCGTGGGCCGCCCCATGCACGGGAACGTGGGCGAGGAGCGCGTCGAGGATCCAGTACTGCGCCCGCTTCAGCCGCGGCATCGGCGCCGAGATGCGGCGCAGGCCGCCCGCCTTCTTGGGGATGGTGAAGCACCGGTAATGGCTCACCGCACTGAGCGCCCGGTCGTAGGCGAGGAAGCGCAGCTCGCCGAGGCCGATCCCCATGGCCTCCGCCAGCGCCTTCGGGCTCGCCAGGGCGGGAAGACCGGGGGCGGGCCCCCGCGCGGGCGCATCCGCGTTCGCAAGGCCGGCCGAGACGCCGTCGCCGAGATGGAGGATCTCCGCCTCCCGGCGCGCGTGCCACGCCTGCGCCCGGGCGTGGCGGTCGCGGGCGTTGCGCAGCTTCGTCTCGCGCCGCCGCTCCAGCGCCGCCGTCTTGCGGCGGCGATGCATCTCCTTGAGGGCGGCCTCGGGGTCGCGCCACGCCGCCTCCCGCCGGTGCAGATCGGCGAGGGCGCGGGCGATCTCGCCGCGGCGGCGGATCAGGTCGTCCGGCGGGTTGGGCTGCTCCGCCCCGTCCGGCCAGAATCCGAGCCGGATCATCTCCTCGAGGATGACCTCGTCCTTCGAGCTCTCGCGGATCCGGTCGTAGAGCTGCTGGCGGGTCAGGCTGCCGGGCTGCGGGCTCATCGGCGGCCTCCGGCGCGGGCGGCGGGAGGCGTGACGGGGGGAAGCGTGACGGGGGACGTCGGCCAGGATGCCTTCGTCAAGTCTCGGGACTGGCCCGGTCCACTCGACGCCGGCACGACCACCGGTGCGCGTTTGGGTTCAGCGAACCCAAACCGCGAACGCGCACCGGTGGTCAGTGCCGGCCCAGTGAAGAGCGGGCCAGTGACGCTTTGCCGGGCAGGGTGCAGGGACGGCGAATCGCCGCCCGAAATGCAAGGTCCGCCCCGGCCGACGCCCCTCGTCACGGTCAGGATAGGCCAGGCTTGCGGCCGCATCAATCGGGTCTGCCTCACGCCTGCCACCGCGCCGGCTTGCCCTCGACCTGGGCGTGGAAGAAGCGGCGCACGGCCAGCATGTGCGCGCAGGGGCCGCGGGTGAGCCGGTTGTGGGTGTAGAAGCCGCACTGGCAGGAGCCGCCGACCATGCGGTCGTCGGAATCGAGTTCCACCGCGGGCGTCAGGCTCCGGCCGTCATCCAGCACGGTCCCGCTCAGGCGCCGCCGGTCCCCCGCCTGCTCGACGGGCCCGAGGGTGACGAGCCCGGCCGCCAGGAACCGGTCGGCCTTGGCCTCCTGCTCGGAGGCGAAGCGCAGGGCGCCCGGCGCTAGTGGCTCCCGGGTCAGCTCCCGCAGGCGGTAGACCCGCTTGTCGAGGTCGAACATGGCGCGGCCCGCCTGCACGTAGCCGCCGAGCGCCGCCTCCACGGTCGACCGGTCGAGGCCGGTCTCGGCGGCGAGTTGCCCGGTCCCGGCGGCGTGGTGGCGCCGGAGCGCCGCGAAGACGCGGGCGGCGGTGTCGGCCTCGACCTCCCCCCGGGGGGCGAGCAGGTCGAACTGCCCGGCCCGGGACCAGTCGTTGGCGGTCCAGCCCGACAGGCCGAGGGTGAAGCGCAGGCCGCCGAAATCCACCACCGCGAAGCTCGGCAGGCCGGTGCCGAGGAGGTGCAGCCGCACCGACCGGGCGAGCGGCAGGGTCCGGGCCAGGATGGCGAGGCGCCGCCGGCCCCACAGGCGGATCTCCGCGGCCTCGCCGCCGCGGTAGATCGAGCGCCGGAAGGTCAGCCGCTCGTTCCAGGGCTCGATCAGCACGCTGACCGGCCGGCCGGGCTCGAGCAGGAACCGCAGGGCGCGCGGGCCGTGGCGCTCCCGGCGCGCGGCGAGGCGGGTCAGGATCGCGTGCATGTCGACCGGGTGCAGGTCCACCACGTGGGCGGGCTGCGCCATGGCGCTCGACACCTGCAGGAAGCCCCGCATCCAGGAATCCGGCAGCTCGATCTTGTCCTCGCGATAGGCGGCCTCGCCGGAGGTCTGGACCGCGAAGCCGGTCGGGTCGATCGCCAGCTCGGTATCGCGGTAGCTGCGGATCTTCTGGAACTCGTCGTAGAGGGCGTGGCTGTAGTCGATGTTGGTCGTGCCGCAGGCCATGTCGCCGATCCGCGCGAAGGTGTCGTGGTCGCAGGACAGGCGCCCGTAGCTCGATTCGTCGAGGCTGAACGCTTCGAAGAAGACCTCGTCCGGATGGACGGTGATGACCGGGTCGAGGACGATCCAGGCGTCGAAATTCTCCCGGTAGAGGTAGTCGAAGTACCGCTTCCGCGCGTCGTAGAACGGCCGCATCACCGCGTCGGAACGGGCCGCGATGTCCCGGTGTTCGGCGCGCAGCGCCTCGATCTCGGCGCGCAGGCTGTCCTTCTCGGCGAGGGCCTCGGCCAGGAGTTCCTGCTCGTGGGCCTGGAGCCACGCGAAATAGGCGGTGCGGTCCTTCGGCTTGAAGCGCAGGTCCGACACGACGACGTGGTGCAGGGCCGAGATCGCCTCGCGGAACGGCAGGTGTCGCGCCACCGTCCCGGCGAAGTAGGTCGGCTCGCGCAACGTGTCGGGGACGAAGCCGAGCCGGGTCGCGTCCGCATCCGAGACGGCCCGGCTCTCGCCGAGGTAGCGATGGACGAAGTTCATCGAGCCCCTTCCGAGACGGGTGCCGAGGGAGAGATGGGCCCCCGCACCTCTGGCGGCCGCCGGACGAGAGGCACGGCGAGGCCGGGATGGGCCTCGGCGATGTCGCGCAGCGCCAGGATCGCGGCGCTGCGGTCCCGGGCCGTGCCGCTCAGAGTGAGATCGGCGAAGAGCGGCAGCAGCGCCTCGGCGCGGGCGCGGCTGCGCAGGGCCTCGGCCCGGAGGAAGGCGGCCATCCGGTCCTTGGCGACCCGGCCCCGCAGCACCTGCAGCATCACGGTGCGGGCGAGGGGGATCAGCCGCGCGAAGGCCGCCTCGCTCGCCACGGCCTGCTCGGTCAGGAGTTCGGTGAGCAGGAGATGCATGGACGGAGCGGGGTGCTCCAGCAGGCGCAGCACCTGCCCCTCCGCATCCTCGGGCCGGAGCCGGCTGCGCAGGAGATGGCGGGCGAAGGCCAGAACCTCCGGCTTGACGCTGTCGGTGACCACGGCGAGCGCCCCGGGCGTCCAGGCAGCCTCCGGCCACGTTTCAAAAAAGCTGCGGGCGAAGGCGAGGGTGTCGGGCCAGTCGCTCTCCACGAGGAGCACGGCCTCGGCCGCCGCGGCCTGGAACCGGGCCGGGTCGGCCGCGAAGGCCGCCATCGCCCAGTCCCGCACCGCCCGGTACGGGTGGCCGCCGAGCCGGGCGATCTGGCGGACGCTGAAGGCCGCGGGGCGCCGGTCGGGCAGGAGGGCAGCGCCGAGGCGGCGGGCGCCGTCGGCGCGGGCCTGCAGCAGGCGCCACAGGGTGCCGTCGTCGAGGGCGGCGCATTCCCCCGGCAGGGCCTCGCGCAGCAGGGCCACGACGTCGGCGGCGTAGGCGTCGTCGGGGGCCGCGCGAAACAGGCTGCCGATCAGCTCCCGGGCGAGGCGGGGAGCGAGACCCGGATCCGCCGCCGCGAGGCGCGCCACCAGGGGCCGGGCGGCCTGCCGGACGGCGCTGCCGGGCCCGCTGGCGAAGGCGACGATCCGCTCGGCGTAGGGTCCGAGCCGCGCGTCGTCGAGACGCGCCAGCAGGACCAGGGCGGCAATCCGGATGTCCTCGGAGCCCGTGCCGATCAGCGCGTCCCAGCTTTCCGGGGGCAGGCCGTCGGCTCCGGCAGGGGACTGCGCCAGGAGCGCGAGGCCGGCCGATCGGATGGCGGCGGCCGGGTGCGCGATCAGGGCGGCGGCAGTCTCGGGCTGCACCGGCAGGTCGTGGTCCGGCCACAGGAGGGGCAGGGCGGCGCGCAGGCCCCGGATCGCGGCCGTCGCGGCGGCGTCGGGCTCCGGCGGCATCGCCCGCAGCCACGCCACCAGCCGCGAGACCAGGGGCGCCGCGAGCCCTGGGGGCAGCGCCCGGGCGAGCCCCGGGACCGCCGCCTGGACATCCGGCTCCGGGCTCGTGAGCAGCGCGGCGGCGAGGTCCGGATCCGACCAGACGACTGGCGCCCCGGCCTCGAGGCGCCGCAGGGCAAGCGCCCGCGCCTCCGGCAGGGCTGCGGCCAGCAGCGCCGCCACCAGGGCGGCGAGGTCGGCGGAATCGGCGATCCCGGCGGCGAGGCGCGCCTGGGCGATCTGGAAGGCGAAGGTCCGCACGGCGTCGTGCGGGGCCGCCAGGAGGCGCCCGATCGCGGCGGCGTCCAGAGCCGCGCAGGCCCCCGGGTCCGCGCGCAGCACCCGCAGCCCCAGCCGCGCCACCGGCTCGATCCGCCCCTCGGCGGCGAGGCGGAGCGCCAGGTCCGGACGGGCGCTCCAGAGATCCGGAAAGGCCTCGTCGCGCCGGTCGGGATCGACGGCGCCGGTCTCCAGGAAGGTCAGCGATCCCGTCCGCGGCCGGGCCTCCGGGGCGTGGCGGTACAGGAGCTGGCTCGCCGTCCAGTTGCGGCCGAGCGGTCCCCGTGCCCGCGCCTGCCGGCCCCAGGTCCCGTCCGGCTTGCGCCCCCAGGCGGTCCAGCGGGTCGGGGGGTCGAGATCCTCCGGCCCGAGGGCCAGCAGGAAGCCCGTCGCCAGCGCGGTGAAGGCCGGGTCCCCGACGGCGCCGCGCTTGCGCAGGGCGCGCCAGATCCGCCGCTTCATGTAGGCGCGGGTGGCCGTGGACAGGCCGAGCCGCGCCTCCGGGCCGTGGCGCGCCGCGTCCACCGCGACGTAGCGCCGGAGGTCGGGGACGTAGGCGTGGCTCCGGCCGGCCTGGTACATCGCCTGCGCGGTCTCGAAGCGCTGGGCGGCGGCGCCGAACAGGGCGGCATCGTCGGCCATCTCGGCGTGCTTGAACAGGCGCCGCAGGCCGATCAGGTAGGGTGGCCGCGCCGGCAGCCGGAGGAGGGCGGCGCAGAGCGTCGCGTGCAGCGCGGGCCGCCCCTGGGCAAGCCGGCCCAGCGCCACCAGGGCCGGCCCGACCCGGCCGGGATCATGCCGGGCGAGGCCGTCCAGCGCCCCGCACAGGCCGTCGACGTCGCCCGCCTCGGCCGGCCGGGCGACCATGCTGGACAGGTCCGGCTCGGCCTCCGGCGGGCGATACGCCCCGGTGAGCGGGGCGGCCAGGGCGAAGCGGGCGAGGTCCCGGACGACGCTTCCGGGGGCGTCGGCGGCGATCGCGTCCAGGATCGGGCCCGCCTCCGCGCCGGCCGCCCGGGCGAGCGCCCAGACCAGAGCGTAGCTCGCCTGCGTCGGACCGAGGGCCCGCGCCAGGGCGATCAGGTCCGGGGCCGCCGCGGCCAGCCGCAGCTCGCCGATGCGCCAGAGAAGGCGGTCGCGCTCCCGCTCGGGCCAGCGCTGGTGCAGGCAGGCGGAGAGCCGCGCCCGCAGCACGGCCGCGCGCCCGTCGGCCGACGGCTCCGACGCGGCGGAGGGCTCCGGGCCGTCGATCCGCCGGTAGCCGCCGTTGATCTTCGCGACGATCACGCTGTCGAACACCCGGGCCGCCGCCTCGGCGGTGAGGGGCTGGGGTGTCTTGGAGCCCTCGCGCAGGGTCGCGCCGCGCCGGCCGTAGCGTGTGTTGACGAAGTAGCGCTCGGGCGTCCCGAGGGCCTCGTTCTCGATCAGATCGACGTCGTAGACCTTGTCGGAGGTGGCGTCCCGCAGGTGGAGGCGCGCCGCGCGGACGACCCTCATGCCACCGCGTGGGCGTGCGGGCCGCGCGCCGGACGAACGGGATGGCCCAGGCCTGGGCGACGATCGACGGATCCGCGCATTCGGGCTCCTCACGCAACGATCGGGACGGGACGGCCGGCGAATCACGGCGCCCGAAACCGCGGCAAGCTGCCCCAGGGCGCCGGATGGGGCAACCGCGTCCCCACGATTCCGTGATCAGCCCTCCGCCGGCCCGGAATCATCCCGCATGGCGGCGACCCAGAGGGCAGCCCGGGCGAAGGGATCGGGCTCCGCGCCCGGGGGGGCCAGGGCGGCGGCGAGGAAGGCCGAGAGCCGCGCGGCGGTGGCGGGATGCCCCGCCGCCGCGAGGCGCGCCACGAGGTCGGCCCCGCCGGCGCGGGCGTTCGCCGCGAAGGCCCGCCGCCCGGCATGGAGGGCGTTCGCCAGGAGCGCGGCCGCCTCGTCGAGGAGCGTGGCCGGCCCCAGGTCCGGTGCCGGCGGGATCGGGTGGCCGGCGCCGTCCGGGGCGGCGAGGTCGGGCACGACGAGCCGGTCGACCGACACCGACCAGGGATCGCAGACCAGGGCCCCGTCGGCGATCCGCACCGGGCCGGCGACCTGCCGCACCGGTCCCCAGCGCCCCGAGCAGGCGCCCGCGAGGGCGTCCAGGGCGTGCGGCGCGGCGGGGTCGTAGGCGCGGGCGAGATGCAGCGTGCCGCCCGCCTCCGGCAGTTCGACGGCGGCCTGCCACGTCTGGGCGCCCGGTGCCCAGGCCTGTCCCAGGACCGCATCGACGGGGAAGACGTGGAAGGCCTCCAGCCGGTCGCGCGGCCGCAGGAAGGCCGGCGGCCGCTCGGCCAGACGGCGCAGGATCGACGGGACGTCCCGCGCCGCCAGGGGGGCCGGCACGGTCACGCGGGCGTCCCGCGGCAGCAGGGCCGTGCGGCCCTGCGCGCCCCGGCCGAGGGCGAGGAGCCCGTCCGCCCGGCGCCGGGCGACGCTGGTCAGGATCTGGCCCTGGCCGGTGCCCGAGACGGACAGGCCCGATCCCAGGAGCCGCCCGGGCAGGCTGCCGACGAAATCCACCTCGGCCTCGCCCGGCGCGAAATCGCGCTCCAGGGCCAGGAGCGCGCCGGTATCGGTGTCGGCCAGGGCCACCCGGGCGCTGGCGCCGCGCCCGCGGGCGAGGAGCCGGGCGCCCAGGGAAACGAGGCGCGTCCTGCCCATGGCGGTCTCGTAGGGCTGGCCGACGCCGAGGGCGGCCTCCCCGCCCCGGACGCGGCCGAGGAGTTCCGTGGCGAGCGCCAGGACCACGGCCGCGTCGTAGGCGGCGTGACGCCCGGCATAGGCCGCGAGTTGCCCGGCCAGGTCCGCCTCGGCCAGCAGAATCTGCGTGGCGCCCCGCCTCTCGGCCACCCGCCGCAGCCGGACGAGGGCGGCGTCGTGGGCTTCCGGACCGGATACCACCCCGGCCTCCAGCAGGCCGGCGACCACCCGGTCGGCGGCCTCCGCGAGTCCCTCCTCCGCCGGCCCCGCCTCCGCTCCGGCCGGCGCCGCCCCGCCCAGGCGGATCTCGGCGGCGCCCCCGGCCGCCCGGAAGGCGCGGATCGCCAGGGCGACGTGGGCGCAGCCGCCCCCCGCCGCGCAGTCGCAGCGGGCGTAGCCGACCGCGTCGGGCACGAGGAAGCGCACCGTCGCGGTCGGGAGCCGCGCGGCCGGCACGGCGCCGCGCTCCAGCCCGACCGTGATCCCACCCGCCAGGAGGCGCCGCAGCTCCGCCGCCGCCGCGCCGCCGAGCCCCGCCTCGAAGGCGGCGCCGTCGAGGCTGCCGGGATCCCAGGCGACCGCCGCGGGTGCGGCTGGCTGCGCCGGTCCATCCGCGACCGCCGCGGCCCGGTAGGCGACGACGAGGGCGACCCGGTGGCGGCACATCCCGCTCGCCGGGCAGGTGCAGCTGGCCTCGCCCGGGGGCCGGCCGGGGCCGAGTCGCGTGACCGTGCCGTCGGCGAAGCGCGCCTCGACGGTGCCGTCCTCGGCCTCCGCGAGGGCCGGCCCCTGGCCGGCGGCCACCTCGCGCAGCGCGCGCTTCACCAGGCCGGCATTGGCGAGCTGGACGAGGCCGTCATCCGTGAGGGCGCGGAGGTCGGGGCGGGCCATCGCCGCGGCTCAGCTCCGGATCGCGGCGGCGAGCCAGCCGGCGAGTTCGCCGGGCGTCATCGCGGCGATCTCGGCACCGGCCGCCACGAGCCGCTGGGCCATCGCCCGGTCGTAGGCGGGCCGGGCCGCCGAATCGAGGGCCGCGAGCCCGAGCACGCGGGTGCGCTGGCCGGAGAGCGCCCGCACCTGAGCGACCAGGGCGGCCTCGCTCGCCCCCTCGTAGAAGTCGGAGACCAAGACCACGATCGCCCGCTCCGGCGCGGTGATCAGGCCGGCCGCGTAGCGCAGGGCCCCGCCGATATCGGTGCCGCCGCCGAGCTGGACCTTCATGAGCAGCTCGCAGGCGTCGTCGCAATCGCGGGTCAGGTCCACCACCGCCGTGTCGAAGGCGACGAGATGGGTGCGGATGCCGGGGAGCTTCCACAGGCAGGCGGCCATCACCGAGGCGTGGATCACCGAATCGAGCATCGACCCGCTCTGGTCGACGAGCAGGATCACCTGCCAGGGCCGCATCTGCCGCCGGTTCCGAGCGAAGAAGTGCAGCCGCTCGACGGTGATCCGCCGGCTCTCGGGATCGTAGTGGCGCAGGTTGTCGCGGATCGTCCGGTTCAGGTCGAGGTCGCGGGCGCCGGGCAGGCGCGTGTGCCGCCGCCGGTCGAGCACCCCCGAGAACGCCACCGCGAGGTCCCGGGCCAGCCGCTCCATCAACTGCCGCACCACCTCCTGGACGAGCTTGCGGGCCATCACCAGCACGTCGGGCGCCATCAGGTGCTTGGTGCGCAGGACCGCCTTCAGCAGCGTCTCGTTCGGCGCGACCCGGGCCAGCACCTCGGGGTTCGTGACCACGTCGTCGATGGCGTAGAGCTCGATCGCGTCGCGCTCCAGCCGCTCGATGGTCTCGCGGGGGAAGAGCGTGTGGACCGCGTTGATCCAGCCCGGCACCGTCAGGGTCGAGCCCTCGCGGCCGCCCTGGCGCCGCTCCCCCCGCGCCGTGCCGTCGGCGTCGCGGCCGTAGAGCCAGTCGAGCGCCTGATCCATGGCGGCGGCCTCCCCCGACAGGGCGCAGCCGGCCCCCGCGCAGGCGGACTCCGCCGCCTCGCCCAGGATGAGCCGCCAGCGCGTGACGGGGTCGAGGCTCACCGCAGCCGCGTCCCGGCGAGGAGGCTCGGTCCGCGCAGGAGCTCGCTCGCCGTCACCGGCGCGAGCGCGCCGAAGGTCCGCTGGCCCGGCTCCGTCCGGTTGCTCCAGGGCGAGCCGAGGGTCAGGTCGCCGAGGGTCTGCTCCCAGTCCTCGAACTCCACCGCGCCGGTGAACAGGCCCTCCGAGAAGATCAGCGAGGCCTGGCCGGCGGCGCCCCCCGGGAAGGTGACGGCGCGCTCGATCCACCAGACCACACCGCCATCCTGCGGTGACCCGAGGGGCCAGCCCTTCGCGGCCATGCCGCGCAGGCGGTTGGCCTCCACCACGGTCCCGGCGAAGCGGCTCGTGGTCGATGCGGCCGCCTCGGCCTCCGTGAAGGCGTAGGTCTCGCGGGCGAGCTGCGGGAAGGGCTGGACGATCTCGTAGTCGCCGAACAGCGCCCCCCAGGCGGCCAGGGCCCCGGGGTCGAGTTGCAGGGGATGGACGAGGCCGATCAGGCCCGGGGCCGCCCCGGTCAGGTCGAGGTCGAGCGGCGCGTCGTCGGCATCCGTGAAGGTCAGGTCCTCCGCCACCCGGAAGGTCAGGCCCGGGCCGGTCCGCGGGTCGGCATCCGCGAAGGTGGCCCAGACGAGGCGCTGGGCGAGGTGGCGCACGAGCGGGTGTGCGGCGAAGCAGGGGCCGAACACCGTCGGCTGGACCCGGCGGGCGCCGGCGAGCATCGCCTCCAGGCGGGCCACCTGCAGGCTCGCCACGGCCCGCGCGTCCTTCTTCAGGGCACCCCAGCGGGCCACCGCCGCCGCGGCCTTGCCGGCATCGTCGGCCTTGGCGGGCTTGGGCAGGTCCTTGAGCCTCTGGCCGGCGGCGTCCCGGACCCAGGGCTTCAGGGTCTCGTCGAACCCGACCCGGAAGCCGCGGGGGCCGAAATCGAGGTCGAGGCCACCGCGCTCGTCGAGGTCGAGGTCGGGGGCGAGCCGGTCGGCCAGCTCCTCGGGGGTGAGGCCGCGGGCCTCGGCGAGCTGGGCGATCTTCTGCCGGGCCTTCTCCTGGAGCCCCTTGAACTTCAGCTTCTCGGCGATGCCGTTGAGGTTCATCAGCGCGACGTCGGTGCCGATATCGACCAGCACGTCGAGTCCGGTGACCGCGCGGGCGTGGGCGGCCTCGCCGGGCCAGCGGCGGATCAGGCGGGTCAGGTCGCGGGCCGTGGCGTCGGTGCCGAACCAGCCCAGCGCGCGCAGGGCCCAGCCGTCCTTCGAGGGCGTCCCGGCGGCGATCCAGGCGGAGAACAGGTCCCACGCGAAGGCCGCGAGGCTCGCCTCGGTGCAGGCCTCGCGGACCATCGGCACGCCGGCATAGACGGCGTCCGGGTTGGTGAAGGACAGCATCTCGCAGAGGGTCAGGATCGCCGCGTCCGGCAGGGCGGTCCCGTCCCGCAGACGCGGGCGGGTCAGCATGGACGGCACGACCCAGGCGGGCGGCTTGCCGACCTTGGCGGGGACGCGGTCGAGGGGATCGCGGTCGAGCACCTGCGCGACCGCCTCTGTCACGTCCGGTGCCTGGTCCGCGTAGCGCGCGGCCACGGAAGTGATGATGGCGCGGCCGTCCGCCCGGTCCTGCGCCAGCACGCGCAGGGCGTGCTCGCCAGCGTCGCGCAGCGCCCCGGGCCGGCCCACGGCGTCGGGCAGCAGGCGGATGAGGGCGGTCTCGGGATGGCGGCGCAGCCAGGCCAGCGCCGGCTCGCGGGCCTTCTTGAGCTTCGTGAGGGCGCGGGCGGCAGGCACGGCGAGACGGCCATCGTCCACCGCCAGGACCGCCGGCAGGAGCCCGACCGGATCGGCCTCGACCAGCCCGACGAGGCCCGGCATCGCCCGCTCGCCGAACCGCGCCAGCATCGCCCACACGATCTCCGGCCATTGCGAGACGTGGAAGCATCCCGCAACGACGCGCGACTGGGCCCAGAGGGCGAGCGCCAGGGGCTCGGGCTGCCGCTCCAGGCTGCCGACCAGTTGGCGATAGGGCGAGTTCGCCCAGTAGCGGCAGGCCTCGTCGATCTGGGCGACGCGGGCGGCGACCCAGGCGATCAGGGCCGGCGGGTCGTCGCGCGGCGGCTCGGAGAGCGCGGGCGGGATCCGGCTCCAGCCCTGCGTCGGATGGGAAAGCTCGGTGGCCGCCACGAAGGCCGACAGCGCCTCCGGGCCGTCGAGGGTCACGGCGTTCCGCGCCCGCCAGTAGCTCGGGGCGACCTCCGGCACCGCGTGCGCGAACGGCGTCGGCAGCGGCGCGAGGGCGAGGACGAGGTCGTCCCGGGTCCGGGCCTTGGCCCGCCAGGGCGGATCACGCAGCACCCGCGGCCAGGCGGCGGGCTCCGCCAGGGGCACGGCGCGGGCCTCCGCCAGGGCATCGAGGATGCCGGCCCCGCGCCCGCCCGACGCCGCGAGCCAGCCGCGGACCGTGTCGAGGCCGTGGATATCGAGCGCCCGGTTCACCCGGGCGCGCAGGGCCGGCTCCGATCGGCCGCCCGCGAGGGCGGCGAGGCAGCGGGGCAGGATCGCGGCGGGATCGGCCTCCAGCGCCGCGTCGAGGGCCGCCGCGACGGGCTTCTCGTGGAGATGGGGCAGCAGGGCCGGCAGCGCGCCGGCCTCCCCCGTCGACAGGATCGCCAGGGCGACCGTCCGGCGCTGGTCGTCGGTGGCGTAGTGCAGCAGCCAGTCGAGGGACGGCAGCGCCGGCTGCCCGGCGGCGCGAGCGACCGCCAGCAGGGTCGCGGCCGCCTCCCCCGCGTCGACGGCGCAGTAGACGAAGTAGAAATGGTAGCTGCGCTTGGTCCGCCAGGGCGCCACCGCGTCCGGCGGCGCATCGGCGAGCAGCGGCACGAAGGCCGTATCGGCCGTCACGTCGATCCCCGCGGAAGCGGCGGCTTCGAGCACGGCGCGGGGCTGGAGCGGGTGCGGGGCGGGCCGGTCGTCGGCCAGGATGAACGCGCAGGCGCAGGCCGCCGGCCAGTCGTGATCCTCGGCGATCCGCGCATTCAGGAACGCGACCGCGGCGTCGTAATCGGCCTCCGGGGCGTGCACCAGGGCGGCCCGCAGGGCGAGGTGGAGCGGCTCCGCCCAGGACAGGCGCTGGTAGGGGCGCGGCGTCTTCGGGGTCGGGCGGCGCCGGTCGGCCAGCCGGGCGACGGCCTCCGTCCCGCCCCGGGCCACGGCGTAGCGAAGGATCGCCTCCAGCGCCCGCCGCAGGATGGCGTCGCCGGTGGCGGCCCGGGACGGATTTCCCTGTCGGCGCGCCTCCGCGGCGTCGACGATCGCGTCCAGCCAAGCGGCGAGGCCGTCCCGGTCCGGCGGCGCCCCGGCGAGGCGCGCGGCCTCGGCATCGCCGAGCGCGGCCGCCAACGGCGCCGCGATCGCCCGCCAAGCCTCCGCCGCGTCCGGGCACGGACCGGGGCGCAGGCGGGTCGGCAGCGGCACCGCCTCGAAGACCGCGGCCGGGGCGGGGGGCAATGCGGGCTCCTGCGCGGCCGGGTCCGGGGCGGGCTCGGCCGCCGCCGGCGGAGCCGCGACGGGTGCCGTCTCGTCGGTGGCCGTCACGGTGGCCGGTTCGGCGGGGATTTCAGCGGCGCTCTCCGGTCGCTCAGCCGTCCCGGACGCCTGAACCGCATCCGCGGTCCGAGCCGGTGCGGCCGGGGCGGCGGCGGGTGCGGGAGCCGATCCCTCGGCGCGGACGTAGCCCTTGGTGGTCTTCTCGCGGACGAGCTTGTCCTTCTCCTTCACGGCCGCGGCCGCATCGGCGCAGGTCTTGTCCTTGCTCTGGCCCTGGGTGCCGAGGCGCCCGAAGCGGACGGTGAGCGTCGGGCCGGAGACACCGACCTCCCAAAATTTGGCCGCGCTGCCCTCGACCAGCTCGTAGCGTTCCATGGGCTGTCTCCCTCTCACGCGTCGCCGGCGGCGGCGAGCAGGCTCGGCGTGCGCAGGACCTCGCTGGCGGTCACCGGATCGAGGTCGCCGAACCGGTGGGTCGCCGCGGCGCGCCAGCCGGTCTCGGACAGGGTCAGGCTCCGCAGCGTCTGGATCCCGTCATCCTCCGGGCCGGGCCGGTGCCAGAACCCGTCCTCGAAGCGCAGGACCGCGACGAGGCGGGTTCCGTCGGGCAGCGCGACCGGCCGCTGCACCGCATGGACGTGCTCGCCACCGGTGTCGGTCGACCAGCCCTGGGGCCGCAGGCCGCGCAGGCGGCGGCCGCCCACCCGGATTCCGTCGAAGCGCAGGGTCTCGGCGCCGCCCCGCTCGGCCTCGGTGAACGCGAAGGTCTCGCGGGCGAGTTGCGGGAAGGGCTGGGCGATCTCGTAATCGGCGAACAAGCCGCTCCAGGCCGCCAGCGCTTCCGGGTCGAGGTGCAGGGGATGGACGAGGCCGACCACGCCCTCGGCCGCCGCGACGTCGAGGGCGAGGGCGTCGTCCGCGGCGTCGGTCGGCGAGAGATCCTCCGCGAGGCGGAAGACGTGCCCCGGCGGCGTCGCGGGCGCACCGTCCGGATAGAACCCCCAGACGAGGCGCCCGGCGAGGTGGCGGATCAGCGGGTGGGCGGCGAAGAACGGCCAGAACACCCCGGGGGCGACGCGGCGCTGGGACGCCAGCATGGCCTCGAGCCGGGTGACCTGCAGGCCGGCGGCGGCTTCCGCGTCCTTGCGCAGGGCCGCCCAGTGCCGGGACGCCGCCTTGGCGGATTCGGGATCGTCCGCCTTGGTCGGGCGGGGCAGGGCGGCGAGCCGCCGGCCCTCGGCGTCGCGCAGGACGGGCTTCAGCGTCTCGTCGAAGCCGACCCGGAACCGGCGCTCCCCGAAGGACAGGTCGAGCCCGCCCCGGGCGTCGAGGCCGAGATCGGGGGAGAGCCGGTCGGCGAGGTCGACCTCGTCGAGGCCGCGCGCCTCGGCGGCGTCGACGATGGCGGCGCGGGCAGCCTCGCGCAGTTGCAGCAGCGGGCTCTTCTCGGCGATGGCGCTGAGGTTCATCAGCGCCACGTCGGTGCCGATCCCGGCGAGCACGGCGATGCCGGCCCGGCCGCGGGGCTTCAGGCCGGCCTGCCCCCAGGCGCGGATCTGACGGGTGAGGTCGCGGGCGGCGTGGTCGCTGCCGATCAGGGCCAGCGCCTGCAGGGCCCATTCCCCCGTCGCCTTGGCGCCGGCGGCGATCCAGGACTGGAACAGCGCGACCGCGAAGGCGTCGAGGCTCTCCGGCGTGCAGGCGGCGCGGACCTGCGCGACGCCCGCGTAGGGCGTCAGTGGGTCCGAGAAGGCGAGCATCTCGCACAGGGCGGTGACGGCGGCGTCGGGCAGGGCGCCCCCGCTCCGCAGGACCGGGCGGGGCAGGGCGGCGGGGACCACCCAGTCGGGGAGCTTCGGCGGCTTGGCCGGCACCTGCTCCAGCGGGTCGCTGTCGACCCCGGCGGCCACCGCCTCGGTCACGCCGGGATCCCGCTCCGCATAGGCCGCGACGGCGGCGTCGAGGGCGGCGCGCCCCGCGGGCTCGGCGGCGAGGAAGCGCAGGGCCGCGTCGGCGGCGTCGCGGTCCGGGCCGGCGGGCCCGAGGGTCTCGGGCAGGAGCCGCAGCGCCGCGGTGCGGGGATGGGCGCGCAGCCACGCGGCCGCGGCCGGCCGGAGCTTGCGGGTGCGGTGGAAGACCCGGGCGGCGACCGGGGCGAGGTCGGCGGCGTCCACCGGCTCGACCTCCGGCAGGAGCTGCGCCGGATCCGCCGCGACGAGGCGGACGAGGCCGGGCACGGCCCGCTCGCCGAAGCGGGACAGCATCACCGCGATGGTGCGCCGCCACGCCACGTAATGGGCGCGCTGCGGCCCGGTCTTCTCCCACAGCATCAGCGCCAGGGGCTCGGGCTGCCACCCGACCATCCGGAACCAGGGCCCGTAGTTGAAGTAGAAGAAGCCCGTAAACTGCTCGCGGGTGAGGTCGAGCCGGCGGTCGAGCCAGGCCAGGGCCGCCGCGGGATCCGCGTCGGCGGCGGGCACGGGCTCGGCCGGCGGCGGGATCGGCATGTCGTAGAGGGCCTCCGCCTCGGTGGCGCGGATCCGCGCCGCGAGGTCCGTCATGGCCTCCACCAGCGTTCCGGCCTGGAAGTAGAAGGTGCTGCGGTCGAGGGCCTGCTCGGGGTCGAAGCCGTGCGCGAAGGGCGTCGGGATCGGCGCCACCACCCGTTCCGGCCGGGCGCGCGCGGCCCCGCGCCGCCGCCAGGGCGGGTCCCGGAGCACGGGCGGCAGGGCCTCCGGCGCCGCCTGCGGCCCGCTGCCGGC
Organism: Methylobacterium sp. UNCCL125; assembly: GCF_900116795.1. Lineage (NCBI taxonomy): Bacteria > Pseudomonadati > Pseudomonadota > Alphaproteobacteria > Hyphomicrobiales > Methylobacteriaceae > Methylobacterium > Methylobacterium sp. UNCCL125. The sequence continues at coordinate 128,901 of NZ_FPBW01000008.1, read as the reverse complement.
GGCGAGCAACCGGTCCAGGCGCCCCGCGCCCCGGCCCCCGTCGGCCGCCGCCCAGGCGCGGGCGGTCTCATGTCCGTGGCGCTCGGCGAGCGTGACGACCCGCGGGCCGAAGGCGGGCTCCCCCTTGCCATGGAGCGCCCCGAGATAGGCCCGCAGCATCCAGTCGGGGAAGGCCGCGTCTGCGGCGTCGAGGGCGTCGCGGACCAGCTTGGTGCCCACGAAGGGCAGGAGGGCGTCGAGGGCGTCGGCGGCCCGGGTCTCCAGGAGCGCCCGGGCGATGAGCGTGCGCTCGGGGCCGACCGCTCCCTCCAGGAGCCAGACGAGGGCGGGGGTGGCCGGCTCGCCGGCCGCGTCGGCGACGGCGATCACCGTGGCGGCGGCCTCCTCGGCCCCGACATCGCAGGTCGCCAGGGTCGCCCGGTGGAACGGCGCGGCGTACCAGGGCGCGGCCTGGCTCGGCGGCACGTCGACGATCAGCGGCAGGGCGGCGTGGGAATTGCCGTAGGCCTTGGGATCCGGCGGGTCGCAGCGCCCAAGCACCGCGCGGGCGCAGAGGGCATGGTCGGCGCCGGGCCGGTCGTCCGCGAAGACCGCCGCGAGCCAGCGGGCGAGGGTCGGCTCCGGCTCCGCGGCGGCGAGCCGGAGGGCCGCCTCCAGGGCCGCCGCGTATTCCGTCTCGGGGGCGGCGGCCAGGGCGGCCCGGACGCCGAAGGCGGTGGGCATGTCCCAGGCCGAGACCGGCAGGGAGCCGTACCGGCCGGAGGGGCGGGGCTGCAGCCGGTCGAACAGGGCCACGAGCGTCCCGGTGCCGGAGCGGGCCACGAGCCAGCGGGCGAAATGGGTGAACGCCGCCCGGGCCGCCGGCCCCTGCGGTCCGGGCTTGGCACCCCAGAGGCGCTGGTTCAGCGCCGGGCAGGCCGCCTCGAGCTGCTCCAGCCAGTGCCGGGCCGCGGCGTGGTCGGGGGCCGGCGGCGCGCCGTCGAGCCGGGCGGCGAGGGCCTCGGCCGGCGCGCGGGCCTCGTCGGGAGCGGTTTCCAGCAGCGGGCGGATCCGCGCCGCGAAGGCCGCCCAGTCGGCGGCGGCGTCGAGGGGCGGCCCGGGGCGGGTGCGCGTGGGCAGGGGCGTGCCGGAGAAGATCGGGGCGCCGCCGGTTGCCGGGGTGCAGCGCGCCTCCGCCCGGGCGGCGGGGGCCGGCGAGGCCTCGGCGGCTTCGGAATCGGCGGCCCGGGCAACCGTGGCCTGGGCAACCGTGGCCTGGGCTGTCGCCCCGGCGGCCGAAGCCGGTGCGGCGTCGCCGGCCGGGCGATAGCCCTTGGCGGTCTTCTCCCGCACCAGCCGGTCGAGCTCGACCCGAGCCGCCTGCGCGCTCGCGAAGCTCTTGGTCTTGGACTGCCCCTGCGTGCCGAGCCGGCCGAATCTCACGATGAGAACGCTGTCCTCGGTCCCGGCCTCCCAGAACTTCGCCGATGATCCCGCCGTCAGCTCGTAACGCTGCATGCAGTCCTCTCCCCGTGGCGCGGCGGTAAAATTTTCCTTGTCGCGTCTCAGGTCAACCCGTAGCGGGCGAGCCGCGCGGCGACCCGCGCCTCGCGGGCCAGGGCCTCGGCCTGATCGGCCGGGCGGGCGCGCTGGCGCATCCAGGCCAGGGCCTCGACCTCGGCCCGGGCCTCGCCGAGGCCGCTCCGGCGCAGGATCGCCACGGCGATGCGCTCACGCTCCCGGGGCGGGAACCACGCGAAGGCCATCCGCAGGGACGGCAGCGCCCGCAGGAAATCCTCATCGCCCCAGGCGGCCACCAGCCCCTCGACGGAGGCGAGGGTGGCGTCGGCGGCGATCTCCTCGCGGGCGAGGGCGAACAGGCCGGCGAGGAAGTCGCCCAGCGTCGCGGGCAGGCCGAAGCGGCGCAGCCGGGACAGGGCGGCCTCCGGATCCGAGCCGGCCGCGCCGCAGGCGACCCGGAAGCCGAGGGCCGCCCCCGCGAGGGCCGGGGGCGTCTCCGGGTCGGCGAGGCGCCGGCCGAGCATGGCGGCGAAGGGCCCGCGCAGCTCGTCGAGGCCCGCAACCTCGGCGCCGACCTCGCGGAACAGGTCGCGGCAGGCGAGGAGCAGCGGGATGGCGCCGAGCCCCGCGCGGGGCTCCCGGATGCCTTCGACGACGAAGAGCGCCCGGGCCGCCAGAGCGGCGCAGAGGCGGGCGAGGGCGGGCCGCGAAGGCGCGAAGGCGTCGCCGAACCGGTATAGCCGCACGATCCCGGCCCCGGCGGCGCCCAAAGCGGCCACGTCGTGTGCCGCCGCGATGCCGGCGCTCAAGCGGGCCAGCAGATCGCCCTCCAGGGTCAGCCCGGCGAACAGCGCGTCGGACAGGGCCCCGGTGAGAACGGCGAGGGAATCCGGCGCCGCCTCGACCCGGGCGGAGATCCGGGCGGCGGCGGCCATCTCCAGGGTGCCGCCCCAGAGCGAGGCCTCGATCAGGGCGCCGAGCCAGTGCGGGTGGCGCACGAGCGTGAAGCGCTCCCGCGGCAGGCCGGGCTCGGCGCGGTCCGGCCCCTCGCGGGCGATCCCCGGCAGCCCGAGCAGCGCCAGCCGGTGCAGCAGGTGCGCCCGCGCCCGGTCGCCCGGTTCGGCCCAGTCGAGGTCGATGCTGCGGCGCGCCGGCCCCGGCTCCAGATCGGCGGCGCGCAGACGCTCGGCGACGTCGGCCACGAGGGGCGGCTGCCGGGTGCCGGGAGCGAGGCGTCCCTCGCGCCGGCCGGTGAGCGCCCGCAGCATCGCGGCGAGCGCGGGGTGGCCGGGCGCGGCGCCGCCGGCCGCCCAGGCGGGCGGGCGGTCGAGGGCGTCCTTCACCAGGGCGGCGAGGGCCGCGTCGATCAGGTCGGCGCGCAGGATCGCCGGATGGGCGCGCAGCCGGGCGAGGGCCTCGGCATGGACCCGCCAGGCGATGCGGTCGGCGGTGGAGACGACCTGTCCGGCCTCACGCAGGGCCGCGGTGATCGCCGTCATCGCCCAGTCGGCCGCGGGGGCGAGGCCCGCCTCGGCCACGCGCTCGTAATAGCCCGGCGCCGGCATGCCGGCCGCGTAGCCCGAGAACCGGTCGAGCCGGAGATAGGCGTAGGGCACCACGTAGCTGCCGGTGCGCAGGTCCGGCTCCGGCGGCGCCGGCTCGGGCCGGGTCCCGTCCGCCTGCGCGGCGTGGCGCCGGACGGCGTCCGCGTGCCAGCCGCCGCAGACGAGGACCACCGGCCGGTCGCCGGCCGCGCGCAGGGCGTGGGCCGCGTAGGCGCCCATGAAGCGCTCGCGGGCCGCCTCGGCGGGATCGTCCGTGCCGGGCGGGCGCAGCAGGGCGAAGTAGCGGTCGAGCCGGGCCGGCAGCTCCGCCTCGGAGGCCGCCTCGGCGAGGACGTCCCAGAGGGCGTCCTGGTCGGCGACGCCGAGGGCGGCGGCCAGCGCCCGCTCGGCGGCCTCGGCGCGGGCCCCGTGCGGGTCGGCGTAACGGTTGGCGCGGCGTCCGAAGGCCGGGTCCCAGGCCGGCAGGTCGCAGAACAGCGTCTGCGCACCCACCGCCCGGCCCGCCTCCAGCGCCTGCCATTCCGGCGAGAAGGCGCAGAACGGCGTGTAGGAGGCGGCGCTGCCGGTCGCATCCGCCCGGAACGAGAAGATCGCCACCGGCAGGTCGTGGCCGAGGGCGAGGTCGGGCAGGTGCGAGTTGAAGTCCACCGGACCCTCGATCAGCACGAAGGCCGGCCGCAACGCCGCGATCCTGCGCCGGACGAGCCCGGCGCAGGCCGGGGAATGGTGGCGTACGCCGATGACGGTCAGGCGGCCGGAATCCGGCGCGGGACCGCTCATTGCGGGGTGAGGAGGTGCCGCGCCGCGTAGAGCTGGCGCCACGCCGCGCCGGAGCGGCGGCTGACGCGCTGGTCGAGATAGCGGCGCAGGCGGGCGAGATCCTCCGCGTCGTCCTTGGCGGCGGTGCCGGCGAGGCAGGCGACGATGTCCTCCGGCTGGCCGGCATCGCCCCGCAGGAAATGGCCCTTCACCCCGATGGCGTGGGCGACGCTGACCGCCTCCGCGGTGCTCATCACGGAGGAGAGCCGCTCCATGCCGGTGCCCTCCGTATCCACGGCCTCGCGCAGCTCCCGGAAGCAGGTCACGAGGAGTTCGAGCACCTCCGGATCCGGGCTGCGGGGCACGCCGGACCGGGCCAGAAGCGCGGTGGCCTCGCGCTGCACCAGGGCGAGTTCGGCCTCAAGATCGGCGATCGGGAACACGGTCTCGAAGCCGAACCGGCGCTTGAGGGCCGCCGACATCTCGTTCACGCCCCGGTCGCGGGTGTTGGCGGTGGCGATGAGGTTGAAGCCGTCGCGCGCGTAGACCATCCCGTCCGCGCCGGTGAGTTCCGGCACGGCGAGCACCCGGTCGGACAGGACCGAGAGCAGGCTGTCCTGCACCTCCAGCGGGCAGCGGGTCAGCTCCTCGAAGCGGACGATCCGCCCCGCGCTGAGGCCGGTATGGAGGGCGCCCGGCACCAGGGCGCGGGGGCTCGGCCCCTCGGCGACGAGCAGCGCGTAGTTCCAGCCGTAGCGGATCTGGTCCTCGGTCAGCGACGCACCGCCCTGGATCGTCAGGGTCGAGCACCCGCTGATCGCGGCGGCGAGGAGTTCCGAGAGCAGGCTCTTGGCGGTCCCGGGCTCCCCGATCAGCAGGAGGGCGCGCGAGGTCGCCAGGGTGACCATGGCCCGCTCCACCAGCGCGGGCGCGCAGACCACCTTGGCGGGGGTCGCGCCGTCACCGCAGATGAAGCGCCGCACGGCCTGGAGCGAGAGCTGCCAGCCGGGCGGCCGCGGCGCCGAATCCTCGGCCCGCAGGCGGGCGAGTTCCGCAGCGTGGACGTCCTCGGCCGGGGGTCTCTGACGCGCCTCGCGATCGCCGCCCGCCCGCACCGCCTTCGCCATGCACCCGTCCCCTGCCGTCGCGCCGATCCTGTCGGCGTGTCCTGCGATCGGCAGAGCATGCCCCGGCACGGGCATGTCTCTCAAGCGCCTCCGAGCATCTCCGAGCATCTCCAAGCATTGGTGGCCCGGCGCATGCGTCCGGCCGGCCCGCACGGCACCGGACGGGCCAGAACGGATGTCTTTCCGAGAGCGCCTACATCGACACCAAGCACAACGTCAGGATCGCGATCTCGAAGACGATCCAGCCACCGAAGACGACGACCAGCTCCCAGTCGGTTCTCTCTTTGGTCTTGGCCAAAGCGTACATGCTCGACCTCCTCGCGCAGCCCGAGAGGCCACAAGCGAATTCAGTCACCACGATAGGACGCGACGTATACGAATATTCAATCAGATTCTGCCGTGGATTGCAATTGTTCGAACCCGCTCAAGCCCGAAGATAAATCAATACATCACTCCGCGAAACGCGCGCCGCGCCTTCTCGGACGCGGAAATATTGCATCGCAGCAAGTATTTCCCCGCAGGCCCGGCGCTCGCGCAACCCCGATCCCGGGGACGTGAACGGGATCCGTCCGGCCGCGTTGCTCCCGACAGGCCCGGTAGAGGCAGCCTGGGGAAGCGTTCCGAGGATTCACACATGAAGACGTTGATCAGCCTGACCGTCGCGGGCCTCCTGGCGACGGGCGCGGCCGCCACGGCCGCGGAGAATACCGGCCCCCGCATGCAGGGCTCGCCCAATGCGGCCGGCTATACGGGCAAGGACGAGACGGGGAAGGGCGCGACGACGGGGACGACGACGGGCACGACGACCGGATCACCGGGCTCGGAGATGCCGAAACAGGACGGCCGGATGAAGGGACCGCCGAATGCGGCCGGCTTCCAGCCGGGCGGCGACAAGGCCGGCGGCGCGGCCGGAGCCCCGGACCGTCGCTGATTCGCCTCATGCTGGGGCGGGATCCGGCCCACGATCCCGCCCCTGAAGCCGGAGCCCCAGCCGCGACAGGCGGGGGCGGCAACCGGACGGGCCGCGCAATGCGGCGGCCCCATGGAGCACGGTGCGCGCAACGATATCCCCGCCACGGCGACGGCGATCGAAGGGCGGGGCCGCGATGGCCCAGGTCGAGGCGGAGCCGGTCGCAGGGCCCTGATGAAGGCCGTCGACCTGCCGGAGACGCCGGGATTCGAGGACGGCGGCGCCGTCCCCCTGCGCGCCCGGGCAGCGAACGTTCTGCTCGTGAAGCCGTCGCGGCACCGCGGCGGCGCACCGCGGCGGCATCGCGGCAGCAGCATGGCCGGGACCTGTGCCGCTGCGGCGGCCCCGTCATCCAGCCGTCATCGGGCCGGCCTAGGGCGGCGCCTCCCGCCCACCCGACCGGCTATGCTCACCTGATGGATTGGTCCGACCTGCCCGAAGACATCCCCCCGTCGTCGGCCGCCGACGCGAGCCGGATGCGGCTGTACATCACCGTCGGGCTGATCGGCATGGGGGCTCTCGGCATGGTCGGCGGGATGCTGCACATCCTCCCGGCCTGAGCGAGACCGCCGCCGCCCCGGCCCGTTCGGTCGCCGCCTGGATCGCGGCGATCCGGCCGCCGATCTCGTCCGTCGTCCGGGCGGTCTGTCCGGCGGTCGCCTTCACCGCCGCGGCGACCACGGCGAAGTCACGGCCCGCCTCACCGGCGCGGGCGGCCTCGATCGAGGCGACGCCGCATCATTCAGCAAACCAGGATCGATCTCCCGCACCAGACCGGCGCCCCCCTGCCGCAGGAACCGGAAGGTCCCGGCGGGCAGTGCGTCGCAGCGCGGCTCCATCGGCTGGACGACGCTGCCGCCGGGCCGGCGGCAGGCTACCGGACGGGATCGGGCAAGGCAGAAGCCGCGGCGCCGGGGAGGCGATCCCGGCTGCTTCCATGCGGATCGCCCGATGGCAGCGCCACGGGAGGTGCCCTGAGAGGCCGGGATCGACACCCGCGGGTGCCGCTGCCGAATCCCGGAGGTCATCGCGGCTCCAGAGCGCCCGCCGGAGCCGGGGCACGCGGTTCGGAGCCCGAATCCGCTCAGGCCGCCAGCTTGAGAACCCAATCGTAGAAGTCGGTCCAGGTCTCCGACGGGGCCGGCGGCTCTGTGCCCGACGATTTCCCGGATTCGATCGCGACCTGCGCGCGGACATCCCGAGGGGCGCAGCCGAACTCTGCGCGGAAGGCCTGGGTGAAATGTGCGGGGCTCTCGAACCGCCAGCGATACGCCACATCGGAGATGCGGGCGAAGCGCCCGTCGCCGGCGGCGAGGTCCCGATAGGCGCGGGCGAGCCGGCGCTGCCGGATATAGCCGGACACGCCCCCGAGGGGGACGAACAGCCGGTACAGGGCGCTGCGCGAGACGCCGAACCGCTGCCCGATCGCCTCGGCGGTCAGGTCCGTGGACGCAAGCTCGGCCTCGATGAAGCGCCGGATGGCGACGAGCAGGGGGGCCCGCTCGAGTGGCTGGACGCCCCCATCCTCCTGCGGCAGGCCCAAGGCCGCCACACCGAGCAGCGCCGCCGTGGCCTCAGCTGCCGCAGCGGCCTCCGGCTCCGAGAACCCGGTCGCGTGCGTGCTGAGGGAGCGCAGGTGGTCGGTGAGCATCCGGCCGAACGGCGTCGCACCCCGGATCACCGCCCCGTGCAGGGTGTCGAGCGCGCTTTGCCGGACGCCGAAGAGCGGCCGCGGCAGGACGACCGTGATCGCCTCGTAATCCGTGGAGGCGGCGGAGAGGGGCCGCGACAGGTCGAACAGGCAGATGTCCCCCGGCGCGCAGTCCTGCTCCCTGCCGCTGACCGCCACCCTCGATTGTCCGGAGACACGCATGTGGGCGACGATGTGATCGACGCCCATCCGGGCCACCAGGCCACGCTCGCGCACGAACCGGAGCCCGGAGGCGCGGGCGCTGCAGACGATCGCGGTGCCGAGGTGCCGAACCCGCGACTGACCGCGGAAATCGGACAGATCTTCCTTGCGGATCGTGAAGTCCCAGAACGGCGCGACGGCGTCGCGCCAATCGTCGGCTTGACGATGACCGGGGCTCTCACCCGTGAGCAGCAGGATCGGTTTTGGTCGCATCGCCCGTGTTGTGGTCCGGACCGCGCACATGGCATCGGCCCCGCCGCCAGTATGGCGATTCCTGCTGCTTAGAAAAGTGGCACTCCGTTCCAAACACCGGACTCTGCGCTCCGGGCTCGTCCTGTCCTGCGGGATCCGGTGCCGGAGGTGGAACGTCCCGCAGGCCGGTCGGCCGCGGGACGGGACGGGACACGGTTGTGAGGATCGCGGACTGCGATCCTGATGGTCGAGCCCCGTTACCGTCCGCTCGGGGCTGCGCCGCTGCCGGTGGCACCGTTGCCGGTGCTGTTGTCGCCCGCAGGGGCGCCGGGGGACGAGGTGTTGCCGTTGGGCGTGCTCTGCGCGGCGGCTATCCCGGCGCTGCCGGCGACGAGGGCGAGAGCGAGCAGGGCGGATTGAACGGTTCGGCTGGTCATGGCTCTCCTGGATCCCGATCGGATTCTCGACGTGCCGGCCCATGCCGGCTTGCCTTCGAGAACCGCCCCCGGCCCGCCCTGTTCCCGCCCGGACGGGAGCGGCGCGAATCGGCCGCGGACCTCGGGCATGCCCGTGCAAGCATCCAGACCCGGAATGCGGCCGCGCTGCCCGGCTCGTGGATCGGGCAGCCGTTGTGCTCGGCCCGGAAGCCGGCCGAGCGGGGATAGACCACTCGGCGCGCGCATGAGGGCGCCGAGCGGACGATGGGCGGCGAGGCCGTGCCAAGGACTGAGGACGAGGCCGTCATCGCGAGCCCGCGCCTTCGCGTCGCTCCAGGCCTCCTGACGCGGCACGGTGATGCGCGCCACAGGGCGATAGGGGCTCTCGGCCTCGGGCCAGGGGACCGAGGCGTCCTCGACCGGCATCGTCTCGCGATTGGTGAGGAGTTGAGCCCGGATTTCCCAGACGCCCGCCTGCGCGGCGAAGAAGGCAGCGACCGCCTCGCGCAGGCCGTTCGGCTTGCCGTTGACGTTCAGGGCGGCGCCCGTGAGCGCGGTCAGTTCGGGCGAGACCGGCGCCACCGCGACCTTCGCGACGTAATCGCCCCAGCGCAGGGGCGCCTGGCTGTAGAAGGTCTCGCCCAGGATGTGGGTTTCGGGATGACCGCCGAGGGCGATGACTATCGGGCTCTTCGTGCCGAGTCCCTCAAGCACCGCTTCGACGCCGCGCAGCAGGGCCGAGAAGCCCTTCTTGAACACCTGCGGGGTGTCTGTTGCGCTCGCCGGCAACGCCGAGAATCCTGATGGCGAGGCCCCGGGGTGTCGACACGCTGTCGTCGAGGATGTCGCCGGGATTGGTCGAGAAGCGCATAACCACATCGTGGCGCCCCGGCGCCGCGAAGGCGCCCTGGGCGAACGCGGGGGACAGTCCGGGCAGCACCTCCAGGGAGCCGACCAGCAGGCCGTGCGCCTTGGCATGAACCCCGCGCACCGCGTGGCCGTCATCCTTCAGGGTGGTGCCCTGGATCTTGGCGAGTTGCTCGACCATGCCCGCATGGACCACCGCCTCATCGGGCTGCGGAGCCTCCAGGTCGGGCGCGTAGCGAATGAAGGCGGTCATGGGCCTCGGGGAAGACTCGGGGGCGCCGGGCAGCGGATCCGAGCCGCAAACCGTTCGGATGCAGGCCGTTCCGGGCATTTAGGGCGGCGGGAGCTGCGGGCCGCGCCGTTTCCGCCGGGAACACCCGGCAGCCCCCCGAGCTTGTCCGAAGGTCGAGACCTGGGGCGTTGCGTGAAGGTGTTCCGGATCATGCAGGCGGCGACGGGGGCGATCCTCTGGATCGGCTCCGCGCTCGATCCCCTTGCAGCCCTCGACGCGATGGCGCGCGCAGCCGGCTTCCGCGACCGCACCCGGATCCCGAGCCACCTGCGGGCCGGAGGCCTCCATGTCGAAGAGGTGGAGGTCTGAATCCGCGCCGCGCCGAGCAACGGGCCGTGCGGCTGGACGTGCGGCTGGACGTGCGGCGCCGATATCCCATCCGGGGCCGGCGGATCGAGATGCGCTCGCCGGAACCGACCACAGCGAATGCTGTGTGCATCGGGGAGAACAGGGGGGTTGCCGACAAGTGTAGCGATGCCGTTCACGCGTCTTCAGGGAACGCCACGGAGGGTACGGCATGAACTCCGCCGATCCGACACCGCGCCTGCTCGCGGCCGGGGCGTCCCTCACCGGGACCGGCATCCTGATGTGCCGGACCGAGCCGTCCTGGGACGGGATCCTCATCGGCCTGCTTTGCCTCGGGCTCTGGGCCCTCGGAACCCTCGCGACACGTCCGGGGCCCGTGACGCGGCCCACACGGACGATGCGGCCGGTCCTCCTTGAGGCGGTCGTCGTCGAGCGCCCCCGCCCCCCGCCCCTGTTGCTGCCCGCGCCCCGGACCTCGGCGGACGACCGGGCCGGATCGAGCCCATCCCGCCTGCCGGACAGGCCGACGCACCGCCCACGCGTCATCGGGCGCCGGCGCGGCTAGGGCCCCATGGCCGGCCCGGGATGCCGCTGACCCGGCGGGCGAGCAGGGGCGAGAACCGCGCTTCGAGAGCCTTGAGACGTGTCACCGGGGTGCCCCGGCGACGGCCGGGGCGGGCGCGAAGACCGCGGCGGGGAGACCCGCCCGCGCCGAAGGAATCTGGTAAGGAGGTGAGCCAGTCATCGATCCCAGGCCGGCTGGATGTCCTGCGGCGTCCTCGCCATCCGGACCGACAAAGGGCCGCCGTCCGGAATCCTGCGTCGCCGCGCCGGCTCTGGCGGCGCGCCGCCCCCATGACCGGCCAGGAGATCGCCATGGCCCCGATCGAGACCCCGGTGCCCTACCGGCTGCAATGCATCGTCCATCGGGAGAGCGCCGGCGGCATCATTATCCACGACGAGCAGATTCCCGGCGCCACCGACGAAGCGGCGGTCGCCACCGCGAAGGCACGCTTCACGCAGCTGCTCTCCGGCCGGTCGGGCTCGGCGGCTCTGAGGGACCCCGCAGGCCGGGTCGTCTGGTCTGCCCGGCAGACGCCGCCGCCCGGCACGGTGGGATCCGGCATCCCGTAGGACACCTCCCGGCGGGGTCAGGGGGTGTGGCGCGCCTCGAGATCGATCACCGGGCCGCCCAGATCGAAGAACTCATCCTCGTACGGGAGCAGGTCCTGCGGTTCCTCAGCCTCCCGCCCCCCGAACGGCAGGAGCGCGGACAGGACTCCGAGGCAGAGCGCTCCGGCAACGAGGGCAATCATAATCGCGAAGCTCATCACGGAACACTCAGGCGAAGCCGACGGCGGCATCAGGCCGTCGGAAGATTAAGGCCCGGTTCCCGCACGCCGCAATCGTTGATGGCCGTCCGCGCGACCACGGATCGACCGTTCTGCACTCTGAACGGCGCCCCGCACGCCCCGAAGCGCCACGAAGCGCCACGGGGGCACCGCTGGCGCACCGTTGCGGGGCGCATTCGAGGATTGGACCGGCCCCGGCGCGGCCCGGGTGCTTCGGATGCGGAATCACCGTGGCGTCGTGACCGCATCCTGACGGTGCTCGACCTCGTCGCGCACACCGCGGCCGGCCATGAGGATCTCGGTCATGAACGCCGCGATCGCCGCCACCGTGCAGATCAGCGCCGCGCCGAAGCAGGCGAACAGGACGGAGGCGGTCGCCGCGTCGCGCAGGGCCCCGACGAACAGGGTCAGCACCGCCAGGCCGATCAGCCCGCCTCCGAGCGAGGCCAGGACCACCGCCACGTCCAGCACGAAGGAGCGCCGCCGCAGGAAGGTCAGACGGCGGGTGAGGCGGACAGCCTCGGCGGCCGTGGCCCGGGCGGTCTCCGCCGAGAGGCTGTCGACCTTGTCGGAGATCCGGCCGAGTCGGGTCGAGAACACGTTGAGCAGCGTCGCCAGGGCCGACAGCAGGAAGGCGGGCGCGAGCGCCACCTGGATGATGTGCGCGACGCTGTCAGGCTCGGTCGCATTGAGGGAGAAGCCGAACATCGACGCGCTACGCTCGCGGACATGTCATGTCCCGGCGCGGCCGGGCATCGGTGCGGATGGAGGCGCGGGTGCGCACGGGTCCCGGGCGGAGCAGCCTACCATAGGAGCCCCTCCGCCTGCAGCCCGGCCACCAGCAGGAACAGCGCCGAGAGGAACGCGACCGCGATGTAGGGGGCCGGCGTGTCCGTCACCGAAGCCTCCCGGCAGGCGTGGGGCACAGATGCCCGATCCCGATACGGGCCGGGAGGACCGGCATCGAAGGCAGCGCGACGGGTCCCATGCGCGTCTCCTGAACTCTCCACCGATGACGAGGCCGGGCAGATAGGGCCTGATATGCGCCGGGAAAGCCGCGGCCGTTCGGCCGTGCGGCGGCCGCAGGTTCTTCCCCACAGGCCGGGCGGAGCGGGTCCGCACCGGGAGCCGGCGCCGGATCTTGCGCGAGATCTGCGGCGTCCCGGGAGATCGATCGGTCCATGGGGCCGCGGCCGCAGTCACGGTCGTCCGCCCGAGATCCGGATCCGGCCGGGCCCCCTATTCGCGCGGGCGCATCCGCCGTCGGACGCCGGAAGATCAGGGCCGGGCCGGCGCGAACCCGACGGGCAACGATCCGATACGCTCCCGGACCGGAGCAGATCTCCCCCCCTCGCGCAAGCGGGCAATCCGGGGGCCCGATCTGGGCTGTTCGTAAATTAATGTTAACCGCTCTTCGGGTCGCAGACGGACTTGCGGGCCGCCTGCCGGTAGGCTCTAGTGAATGTCGAAGCTTCCTGGTTGGTCCTGGGAACGTTTACGAACGAACTTCAGCCCCGTCCGCACCGCGCGGCGGGGCTTTTTGTTCTCGGAAACACTCCGATACACATGGTCGAGAGCGCTTCGACCAATCCCGATCGGGATGTGCCCCAGCACACTTGGCTGTCTTGGCGGGAGGGCCCGTATCCGGGCTGTTGCGGCGACGCACTATCGCCCTGGCGCGCCCTGTCGTTCTGTCCGCCCCGCACACATCCCGCATAACGGGAGACAGAGGACCAGATGATCAAGAAGCTTCTTCTCGCGAGCGCCGCCACGGCCCTCCTGACCGGCGCCGCCTCGGCCGCCGACCTGCCGCGCCGCGCCGCCCCGCCGCCGGTCTTCACCCCCGTCCCGGTCTTCACCTGGACCGGCGCCTATTTCGGTATCAACGCCGGCTACGCCTTCGACGCCAGCAGCAACAACACCAACAGCTTCGCCGTGCCCTTCCCGTACGGCAACGGCACCACCGCCTTCTTCAACCAGCGCAACCAGGAAGGCTTCTCCGGCGGTGGCCAGGTTGGCTACAACTTCCAGTTCACCCCCGGCTCCGGCATCGTCGTCGGTATCGAGGCGGACGCCCAGTACCTCGACTTCGGTCGCAACCGGAACAACGCCTTCGTCGCCGGCGCGCTGGCTCCCGGCTACTACGTCACCGACCCGCGCGGCCTCTCCAGCCTCGACTTCTTCGGCACCGTCCGCGGCCGCATCGGTTACGCCTTCGATCGCGTGCTGTTCTACGGCACCGGCGGCTTCGCCTACGGCTCGGGCAGCGCCGACCGCTCCTTCGGCGGCTTCGCCGGCAATGACAGCTTCCGCACCGGCTACGCCGTCGGCGGCGGCATCGAGTATGCCCTGCCCACCGATTCCTTCCTGAACTTCTTCCGCTCCTCGGCCGTGACGCTCAAGGTCGAAGGCCTGTACGTCAACCTCGACCGCAACACCCGCAACCAGGGCGCGTTCGTCATCAACGCCGCCAACAACTTCCCGGTGGCGTACAACACCATTGGCCGCCGCGATGACGAGTTCGCCGTCGTCCGCGCCGGCCTGAACTACAAGTTCGGCTCGTACTGAGATCCTCGCGCGATCGCGCCCCCCGCGCCGCGGGGGGCTGCGTCCCGGCCACCGGGACAGCACGAGGCCCTCTGAGCAGGCCGTATCCTTTCTCGACCTGAGCATCCCCAGCCCGATCAAACTGGCCGCTTGAGCCGAGGAGCGTCCCGGGAGTCATTCCCGGGACGTCTTGCCCGGGACGTCTTGCCCGGGACGTCTTGCGTCCTGGCGATGGCCCTCCGCGTCACGCCTCAGGCGTGGACCGCGTGTTCCAGTTGCGCCTTCGACATCCGCGACCGGCCAGGCACGTTCTGAGCGCGGGCCTTGCGCATGAGCTCGGCCTTGGTCGGCTCCGACCGGCTGGAGCCCTTGCCGGACGTCTTGCCCTGTCCGGCAGACCTGCCGTCCTTCCTGCCGTCCTTGCGCGCTGCGGCGGCCTTTTCGGCGGCGGCCTCCGGCTGCTTCGAGAACTGCTTGCCCTTGCGGGTATCGGCCCGCTTCTTGGCCGTGCTGGCGGCATATTCCTTGTCCGTCAGACTCTCGCGGGCCTTCTTGGGCAGGTATCGTTCACCGGTCTTGCCGCTCTCTTCGCCCGATTTCGTGCCCCATTCCTCGTCGGTCCATTGCCGGAGATGGTTGTCGGCCGTCTTCTTGCCGGCATAGCCACCGCCTTCCTTCTTGTATTCGGCGGTCGCCATCTGCGCCTTGCGCGCCGACCACTGCCCAGGCTTGCCACCCTTGTCCGATTTCGTGACTTGCGTCTTGACCTTCTCCCACAGCTTGGGGTCGGTCTTCTTCGCTGTACCCGACATCGTCGCGCCTCGTGAAAAAGATTTGGCAGACAACACGAGCCCTGCGGCTCTGTTCCTGCGGCGCGTTCACTCCCCGCGCCCGGCCCGGTACGGTCCCGCGCCCCGGCGCCCCGCGATGCCATTCCCGGGGAGGGGACGCGTCTCGGAGCGGGGCGGGATCGGCCCGACGGCGGCCAGGATTGAGCGCCTTTCAAGGCGCGGGAACGGGAGCGGAAGACGCAGCAGCCCGATCCGGCGCAAGCCCCTGCGCGAGAGCCCCTGCGCGAGCCGAAGGGCGTCATCGTCGGCGGCCGAGGCCCCCATCCGCAGCGCCTCAGGAGCCGTCGAGCACGCCGGTTCGGACCGGAAGTCTGCTCTCGGCGGTCGCCGCCGGAGGGTTCCGGAATGTTTGTTTCTGGACGGTTATGGCGGAGGTCAGCCCACATTCAGGCGAGACGACCATTCTATCGTGGCCTTGTGTCGGTCCCGACCGGCACAAATCGAACAGAAGGTCAGATCATGATGCACGTGAAGATGTTCGCGGCGACCGCGGCCGTCATCGGCGGCCTCGGCCTCGTCTCCGCCAGCGCGGCGCCCCTGGCACCCGCCGGAGCCGCCGCGATCACCGGCCCCGCGTCTGTCAGCACCGTCGCCTTCGGCTGTGGACCCGGCTGGGCGCCCGGCCCGTACGGGCGCTGCCGGCCGATCTACCGTCGTCCGCGCTTCTACGGCCCCCGCTGCTTCTTCCGCCCGACTCCCTGGGGCCCGCGGCGGGTCTGCCGCTAATGATCCGACGGCTCGGGATCGATCGCGGCACCGAACCGTGACGCGAGCCGCGAGCTGATCCAGGGGCAGGCGCCGTCTCCGAGGAGGCGGCCCTGCCCCTTCCCGTTGGAAGGGACGCGAACGCCCGGGATCGCGCATCCGGCCCGTGCCGCCAGGCAGGTCGGGGCCCGGCCGCAGAGCCGCGCGCCGTCGGACCGAAAGTCCCGGCGCGGGGCGGGAATAAATCCCGCCGCCCACCGGTTCCTGATCGTGTGGCACAACGCTGCGGTCTGGAGCACGAGGGTCGGGACCCCATGGCTTCGCAGGCTCTCGACGGGGCGGGCCCGGCCCGGCCGCCGACATGACGACCCTGGCGCGGGCGCGCTTCAGCCAGTTCGTCCTGCCGCGCCTCGACGAGGGTTACCGGCTCGCGCACTGGCTCACCGGAAATGCCACCGACGCCGAGGACGTGATGCAGGAGGCGTGTCTGCGCGCGTACCGGGCGATCGAGGGGTTCGCCGAAGGCAATGCCCGCGCCTGGTTCCTGACGATCGTCCGCAACACCGGCTATTCCTGGCTGCAGCGGCACCGGCCGCGGGCGGTGGTCTTCGCCGACGACCTCGCCCCCGAAGCCCGCGCCGAACTGGAGACCGGAGGCGCCCTGGCCGAGGCCCCGGAGACGCCCGAGTCGACCCTCATCGCCCGCGACGAGGCGGGGCAGCTCGCCCGGGCGGTCGGGTCCCTGCCGGTGGCCTTCCGGGAGGCGCTGATCCTGCGCGAGTACCACGGCCTCAGCTATCGGGAGATCGCCGCGGTGACCGGCGTCCCGATCGGAACCGTGATGTCGCGCCTCGGCCGCGCGCGGCAGCATCTGCTTGTACGGCTCGCGAAGGACGGGCGATGACCGACGACGAGACCCTTCAGCTCCTCAGCGCCTACGCGGACGGCGAACTGTCCCCTGGCGAAGTCCTGGCCATGGAGCGCCGTCTCGCCGCGGACCCCGCGGCGCGGGCGATGGCAGAGCGCCTCCGCGACCTCTCGCGCGCCCTGCGCGGCCCTCTGGCGGGACCGTCGGCCCCGGAGACCCTGCGGGCGGGCGTGATCGAGCAGATCGGCTTCTCCGATCCGCCCCCATCCCGCACCCGGCTCGGCTCCTGGCAGGTGCTGGCCGCGACGCTGCTCCTCGGTCTCGCCGGCGGCGCCGTGCTCGGCGCCGGGGCCGTCTATCTCGACCGCCCCGGCGGCGCCCCCGATACGGGCGCGTCCGTGCTCGCCGGCCACCTCCGCGGCCTCGCGGCGCCCCAGCCCTTCGACGTCGCCTCCTCGGACCGGCACGTGGTGAAACCCTGGTTCAACGGACGGACCACCATCGCGCCCGAGGCTCCGGACCTGTCGGACCGGGGCTTCCCGTTGATCGGCGGCCGGGTCGACATCGTCGCCGGCACCCCCGTGCCGACCCTGGTCTATCGCCGCGACCGGCACGTGATCAGCGTCACGGTGGTCTCCGCCGCCGACGGGGCTGCGGACGGCGAGGGACGGCGGGACGGGTCCACGATCGAGCGCTGGCACCTCGGCGACCTCACCTACTGGGCGGTGTCGGACCTCAACCCGCGCGACCTGCGCGCCTTCGCCGACCTGTTCCGGTCTCGGGCCGGCGGACGCCCGAGCTGAAACGGGAATAATCGGCATTTCCGACGGGTTGTTACTGATATCGGGGAGTCGATGCGGCGAGGAACCTGGCGTGATCAGTCAATCGCACATGAACATCCGCAGAACCGGGGGCATGCCGGAGGCCGGCCCGGTGCACGCGCGGCGGTCCCAGTCCGGCGGCGCCCCCACCGTCCCGGACGCGTTCGTGGTGGAGGCCGCGCTCCACCTCCTGGCGGAGCATCTCGAACAGGGGCTGGCCGTGACCGACCGGAGCGGTCGGCCCTATTTCCTGAACCGGGCTGCGCAATCCCTCATCGACCGGGGCCTTCTGCGCCTCGAGCACGGCGGCCTGCGCGGCGCGGGGCCGGAGGACAGCGCGACGCTCCGCCGCGTCATCGACCGCTGCGCCGCCGGCCAGCGCGGCGCCGCGGTGCGCCTGGACGGCCCCGACGGGACACTCCTGGTCGCCGCCTGCGCGATCCCCGGGGCCTTCCGCCCGATCGCCGAGGGCGCGGTTCTCCTGCGCCTCATCGACCCCGCGGCGCCACGCCTGCCGGATCCCGGCGTTCTGCAGGATCAGTTCGGTTTTACCCCCGCGGAGGCGGCCCTGGCCATCGACATCCTGGCGGGGAACGACCTCGCGGCGAGCGCGACGCGCCGCCAGATCACCCGGAACACGGCACGCGTGCACCTGCGTCACCTCTTCGAGAAGACGGGGACGCGCCGCCAGGCCGAGTTGATGCGCCTGCTCCTGCTCTGCCCGCAGCCGATCGCGGGTGTGTAGAGCCGTCCTCGGTTTCCCGTGCGGGACGGAGGGGCGTCGTCTGGACCGGCAGAGCCTGCCCCGTCAGGCGGCAGGCCGCAACAGGCTCGCCCCCGGCAAACAAGTCTACTTCGACAACACGCAGCAACCTGAACAGATGATGCGAGAAAGAGACGATTCATCGACACTGATCCGGCCGAAATTGGATAAAGAACCGATTTTTTGGCGCAACGGAGACCAGATCATGATCCTCTCGTTCGTTAAATACATTCGAAAAAACCGCATCGCCGCGCGAAACATGCGCATCTTATCGGCCCTCGACGACGATATGTTGAGCGATATCGGGCTCGACCGGCGCACGCTCCGCGCCTTCTGCGAGAACGGCTGTTCGCACATGCTGGCCCGGCCGGGCCAGCCGGAGGCATCCCGGACGGTCGCACTGCCCACGACGCTCGGGATCGCCGTCCGCTGAACCGGCCAGACCCCTTCAGGCCCGCTCAGATCGCGATGCAGATCTTGCCGAAGTGGCGGTTGCTTTCCTGGTGGCGGAACGCCGCCACGAGCTCGTCGAGGGGGTAGCGGCTGTCGACCACCGGCCGCAGGCCGCAGGCTTCGATGCCGCGGACCATCTCGATCTGGTGGCGGCGGCTGCCGACCAGCACGCCCTGCAGACGGATCTGCTTCAGGAGCGCCGGCACCAGGGGCAATTCCCCGGCCACGCCCGACAGGATGCCGATCACCGAGATGTGGCCGGCGACGCGGACGGCGGCCATGGACTGCTCCAGCGTCGCCGGACCGCCGACGTCGACGACGTGGTCGACGCCGCGCCCATCGGTCAGCCGCCGGGCGGTCTCGCCCCAGGCCGGGTCGGCGCGGTAGTTGATGACGTGGTCGGCGCCGAGCCCGCGCAGGCGCTCCAGCTTGTCGTCGCTGGACGAGGTGGCGATCACCGTGGCCCCCGCCGCCTTGGCGAATTGCAGGGCGAACAGCGACACGCCGCCGGTCCCCTGCACCAGCACGACGTCACCGCTCTTCAGGCCGGCATCGGCGTGGAGCGCGCGCCATGCGGTGAGCGCCGCGGTGGTCAGGGTCGCCGCCTCGGCGTGGTCCCAGCCCTTCGGCGCGTGGGTGAAGGCGCTGGCCGGCGCGGTGACCCGCTCCCGGGCATAGCCGTCGACCCCGTCGCCCGGCACGGTGGCGAAGCCCTCGACCCGCGGCGTGCCCTCGGTCCAGGTCGGGAAGAACGTGCTGACCACCCGGTCGCCGACCGCGAAGTCGTTCGGGCCGGGTCCCACGGCCTCGACCTCGCCGGCGCCGTCCGACATGGGGACGCGCGGCTCGCTCGGCCCCCACATCCCGCTGACCACGGCATAGTCGTGATAGTTGAGGGAACTCGCCCGCAGGCGGACGGTGATCGCGCCGGGCCCCGGCTCGGGCACCGGCCGCTCCCCGAAAGTCACCTTGTCGAAGCCGCCGCCCGGCTGGACGATGACGGCCCGGGCTGTCGATCCGGTCATGATGCACCTGTCGCTCCGCGGCCGCGGCCGCCGGGAGGCGGACACTGGCAGGCCCCACGCCCGGCGTCGAGACGACGGACGGGGACCGTCCGCCGCGGGGGCCGGGGCGGACGGCCCGCAACGGGCGCTCCGGTCCGGGACCGGCGCGCCCAGGAGCCGCGCGCAGGAGCCGGGCGCATGCCCCTCCCGCCCTTGCCGCTCCGCGACGCCAGCGGCAAGGTCGCGGATCGCATCCCGTCCGTGGAAGGAGCACAGACCGTGTCGACCGAGCGCGTCGTTCTGACCGAAAGCATAGCGCCGACGGCGTCCAGGATCTTCACGCAGGCCGGGATCGGCGACATCCGCCAGCTGCCTCGTGCCGTCAGCCCCGATGATACCCGGGATCTGGCCGACGTCACCGTCCTCGGCATCCGCTCCCGCACGCACGTCACCGCCGCGCTGCTCGACGCCCTGCCCGATCTCACCGCCATCGGCTGCTTCAGCGTCGGGACCAATCAGGTCGACCTCGAGACGGCGCGCGCCCGGGGCGTGCCCGTCTTCAACGCGCCGTTCTCGAACACGCGCAGCGTCGCCGAACTCACGATCGGCGAGATCGTGATGCTGCTCCGGCGCATCCTGCCGCGCTCGATCGCCGCCCATGCCGGCGGCTGGGACAAGTCGGCCTCCGGCGCCTTCGAGGTGCGCGGCAAGACGCTGGGGATCGTCGGCTACGGAAACATCGGCGCGCAGCTCTCGAACCTCGCGGAGGCGATGGGCATGCGCGTGATCTTCTACGATCTGACCGACAAGCTGCGTCACGGGAACACCGAGCCGGCCGAGAGCTTCGACGCGCTGCTCGCCGCCAGCGACGTGGTCAGCCTGCACGTCCCGGAGACGCCGCTGACCCACGGGCTCATGGGCGCGGAGCGCATCCGCGCGATGAAGCCCGGCGCCTACCTCATCAACAACAGCCGGGGCACGGTCGTGGACCTGGACGCCCTGGCGGCGGCCCTGCGCGACGGCCATCTCGCCGGAGCCGCGATCGACGTCTTCCCGGTCGAGCCCACCTCCAACGCGGAGCGCTTCGTCTCGCCCCTGCAGGGGCTGCCGAACGTCATCCTCACCCCGCATATCGGCGGCTCGACGGAGGAGGCGCAGGACCGCATCGGCGCGGAGGTGGCCCGCAAGCTGGTCGACTACGCCCAGACCGGCTCGACGCTCGGCGCGGTGAACTTCCCGCAGGTTCAGCTGCCGCCGCGCCGGTCCGGCGCCCGCTTCCTCCACGTCCACCGGAACGTGCCCGGCGTGCTCGGGCAGATCAACGCGGTCTTCTCGGGCCGGTCGCTCAACATCGACGCGCAGTACCTGCAGACGGACGGCGAGTACGGCTACGTCGTGGTGGACGCGTCGGTGGGGCCTGGCGAGGCGGACGCGGTACTCGGCGCGCTGCGGGCCATCGACGGTACGGTGCGGACGCGGCACCTCCGGCCGGCGGTGGCGTGAGGCTGACGCCGACGGCTGCCCCACCTCGTCGCCCCGTGCGGGCGACGAGGTCCACACCACTGCGACCGCTGCGCATGCGCCTCCCACAGAGCTCGGGCTCGCCCGAGATCTGTTCCTGGCAAGCCCGCACGGGCGAGGGGACCCGCGCCCCGTCCTGAGACCCATGGGCGAGACCCGAGATCGCGTCGCCGCCCTGCAGAGGACGAGCGCGGCACGGATCCGATCGCCCCCGGGGTCAGTGCCGCGGCAGGGTGTGCAGCGCCGTCAGGAAGGCGTCGACCTCCGCGCGGGTGTTGTAGAAGGCCAGCGACGCCCGCACCGACTGGTCGACCCCGAACCGGCGGAGCGCCGGCAGGGCGCAGTGATGGCCCGAACGGACCGCGATGCCGCGGGCATCGAGGTGGTGGGCGACCGCCTCGTTCTCCTGGCCTTCGATCACGAAGGACATCACGCTCGCCTTCTCCCGGGCCGTGCCGATCAGGCGCAGGCCCTTCACGTCGGCAAGACCGGCCTGCGCATAGTCCAGTAGGTCGTGCTCGTAGGCGGCGATCGCCGGCAGGCCGATCCGCGCGAGGTAGTCGAGGGCCGCCCCGAGCCCCACCGCCCCGGCAATGTCGGGCGTGCCGGCCTCGAATTTTTCCGGCGCGCCCTTGTACACCGTCTTCGCGAAGGTGACGTCCTCGATCATGTGGCCGCCGCCCTGCCAGGGGGGCATCGCCGCGAGCAGGTGCGCCTTGCCGTAGAGCGCGCCGATGCCCGTCGGCCCGAACACCTTGTGGCCGGAGAAGACCAGGAAGTCGGCGTCCAGCGCCTGCACGTCGAGCGGCATGTGCGGCGCGGATTGCGCCGCATCGACCAGCACCGGCACCCCGTAGGCATGGGCGAGCTGGATGATCTCCCGCACCGGGTTCACGGTGCCGAGCGCGTTGGCCACCTGCGTCACCGAGACGATCTTGGTGCGGCCCGACAGCAAGGCCGCGTATTGCTCGAAGATGATCTCGCCCCGGTCGTTGACCGGGATCGCCCGGAGCGTCGCCCCGGTCTGCTGGGCCAGCATCTGCCAGGGCACGATGTTGGCGTGGTGCTCGATGGTCGAGACGATGATCTCGTCGCCCGGGCCGATCTGCGCCCGGCCGTAGGAATGGGCGACGAGGTTGATCGCCTCCGTGGTGCCGCGCAGGAAGACGATGTCGTCCTTGGAGGGCGCGTTGAGGAAGCGGCGCACCGCCTCGCGCCCGCCCTCGAACAGGTCGGTGGCGCGCGCCGCCAGGGTGTGGGCGGCGCGGTGGATGTTGGAATTGTGCCGGGCGTAGAACGCGTTCGTCGCGTCGATCACGGCTTTCGGCTTGTGGGTCGTCGCGGCGTTGTCGAGCCACACCAGCGGATGGCCGTTGACGCTCTGGTGCAGGGCCGGGAAGTCCCGGCGGATAGACGCCACGTCGAAGGGCGCCGCGACCGGGATCGACCCGTGCGAGAGCGCCCGCGGCGCGGGGCCCGGCGCGCGGCTCGGCTCGACGCGCGGCGTCGCGGGAGCCGTCCGGGCCGGGCGGGGGCCGAGGGTCAGGAAGTAATAGTCCGACAGGTTGTCGGCGGCCGGTTCGGGCGCCCGCGAGAGGCGGCCGGTCCTGCGAAAGCTCTCCTGCGCCTCGTCCACGCCCGCCTGCGACGGGTCGGCCGGGACGAGGTGCGGGGCGAGCGCATGCGCGAAGGCCTGGGCGCGGGGGTGATCCGCCGCGACCTGCCGGTGCAGTTCAGGCCCGCCCGGGAACGAGATGTCCGGCAGGGCCGGAAGCGGGCTCACCGGGTGGACCGGCGGGATCGTGGCGGTCCCGGCGAAGGCCGGGCCGGCGGGGGCGAGATTCGGCAGGCCCGGGCCGGTGAGGCCCGGGACGCCGGCCGGCGACGCGCCGAAGGCGCGGGCCCCGAGGGCGGACAGGTCGGGCTGGATCCCCGCGGGCAGCCCGGCGGCCGGTGCCGAGGGCACGCCCACGGCACCGCTCGGCAGCGGAGCGCCGCCGAACCCCTGAGGCACGCTGTCGAGCGCCTGCGGGACCTGCGGGCCCGCGGGGAGGGTGGGGGCGAAGGGCTGGCTCGCCGCCTGCCCCTGACCGTAGATCTCGCGGGCGAGGCGCCCGACGAGATCCGCGTGCGCGAGGTCGCCCGGGCTCGCTCCGGGCACCGCGAGGGCCGTCGCCTCAGGCGTAGTCATGGTAGTTGCCCAGGAGCACGTTATCGAGGCGGGCGATCGCGTCCTCGACCAGCACCGCGGCCGAGAAGTAGCGGGTCACGAGGTGCGAGGCGATCGAATGGTCGTTGGTGCCCATGTAGCGCACCGACAGGCCGGGCTCGATCTCGCCGGTCACCCCGGATTTCTGCAGGCCGACCACGCCCTGCTCGCCCTCGCCGACCCGCAGAAGCAGGATCGAGGTGGTCTGCGCGCCGGTCACCGGGTCGATGTCGATGGGCAGCTTGTCGCTCGGCACCAGCGGCACGCCGCGCCACGTGATGAACGGCGCGCCGAACAGGTGGACGACGACCGGCGGCACGCCCCGGCGGGTCGCCTCCCGGCCGAAGGCCGCGATGGCGCGGGGATGGGCCACGAAATAGGCGGGCTTCTTCCAGACCAGCGTCAGCAGCTCGTCGAGATCATCCGGGGTGGGCGGGCCGCCGCGGGTCGGGATGCGCTGACGCGGACCGACCTCGTGGAGCAGGCCGAACTGCGAATTGTTCAGGAGTTCCCACTCCTCGCGCTCCTTCACGGCATCGACCGTGAGACGGATCTGCTCGCGGAGCTGGTCGATCTCGTTGGAGTAGAGGTCGGTCACCCGTGTATGGGTGTTGAGGATCGTCTGGATGGTAGAGAGGTGGTACTCGCGCGGATCGACCTCGTAATCCACGAAGGTCGTGGGCAGGCGCGGCTCGCCGGTATGGACAGCCAGCAGCTCGATGCCCTGCTCGCCGTAGGAGTTGGTGTGGCCCGTGAGGCGGTCGCGCTCCTCGCGGTACTGGGCGATCCTGGCGCGGATCTCCTCGCTCTCCACCGCGGCGGCGTCCAGCGTCAGGAGGGTCACCGCCGACAGGGCCTTCACGGCCGGGGCGGGCGCACGCTCGCCGGCCAAGCCGGCATCGCCGAAATAGTCGCCCTTCGTGGCCAGGCCCTGCCGCAGACGGCCCTTGTAGGGGCCCGACAGGGTCAGCTCGACGGTGCCGTCGGCGACCACCGTGAGGCTGCGGCCGGAGGCGCCCTCCTCGTGGATCACATCGCCGGCCTTGTGCCGGCTCTCGGTGAACTGAGCCGCCAGGGCCGCGAGCTCCGCATCGCCCAGCCGGCTGAACAACGGCACGGCCCGCAGGGAGGCGGGGCGGATCACCCGGCGCTTGCCGTCTCCCTTGCCGTCTCCCTCTCCCTTGCCGTCTCCCTTCTCCTCGGCGGCGAGATCGATCCGGCCGGGGCGCGCCAGCACGACGGCGCGGCGGTTGACGCGGTAGACCCCGCCCGCCACGTCAACGAAGGGCAGGAGCCGGAGCAGCCAGCGCGGCGTGTTGGCCGCGTTCTGGACCGAGGTGACGGTCGCCGTCGCGAGATTGCGTGCCGCCGTGGCGCTCACGCTCAGACCCGGTCCGCTCATCGTTCGTCCTCACTCCATTCAGGGTTGCAGGCGCGCCGCATCCATCCGCAAGCAGCGGTTCGTCCCGCAGCGTATGCGGGGTCGGCGCGAGACGTCTTGATCAGGACTTGATGATGATCACGGGCCGGCAGACCGCATGACCACCAGTCGAATGATGTATTTTCCAGAGATCGGACAATCCTTGTCCGCCGCTTATCCGGCCTCAGTTCTTGTTCGGCCCGACAGGATCTGGATAAGGCCCGACTCGCCCAAGGGTCAACGGAATGATTTCCCTATTTTAGGCCGCCTCATAGGAATTGCACCTTTGGCATACCCGACGCAAAGGACATAGCGATCGTGCGATCGCCGGATCGAAGAATTTAGTTTCATCCCATCAGGGCGCGCGGCGCAGGCCGGGCGACTTTGTTTCACGGGAAGGATTTTCCGGCGCGCCTCAGATGCCGTCCCCGTAACCGAAGGACTGGTCCATGCTGAGCGCCGGCTCCTCGTCGACGGGCAGGCGCGAGACGACCCGGGCCGGCACGCCCGCCACGGTCGTGTGGGGCGGCACGTCCTGCAGCACCACCGCGGCGGCCGCCACCTTGGCGCCCGCGCCGACCCGGATATTGCCCAAAACCTTGGCCCCGACGCTCAGCAGCACCCCGCGCTCGATCTTGGGATGCCGGTCGCCGCTCTCCTTGCCGTTGCCGCCGAGCGTCACAGACTGGAGGATCGAGACGTCGTCGGCGATCACCGCCGTCTCGCCGATCACCACCCCGGTGGCGTGGTCGATGAACACCCCCGAGCCGATCCGGGCCGCCGGGTGGATGTCGCAGCCGAACACCTCCGAGATCCGGCTCTGGACGTGCAGCGCCAGGGTCGCCCGGCCCTGGTGCCAGAGCCAGTGGCCGACCCGGTAGGCCTCCAGCGCCGCCAGCCCCTTGTAGAACAGGAACGGATCGAGGAAGCGGCGGCAGGTCGGGTCGCGCTCGCGGATCGCCACGAGGTCGCGCACCGCGTGGGCGCCCGCCTGCGGATCCGCCTCGAAGGCCGAGAGACACAGGTCGCGCATCGACAGCCGGGCGAGGTCGCCGTCCCCGAGCCGGTGCGCGAGGCGGTAGGCGAAGGCCTGGGCCAGGGAGCGCTGGTCGAGGATCGTGGCCTGGATGATGCCGGCATAGAGCGGCTCCTCGATCAGGGCCGCCTCGGCCTCGGCGCGCAGGTCCGCCCAGACCTCGGCCTCAGCCGTGCCGCGGCTCGTGACGCGCAGCGGCGGCTGGACCACGGCCATCGTGGCCCCCGCGGGGGGCAGGGCGGCGTGATGCATCGGGCGCCGCCGGTCACCGCACGGGGCGGAACAGGTCGGGCAGATAACGTTTCAGGGTGTCGTGCCCCTGGAACTTCACGTCCACGGTGGCCGGGGCATTGCCCGGGGGGTGGATGCCCACCACACGGCCCCGGGCATGCCGCCAGATCCCCAGAATCTCCGCGAGGTCGATCCGCGCGAACACGACCTCGTCGCCCTGCATCATCCGCCCTGGGGTCATGGTGTCGGCTCTCCTTGAACGGCCGGTCGCGGCCGCCTGATTCGGCGGCCAACGGCGCCGGAACCGGGCCGGCGGCGTTGGCGGGAAGTCTTTTCCGGGCACCCCGGTCCGGAGGAGAAGGTTTCGACTGTGCGCGGGCGAAACGGGAGCATCATCTTCGCTAAGCCCTTGTTATATATTGATATTTGCGCATCGCCCCTGCCTTGGCAAGCCCCGTGCGCCCGGCCTCGGGCCGGAACGGGCGTCCTCGATCGCGGCCACGATGCCGGCCTGCCCGGGCCGGACCTGAGCTTCTGCTCCAGGATGCGCCTTCGACGAACGACCTGCGCTGCAAGTCCTCGCCAATTTGGCAGCACATTCTCGGCCCCGGCCTCTAGATTGACGGTGTCGGCGCGCAGTCGACGCAGAGCCGAATGGAGGTTTGCCGTGATCGTGAGCAAGAAACGGATCGCCGGGACGACTGCGCCGTGTCTGCCGTGTTGCCGCATCCAGGACGAGGAGAGCGCACGACATCAGACACGAAAGGCGAACACCGATGCTGACCTATGACACGAGCCGGAGCACCCAGCCCGACCTGAGCGCCGAAGCGGCCGTTTCCCTCGGCCGAATCCTGACCCGGAGCGTCCGCTCCCATCCCTCCCATGAACGCGCCGCCCTCGCGAGCGCCCTCGACGACGGCCTGATGCCCGACGAGGTCGACCGGATCCTCGCCGGCCGCCGGGTGGCCGAGGCCTTCCCGATCCGCCGGGGCGAGAGCCCGGAAGCCTACGCGTCACGGGCCGTGTCCGAGATGTTCGTCGCCTACCTCCAGTAGGCGCGCCGCGTCCGGCCACGCCGGCCTCCCCGAACACGAACGATGGACACCTGTCATGTCGGTCTTCCCCCCCGGGTGGAGGCGCCGGACGGGGACGGCTGCCTGCGCCCTCGCCCTGGCGCTGGGAGCCGCCGGCCCGGCCGCCGCGCACCCGCCGAAGGGCCGCGGCGCGGCCTCCGCGGCGTCTGCCGCCGATGGGCCGGCCGTCCCGGCCCGGCTCACGGTCGGGCCGGGCGGCCGGGACCTGCGACTCGCCGGCGATCTCACCGAGGGTGTGGCCGCACGGGTCGCGGCCCTCCTCGCCGCGCACCCGCAGATCGCGCGCCTCCATCTCACCAGCGACGGCGGCCTGGTGGAGGAGGGGGCGGCGATCGGGGCGCTCGTGGCGGCGCGGGGGCTCGCCACCTACGTCCCCGACGCCTGTGCCTCGGCCTGCACGCTGATCTTCGTCCGCGGCCGGACGCGCTACCTCGCGACCGGCGGCCGGCTCGGCTTCCACGCCCCCTACGAGATCGGGGCGCAGGGCCGGATGCGCCCGGTGGATTCCGCGCCGGAACGGGCGGCCTACCGGGCCGCCGGCCTGCCGGCGGCCTTCGTGGCGCGGGCCCTGGCGGTGCCTCCGGCCGGGATCTGGATCCCGGCCGCGGCCGAGCTGCGCGCGGCCGGCATCGTCACCGAGGTCGTCGGCCCGGACCGCTTCCCCGATTCGACCCTGGACGCGGATCCGAGCGCGGCCGGGGCCCGGGCCGCGATCCTGCGAACCCTGCCGATCCTGCAGCAGGCCGACGCGGCGGGGCTCGACCCGATCGCCCGGTGGTACAGGGACGGCTACGCCGCCGGCCGACCCGAGGCGGAGGCCGCGGCAGGCCTGAGGCGGATGGCCGCCAGCTACCTGCAGCGGCGCTTCCGGGCGGCCGATGACGGGGTCGTCCGGGCCCTGGGACACCGGATCCTGGCGATGATGCGAAGTGCCGGATCGCAGGATACGGCCGCCTGCGGCATCCTCGCGGCCGGCGACCTCGTGGCGCTCGATGCGCGGCTGCGGGCCGAGCGGCCGGCGTCGCGCGGGCTCGCACCGCTCCTCGCCCGGACGCAGGCGGGGCGGCCGGACGATGCGGAGGCGGCAGCCCCGGACGCCGCCCGGTCGGCGGATTGCGCCGCCCGGATCGCCGGCACGCGGCGCGCCCTCGGCCTGCCGCCCCACGCGGCGGCCGCCGCGCTGCGGGCGCTGTTCCTCGCCGCGCCGCAGCAGATCCTGGCGAACGGCGCCGGGCCGTAGCGGCCCGCCCCCTCTCGACACGCCGCGCAGGCGCCTATCTTCGCATCCGCCGCCAAACCTCAGGCAGCCTGGTCGGAAACGGGAGTCGATGGATGCCGGATTATCGCCTGCGCGGGGCGGTTCGTGGCGCGGACGGGGAGATCGGCGCGCCGCGCCTCGACGAGATGCTCACGGCCGCGGACGCGAAGGAAGCGGTACGCCTCGCCAACAGACGCTCACTGACGATCGAGGACGATGCGGTGAATGCCCTGTGGCTGGTCGACGCGAACGGGACCATGCTCTGGTCCCTGCGCCGGGCCGATCTGGAATCCTGACGCAGTCCCCACGGAAGGCCGGAGCCGTCAGGCCGGCGCGTGGCGGCGCGCCTCGGGCGGCGCCGCCGCCTCGGGGCGCTCGGCCCCCCCGAGATACAGGGACCGGACATCGTCCCGCGCCCGCAGGGACGCGGCACTGCCGGCCAGCGCGCTGCGTCCGTTCTCCAGCACGACGGCGTGGTGGGCGTGGCGCAGGGCGAGACGGACATTCTGCTCGGCCACCAGCAGGGTCAGGCCCTCGGCCCGGTTCAGGCCGGCGAGCACCCGGTAGATCTCCTCCACCACCCGGGGCGCGAGCCCCATGGACGGCTCGTCGAGGACGAGGAGCCGGGGCCGTCCCATCAGGGCCCGGCCGATCGCCGCCATCTGCTGCTCGCCGCCCGAAAGGAGGCCGGCGGCGACCTCCCGCTTCGCGGCGAGGCGCGGGAACAGGCCGTAGACCCGCTCCAGGTCGGCGCGCACGTCGCTGCGGCCCGAGCCGCGCCCGAGTCCGCCCGCGACGAGATTCTCCTGGACGCTCAGTCCCCGGAAGCAGTGCCGGCCCTCCAGCACGCCCACGAGCCCGGCGCGGACGAGGGCGTCGGTCCGGGTCCGCGTCACGTCGCGTCCGTCATAGGCGAGGCGCCCGGCCGTGACCTGGCCGCGCAGGGCCGGCAGCAGGTTCGACACCGCCCGCAGCAGGGTCGTCTTGCCGGCGCCGTTGGCGCCGACCAGGGCGACGATCTCCCCCGCCCGGACCGCGAGGTCGACGCCGTGCAGGGCGTGCACCGCCCCGCCGTAGACGACCTCCAGGGCCTCGACCTGCAGGAGGGTCGGCGCGGCGCTCATCGGGCGCTCACCGGGCCGCCGCGGCGGCCTGCTTGCCGGCCGCGTCCGCGGCCTCCTCCGCCGCGCAGTCGCGCGGGGTGAGGCCGTGCTCCTTGGCGTAGGCGGTCGCGGAGGCCTCGATGATCGGGCGCAGGCTCGCCCAGTCGGGGGCGATCCAGTCGGACACCACAGTCCACTTCGCCCCGTCCCATTGCTGGAAGGTGACGCGGCCCTCGCCTTCGTGGTTGGCGCAGGTGACGTTGATCGAGTGGAACAGGCCCTTGGCGCCGAGCGCCGCCACCCGGGCCTCGTCGAGGCGCAGGTGCTCGAAGCCCCAGCGCACCTCGTCGCCGGTGAGCGTGCGCGCACCGAACTTGCCTTGCGCGATCCGCACCGCCTCGACGTTGAGGATGCCGTTCAGCACACCGAGATTGTGGTAGACGCTGCCGATCCGCTTCCTGTCGGCGAGGTTGCCGTTGCCGGCCCCGTAGACCTTGCCGACGACCTCCTGGATCACCGGATAGGCGGTCCCCGAGGCCTGGGTGGTGATGGCGACGTAGCCCTTGGCGGCGTCGCCTGCCGGGATCACGTCCTCCTCCGAGTTCGACCAGACATTGCCGACGATGCGGTCGGCCGGGAAGCCGGTCTTCTGGGCGGTCTTGAGGGCCACCGGGTTCATCACGCCCCAGCCGCGCAGCACCACGAAATCGGGCCGCAGGCGCCGGATCGTCAGCCATTGCGACTGCTGCTCGTTGCCGGGATGGGGCACCTCGATCTGCGCGACGGTGAAGCCGTACCGCTCGGCGAGCTGCGCGTAGATCGGGATCGTCTCCTTGCCGTAGGGCGAGCCATGGTAGAGTACCGCGATGGTCTTGCCCTTGAGCTTGTCGAGGCCGCCCGCGCGGGTGCCGAGATACTGGATGATGCCGCTCGTCTCGCTGTAGGGGTTGAGCAGCAGCGGGAAGACGTAGGGAAAGACGCGCCCGTCGGTAGAATCGGTGCGGCCGTGGTTGATCGTGACCAGCGGCACCCTGTCGGCGGTGATGCGGTCGATCATCGCGTAGGCGATGCCCACCGAGAGCGGGTTCCAGGCGGCGATGCCGGGCCGGGACTTCAGCCGCTCGTAGACCTCGACCCCGCGCTCGACCTCGTACTGGGTCTCGCCCTCGCTCCAGGTGAGCTTGACGCCGTTCACGCCGCCGTCCCGGGCGTTGATCAGATTGAGATAGTCGATGAAGCCGCCGAAGAAGCCGGTCCCGCCGGCCGCGTAGGGGCCGACCCGGTAGCTCTGGAGCGGGAAATACTGCTCGTCGGCCCATCCGGCGCGCGGCGCGGCGGCGGCGAGCATCACGGTGCCGGCGAGGAGCGCGGCGCGGAGGCGGGTCGTCAGGGGCATGGTCGTCCTGGGGTTGGTCAGACGGGGAGGGGATCAGGCGGCGCGGCGGCCGAGGCGGCGGCCGGCCCGGTCGAGGAGGGCGGCGAGGCCCGCGGGCTCGCGGATCAGCACGGCCACGATCAGGGCGCCGAGGACGATGCGCTGGACCATCTCCAGGGTGCCGGAATCGAAGCCGTCGCCGAGGAGCGCCGCGCCGAGGCGGGCCAGCAGCAGGGGCAGCACCACGATGAAGCCCGCGCCCAGGAAGGCGCCGCGCAGGGTGCCCAGGCCGCCGATGATGACGATGAACAGGATCTGGAAGGAGCGGTCGAGGTTGAACCCCGCGGGCTCGACGGTGCGCAGATACGCGAAGGCCCACAGCGCCCCGGCGATCCCGATCACGAAGGACGAGACCGCGAAGGCCAGGAGCTTGGTCCGGGCGACCTTCACGCCGACGAGGCGGGCGGCGGTCTCGTTGTCGCGGATCGCCACGAGGTTGCGGCCCGTGGGGGAGCTCACGAGCCTCCACGCGACGAGGGTCAGCAGCGTGACCACCGTGAGCGAGACCAGGTAGCGCCCGCGCGGATCGTCGAAGGACAGGCCGGCCACCACCAGTCGGGGAGCGGTGATGACGCCCGAGGGGCTGTCGTCGGAGATCCAGCCGATCCGGTTCAGCGCCCAGGCGACGAAGAACTGCACGGCGAGCGTCGAGACCGCGAGGTAGAAGCCCCGCAGGCGCAGGGCCGGCAGCCCCGCCGCCAGCCCGGCGAGCGCCGCCACGAAGCCGGCGAGCAGGAGCGACGCCGGGAGCGGCAGGCCGGGCAGGCGCAGCGACAGGTTGAAGGCCGCGTAGGCCCCGACCGCCATGAAGGCGGCCGAGCCGAGGGAGAGCAGCCCGGCATAGCCGGTGAGCAGATTGAGCCCGAGGCCGGCCAGCGCCAGGGCCAGGAACGGCGTCAGCAGCGCCTCGAACAGGTAGCTCGTGCCGGTGAGCGGCACGATCCCGTAGGCCAGAACCAGCAGGGCGCCGAGGCCGAGGGCTCCGGCGGGCAGGTGGGGGCGCGGCGCGGCGCGGGGGAGGGCGTCCATGGCGTCTTCAGACCCGCTCGACGGCGCGCAGGCCGAACAGGCCCGACGGCCGGACCAGCAGGAAGCCCAGCGCCGCCACGTAGGCGATCCAGCCCTCGATGCCGCCGCCGATGACGGGCCCGAGATAGACCTCCGACACCTTCTCCACCGCACCGACGATCAGCCCGGCCACGATCGCCCCGGCGATGGAATCGAAGCCGCCGAGCACGAGCACCGGCAGGGCCTTCAGCACCACCAGCGACAGGGAGAACTGCACGCCGAGCCGCGCGCCCCAGAGCAGCCCCGCCACCAGCGCGACGATCCCGGCGGCGATCCAGACCGCCGACCAGATCCGGGGCAGGCGCAGGCCGGTGTTGAGGGCGGCCAGCGGATCGTCCGCCACCGCCCGGAAGGCGAGGCCGGTGCGGGTGTAGCGGAAGAAGGCGGAGAGGAGCGCCACCATCAGGCCGGCGGTCGCGGCGGCGAACAGGTCGAACCGGCTCACCAGCACGCCGCCGAGATCGATCGGCGTGTCGTCGATGCCGAGGTCGAGCCCGTGGACCTGGGTGCCCCAGGCGAGCTGGGCCGCGCCCTCGATCACGTAGGCGACGCCCAGCGTCGCCATGAACAGGGTGATCGGCGGCTGGTTGACCAGCGGCCGCAGCACCGTCCGCTCCACCGCGAGGCCGACCACCCCCATCGCGGCGAGGGTCGCGGCGAGCGCTGCGGGAAAGGGCAGGCCGCGCTCGGTGAGGCTCACGAAGGTGAGGGCGGCGAACAGCACCATCGCGCCCTGCGCGAAGTTCAGCACGCCCGAGGTCTTGTAGATCAGCACGAAGCCGATCGCCACGAGGGCGTACATCACGCCCGACAGGAGGCCGCCGACCACGACCTCGATCAGGAAGGCGAGATCCGGGCTCATGCGGCGGCCGCGCCCGTGTCGGCATCCGCGTCCGCATCCCCGTCCGCGAGTCCCAGATAGGCGGCGATGACCGCCGGGTCCGCCTGCACCTCCGCCGGCGTGCCGGTGGCGATGCGGCGGCCGTGGTCGAGCACGGTCACCCGGTCGGAGAGGCGCATGACGACGCCGATATCGTGCTCGATCAGGACGATCGCGGCCCCGGACGTCTCCCGCGCCGCCCGGATGAAGCCGGTCATCTCGGCCTTCTCGGTCGCCGTCATGCCGGCCATCGGCTCGTCGAGGAGCAGGAGTCGCGGCCGGGCCACCAGGGCCCGGCCGAGTTCGACCCGCTTCTGGAGCCCGTAGGGGAGGCTGCCCGCCGGACGGTCGGCCACGGCTCCGAGGCCGAGGCGGCCGATCACGGCCTCGGCGGCGTCGCGGTGCGCCCGCGCCTCCCGCCGGGCCGACGGCAGGCCCAGGATCTGGGCCCCGAGCCCGGCGCGCCGCGCCGCCGCGAGCCCCGCCAGGACGTTGTCGCGGACGCTCAGGCCCGTGAACAGGGCGAGATTCTGGAAGGTCCGGGCCACGCCCAGTGCGGCGAGCCGCCCGGCCGGCACCCGGGCGAAGGATTCCGCGCCGATCCGCACCCGCCCGGCCTGAGGCGCATAGAGGCCGGTGATCGCGTTGATCAGCGAGGATTTGCCGGCGCCGTTCGGCCCGATCACCGCATGGATCTCGCCGGCCCCGACCGCGAGGTCGATCTCCGCGAAGGCCACCGTGCCGCCGAAGGCGAGGGACAGCCCCTCGACCGACAGGACCCGTCCCGCCCGGTCCCGATGCGGGCTCCCGCCGGGGGCGGGGACGGCAGCCGGGCGGGGGGCTGGCCCCGAGAGGAGGGGCCGATTGCCGTCCCGTCCCGTTCGAACGAGGCGCAGCGCAGGCTGCATGATCCGGATTCCGTTCAGGACAGGCCGCCCGCTTCGGCGCGAACCGGCGGCACCCGTTGAGAGAAGACGAGACGCAAGATGATGATCCGTCCCGGGAGGACAGTTCGACGTTCCTGCTGTTCAAATCCTGCTGCTCAGCGCGGATGAAGTCAAAAGCACAGTCTTTCCAATTTCAGGACGACACGCGAACATTCTCCCGCCGGGGAGCGGCGGCACGAGATCGTCTCCATCGTCGCGCCGACGGGCCGCACGGGACGGTCAGATCTTGCCCTGCCGGCGCGGCGACAGAGCCCGAACGCCGGCGGATCGGCCCGGCAGCAGGGACGGAAAGACACCTTGTGGTAGCATAAACTAATCCATGTAAGTATTCATGCGCGGAAACAAAATGTAGGGTTGCACGCTCAGGCCGTTGCGGAGATGCAGCCATGCCAAGCCCGCTCGCGCACAAGCTCAATTGCTACGTCCGGCTCTCGGAAGACGACCGGATGTGCTTGGCCGACGCCATGGGCCCGAGCCGCATGGTCGCCCCGCGCACCGACATCATCCACGAGGGCGACGATCCCCGCGCCATCAACGTGATCCTCGACGGCTGGGCCTGCCGGTACCGGCAGTTCGCCAACGGGCGCCGCCAGATCGTCTCGCTCCTGCTTCCGGGGGATCCGTGCGATCCGCATGTGTTCCTCCTCGACGAGATGGATCACACGATCGGGGCGATCACGCCCGTGCTCCTCGGCCAGATCTCCGGCAGCGCGATGCGGGATCTGACCGCCCGCAGCCCGCGGCTCGACCTGGCCTTCCATCGCGAGAGCCTGGCCACCGCGGCGATCCAGCGCGAGTGGACCGTCAGCCTCGGCAGCCGGACCGGCATCGAGCGCCTCGCCCACCTGTTCTGCGAGCTGCATGCGCGGCTGACGGCGATCGGGCTGGCGGACGGCAATACCTGCGCGATGCCGATGACGCAGAACGATCTCGGCGACGCCATGGGCCAGACCAGCGTGCACATCAATCGGACGCTTCAGGAGCTGCGCGGCCTGGGGTTGATCACCCTGCGCAGCCGGCGCCTGACCATCCACGACCCGGCGGCGCTCGCCCGGCTCGCGCATTTCGACGCCGCCTATCTGCACCGCACGGAGGTCGACCGCATCGTCGCATGCTGAACCCTGCCGGCCCCGTGGCGATTGAGGCAGGTTGAACGACATCCGGAGTGGCCCGGCATGACAGACCCTCGCGACCCGGCGGAGCGACTCTCGGCTCTGGAGGCCGACAACGCACGCCTGCGCCGGCTGCTCGACGAAGCCGGCCTTCCGGACAGCCTGCGCCACGGGATGCGCAACACGATGGCGATGCTGCGCACGGTCATGCACCGGTCCGCCGAGAGCGCCGCGGATGTCGAGAGCTACGTGGCGCATCTCGACGGACGGTTCGGCGCGATCATGCGCGTGCAGGCCGCGACGGACGCGTTCGGCGATGCCGACCTGCACACCCTGATCTCGGACGAGTTGATGTTCCACCTCGCGCGGGAAGGGGAGCAGGCGACCCTCGCCGGCCCGCGGGTCCGCCTCCGCCCCAAGACCGCCCAGGTTCTTGCGCTGGCCCTGCACGAACTGACCAGCAACGCGGTGGAACACGGATCCCTGGCGCTCCCGCAGGGCCGGATCCGCGCCACGTGGCGGGTGAACCTGGAGGTCGAGCCGCCTGTCCTCAGCCTCGCCTGGGCCGAGACCGGCGGCAGCGGGATCACGGCCCCGTGCCGGCGCGGCTTCGGCACGGACGTGCTGACGGAGATGCTGGCCTACGAGCTCGGCGCGGCGGTCGATCTGCACTTTGCGCCGGATGGGCTGCGCTGCGCGATCCGCGTGCCGCTCACCGCCCGGATCGGGCGCCACGTCGCCGAGGATCCCGAGACGGCGTGGGACGGCGACAGCCGGTGAGATCCGGGCCCGGGAGGACGATGCGGGCCCCCACCGGCCCCGGCGGCGCTCACGGTCCCGACGCCGCCCGCACCTGCCCGGTCATCTGGGGGAGCGCGCCGAGCGCCTCCGGGGCCTGGGTCGATCCGGGCAGGAGGAGGTAATCCGGCGTGAAGCCGGAAAAGTCCTGCAGTCGCTTCAGGTTCGGCACGCGCACGCTCTTGCGTCCGCTCTCGATCAGTCCGGCCCTGCGCAGATCCGAGAGGACCCGCGAGAGGTGGACGTTCGAGAGCCCCGCCGTGTCGGCCAGTTCCGACTGCGCCAGCGGCAGGCGGTAGTCGGGCTCCAGGCCGAGGCCGACGGCATTCAGGCGGGCGAAGAGTTCGCAGATGATATGGGCGACCTGCCGGTCGGCGGACCGGCGCCCCACCCCGACCAGCCATTCCTGGAGCACGGCTTCGTCAACCAGAACCGACCACCACAGGGCGCGGTAGATGTTGGGCCGGCGGGCGGCGAGCTCCTTGATCGTCCGGTAGGGCACGGAGGCGACGGTGCAGGGCGTCAGCGTCGCCACGGAGTGGATCGCCCGGTTCAGGAGGGAGGCGTGCAGGTCGCAGCCGTCGCCGGGCACCAGATAGGCGAGGATCGATCGCCCCCCGTCGGGCACGAGCTTGTAGCGGCAGGCAAATCCCTGAAGGATCACGTAGGCGGCGTCGGGCCGCTCGCCTTCCGAGACCAAGTCGCGCCCCGCCTCGACCTGCGCGGTCGCGCTGGTCGCAGCGTCCAGCGCGGCCATGTCGGCCTCATCCAGGTCTGCGCGCAGCGCCAGCTTGCGAAGGAAGGGGTTCAAGGGATGTTCCGGAAGGACCGCGCCGCGTCACGAGCCGCGCCAGCGTAAACGCGCGACCGCCTATTCCTACTCCCTCGGGTCATCACATCACCGTCTCGTCCGGCCCCGGATGCCGACGGCCTCGATCCGCCGGACCATTGAACGGCCGGGCATACCGCTGCCCGGATGCGGCGTTCAGCAGAACCGGGCAAGAGCCGGACCGTTTGGGATCCACAGCCTGCGCCGGGACGAGCCACGCGACGGAAAGGCCGTGCAGACCCGCCCGTCAGGCCCAGGCTCGGCCGGATCGCGCGGGTGAGCCCGGCGCATCAGGAAAGCTGAAGCGTGCGCAGGACGGTGCCGGCCCCGTCGTGGATCTCCATGCGCCAGCCCTCCCCGGCGTCCGGCAGATCGCCGGCGCGCCGGAACTCCTCGATCAGCACCAGCGCCTCCGCTTCCGCTTGCGCGATCGACGCGGCCAGGACGCCCACCTCGTCCTCGATCGTCTCGCCGTCGCTGCTCAGGCGAAAATAGTAGCGCTCTGCCATATCATCCTTCTGCACAGGCCCGGACCCGATTTCGACCCGCCCGCGGGCTGCCGCCCGTCGGGCGACGCGTCCGCGCGCCGCGGGTTGAGGTAAGTGGCATCGATCCGCGCCCGATCAACGTGTCGGCGAAAACCCGATGGCAGATGCCCACCGGTTGATCCCGCCGCCGCCCGAAGCAGCATGAAGCTGCCGGCCTCGCGGGCGAAACGCCGCCCATCTGTGCGCCGCTCCGGCCGGGCCGCCGCGCGATGAGGCATGCCTAAATATGTGGCATACGATTTGCGAAGCCCCGAACCGTCGCAAGGAAGACGACGCAGGGGACCGCCATGAAGGCATTTGGAACTTGGGCTTCGGCCGCCGCGCTGGCCGCCGGGCTCGCGATGGGCGCCCTGGGGGCAGGCCCCGCGCGGGCTCAGGAGACCATCAAGGTCGGCATCCTGCACTCGCTGTCGGGCACGATGGCGATCTCGGAGACCACCCTCAAGGACGCGATGCTGATGCTCATCGCC
Organism: Methylobacterium sp. UNCCL125; assembly: GCF_900116795.1. NCBI lineage: Bacteria > Pseudomonadati > Pseudomonadota > Alphaproteobacteria > Hyphomicrobiales > Methylobacteriaceae > Methylobacterium > Methylobacterium sp. UNCCL125. The sequence continues at coordinate 91,651 of NZ_FPBW01000008.1, read as the reverse complement.
GAGCAGAACGCCAAGGGCGGCGTGCTCGGCAAGAAGCTGGAGCCGGTGGTGGTCGACCCGGCCTCGAACTGGCCGCTCTTCGCCGAGAAGGCCCGCGAGCTGATCAGCAAGGACAAGGTCGCGGCCGTGTTCGGCTGCTGGACCAGCGTGTCGCGCAAGTCGGTGCTGCCGGTGTTCAAGGAACTCGACAACATCCTGTTCTACCCCGTCCAGTACGAGGGCGAGGAGAGCGAGCGGAACGTGTTCTACACCGGCGCCGCCCCGAACCAGCAGGCGATCCCGGCCGTCGACTACCTGATGTCGGAGGATGGCGGCGGCGCCAAGCGCTGGGTGCTGGAGGGGACCGACTACGTCTATCCCCGCACCACCAACAAGATCCTCGAAGCCTACCTCAAGTCCAAGGGCGTCAAGGACGAGGACATCCTGATCAACTACACGCCGTTCGGCTTCTCGGACTGGCAGACCGAGGTGTCGAAGATCAAGGCCTTCGGCTCGGCCGGCAAGAAGACCGCCGTGGTCTCGACCATCAACGGCGACGCCAACGTGCCGTTCTACAAGGAGCTCGGCAACCAGGGCATCAAGGCCACCGACATCCCGGTCGTCGCCTTCTCGGTGGGCGAGGAGGAGCTCGCCGGCATCGACGCCAAGCCGCTGGTCGGCCACCTCGCCGCCTGGAACTACTTCGAATCGATCAAGACCCCGGAGAACGAGGCCTTCATCAAGAAGTGGCAGGCGTTCAAGAAGAACCCCAAGGCCGTCACCAACGACCCGATGGAGGCCCACTATATCGGCTTCAACATGTGGGTGAAGGCGGTCGAGAAGGCCGGCACCACGGACCCCGACAAGGTGATCGACGCGCTGCCGGGCATCGAGCAGAAGAACCTCACCGGCGGCACCGCCACGATGCTGCCGAACCACCACATCACCAAGCCGGTCTTCATCGGCGAGATCGAGGCGAACGGCCAGTTCGACGTGGTGTGGAAGACCGACACGCTGATCCCCGGCGAGGCGTGGTCGAAGCAGCTCGAGGGCTCGAAGGACCTCGAGGCCGACTGGGTCAAGCTCAAGTGCGGTAACTACAACACCAAGACCAAGACCTGCGGCGGCGCCTGAGGGGCCCTCCCGCTGAACGGAGGTGCCGGACCTCCAGTTCGGTCCGGCACCTTCGGATCGCGGTGTGGCGCGGGTCCCCTCTCCCGTACGGGAGAGGGGGCCTGTCGCGCCTCGCATCGACCGATCCGTGCAGACCGCGGCCGCCCGTTGGCGAACTCAGGTGCCGCACGCGTCCCCGTCCCGCTTCCCAGGCGCAACGAAAGTCTCGATGCTCCGTCTCCTCACCCTCCTCGTCCTGCTGCTGGCCGCCCCCGCGCTGGCCCAGGCGCCCGATCCCTACGGCCAGCTCGCCGGGGACGGCTACGCCGAGATCGAGGCGGGCGTCTCCGGCCTCGCCGCCAGCGGCAACCCGCGCGCGGACGCGATCCTGTCGGCCCTGTCGGACGGACGGCTGCTGGTGCGCCCCGCCGACAGGACCCTGCTGATCCGGCAGGGCGGCACTCTGGTCGACGCCCGGACCGGCGCCGCCGCCGCCGACAGTCCCGACCTCAAACCCGTGCGCGCCAACAACCGGGTCCGCCGGGCGATCGAGGCCGCCCGCGGGCAGCTCGACCTCGCGAGCCCCGATCCGGGAAAGCGGCGCATCGCCGCCGACGCGGTGTTCAAGGCAAGGGACGCGGCGGCCCTGCCGGCCCTCGACGCCGCCCTGGCGCGCGAGACCAGCGCGCCCGTCCGGCAGGCGCTGACCGAGGCCCGCGCCGCCGTGCTGCTCGCCAGGCCCGGCACCGCGGAGACCGACCGGATTGCCGCAATTCCCGCCATCCAGGCCCGGGGCGATGGCGACGCGATGGGCATCCTGCGCGGTCTGGCGGCGGATCCGAGCGAGGCGGTGCGCAATGCCGCCGCCCGGGGCATCGCGGCGATCGAGACGCGGCTCGCGATCCTCGGGGCCCTCCAGAACGTCTGGTACGGGATCTCGCTGGGCTCGGTCCTGCTGCTCGCCGCCATCGGACTCGCCATCACCTTCGGGGTGATGGGCGTGATCAACATGGCCCACGGCGAGATGGTGATGCTCGGCGCCTACACGACCTATGGCGTGCAGGAGCTGATCCGCACCCAGGCGCCGTCCCTGTTCGGCTGGTCGCTGGCGATCAGCATCCCCTGCGCGTTCCTGGTCGCCGGCCTCGTCGGCGTGCTGATCGAGCGGTTCATCATCCGCTTCCTCTACGGGCGCCCGCTGGAGACGCTGCTCGCCACCTTCGGGGTCAGCCTCGCGCTCCAGCAGGGCGTGCGCTCGATCTTCGGCCCGACCAACCGCGAGGTCGGCGCCCCCGCCTTCATGAGCGGCGCCTTCGATTTCTACGGCCTGTCGATCACCTGGGGCCGGATGTGGATCATCGCGTTCGCGCTGGCCGTGTTCCTGGGCCTGCTGTTCGTGCTCAGAAAAACGTCGTTCGGCCTGAAGACCCGGGCGGTCACCCAGAACCGGCGCATGGCCGCCGCCATGGGCATCCGCACGCCCTACGTCGATGCCCTGACCTTCGGGCTCGGCTCCGGCATCGCCGGCATCGCCGGGGTGGCGCTGTCGCAGATCGACAACGTCTCGCCCAATCTCGGCCAGGGCTACATCATCGACTCGTTCCTCGTGGTCGTGTTCGGCGGCGTCGGCAACCTCTGGGGGACGCTGGTGGCGGCGCTGACACTCGGCGTCGTCAACAAGCTCGCCGAGCCGTATGTCGGCGCGGTGCTCGCCAAGATCGGCCTCCTGGTCTTCATCATCCTGTTCATCCAGAAGCGCCCGCGCGGCCTGTTCGCGCTCAAGGGCCGGGCGGTGGAATCGTGAGCCCCATGCCGTCCCGCCCCCCTCTCATCGACCTGAAGGGCTGGATCTTCCTCGCCGTCCTGGCCGCCTTCTGCGGCGCCGTGCCGGTGCTGAACCTCGCGGTGCCGGAGGGCTCCGGCCTGCACCTGCCGACCTACCTCGTCTCGCTGTTCGGCAAGTACCTCGCCTACGCGCTGCTCGCGGTGAGCCTCGACCTCGTCTGGGGCTATTGCGGCATCCTCTCGCTCGGCCACGGGGCGTTCTTCGCGCTGGGCGGCTACGCGATGGGCATGTACCTGATGCGCCAGATCGGCTCCCGGGGCGTCTACGGCAACCCGGTCCTGCCCGACTTCATGGTGTTCCTGAACTACAAGGCCCTGCCCTGGTACTGGCTGGGCTTCGACCACTTCGCCTTCGCGGCCCTGATGGTGCTGCTGGTGCCGGGGCTGCTCGCCTTCGTGTTCGGCTGGCTCGCCTTCCGGTCGCGGGTCACGGGCGTCTACCTGTCGATCATCACCCAGGCGCTGACCTACGCGCTGATGCTCGCCTTCTTCCGCAACGACATGGGCCTCGGCGGCAACAACGGCCTCACGGACTTCAAGGATCTTCTGGGATTTTCCGTCCAGTCCCAGAATTTCCGCGTCGGCATCTTCGTGGCGACCGGCTTGGCCTTGGCTTCGGGCTATCTGATCGCCCGGGTCATGACGGTCTCGGCGTATGGAAAGATCCTGATCGCCGTGCGCGATGCCGAGAGCCGCACGCGCTTCCTCGGCTACCGGCCGGAGCACTTCAAGACGCTGGCCTTCACGGTCTCGGCCATGATGGCGGGCGTCGCCGGCGCCCTCTACGTGCCGCAGGTCGGCATCATCAACCCGGGGGAGTTCGCCCCCACCAACTCCATCGAGACGGTGATCTGGGTGGCGGTGGGCGGGCGCGGCACCCTGGTCGGCGCGGCGCTGGGCGCCGTGCTGGTCAACTACGCCAAGACCGTGCTCACCGGCGCGATGCCAGACGCGTGGCTGTTCGCGCTCGGCGGCCTGTTCGTGGTCGTGACGCTGTTCTTGCCGCGCGGCCTCGTCGGCACCGCGATCGAGCGTCTCGGCTCCCGGCGCGCCGCCGCCACGCTGCCGCCGGAGCCCGACATCGCCCCGAAACTCCTTGAAGAAGGGCAGGGCTCGTGAGCACCGACCTCGTTGAGCGCCCGGACGCCCGGGGCCCCGCCAACCGGAAGCGGGAGACGGACGCGCTCCTCTACCTCGACGACCTGCGGGTCACCTTCGACGGCTACAAGGCCCTGCGCGGCCTGTCGCTGACCCTGGCCCGGGGCGAGTTGCGGGCGATCATCGGGCCGAACGGCGCCGGCAAGACCACCATGATGGACTGCATCACCGGCAAGACCCGGCCGGACAGCGGCATCGCGCTGTTCGACGGCACCCACGACCTGCTCAGGAGCGACGAGCCGGCGATCGCCGACCTCGGCATCGGCCGCAAGTTCCAGAAACCGACCGTGTTCGAGAGCCACACGGTCGCCGACAACATCCTCCTCGCCCTCAAAGGCCCCCGCGCGGCCTTCGCCTCCCTGTTCGGCTGGCGCAACCGGGTGGAGGCCGCGCGGATCGACGCCCTCTTGGAGACCGTCGGCCTGCTGGCCCACCGGGGCCGCCCGGCCGCCGATCTCAGCCACGGCCAGAAGCAGTGGCTGGAGATCGGCATGCTCCTCGCCCAGGCCCCCAAGCTCCTGCTGGTCGACGAGCCTGTGGCCGGCATGACCGACGCTGAGACCGCCGAGACCGCCCGGCTGCTCCGGCGGATCGCGGGCGAGCACGCCGTCCTCGTGGTGGAGCACGACATGCACTTCGTCCGCGACCTCGGCTGCCGGGTCACCTGCCTGCACGAGGGCGCGGTGCTGGCCGAGGGCTCGATCGACGCGGTCTCGGCCGACCCGCGGGTGGTCGAAGTCTATCTGGGACGATGACCATGCTCAGTGTCGAAGGCATCGATCTCTATTACGGCGCCGCCCAGGCGCTCCGCGGCGTCTCCCTGACGGCCGAGGCCGGGCAGGTGACGACGGTGCTCGGCCGCAACGGCGTGGGCAAGACTTCGCTCATGCGGGCGATCGTCGGCCAGCAGCCGGTGCGCTCCGGCGCGATCCGGCTCGACGGCCGTCCCATTCAGAACCTCGCCCCCTACGACCGGGCGCGGGCCGGGATCGCCTTCGTGCCCCAGGGCCGCGAGATCTTCCCGCTGCTCACCGTCAAGGAGAACCTGGAGACCGGCTTCGCGCCGCTGAAGCGCCGCGACCGCCACATCCCGGGGGAGATCTACGACCTGTTCCCGGTGCTCAAGGACATGCTGCACCGGCGCGGCGGCGATCTCTCGGGGGGCCAGCAGCAGCAGCTCGCCATCGCCCGGGCGCTGGTGACCCGGCCGAAGCTCCTCGTGCTCGACGAGCCCACGGAGGGCATCCAGCCCTCGATCATCAAGGATATCGGCCGGGCGATCACCTATCTCCGGTCCAGGGGCGAGATGGCGATCGTGCTGGTCGAGCAGTATTTCGCGTGGGCGCGCGACCTCTGCGATTCCTACGCGGTGATGGATCGCGGGCAGGTGGTGCTCGCCGGCCCCCGGGCCGGGATGGTCGAGGCCGACGTGCTCCGGTGGATGTCGGTGTAGGGCGCGCCGGTCGCCGCGCCCCTGCCGGTGCTGCGCCGGAGGCACTTGGGAATCCGGCCCTCCGATCCGATTATTTGGACGGATGTTCAGCAATCAGACGATGGGCAACCGGAACATCGGTCACGAAATCTGTGTTCACCGCCTCGTTCGGCCAAGGTTAAACCACAATTTGGGTTCGCCATGGGGGCCAACCACGGGGGCGCCCATGACGATCCTGGATCCGATCACCGGCGAGCTGGTCACCATCTCCCTACCAAGGCCGCGTCCGCAGACCGGTCCGCGCTGACAGGCGGTGGGGCCTCATGACGAACGCGACCGATCGAAGAACCGGACGCCGCGGCGGTCGTAGCGGCCGCCCCCAGATCCGGACGATGCCGCCGGGTCTGCTGCTGGCCGGCGGCACGGGGGCGAACGCCGCGCTGACGGCCATCGACCTCATCGCCCAGGCCCGCGCGGCCCGCCGAGAGGCCGAATCGCGCGACGGTGCGGACCGCGCGGAGCAGGGCTGACGGCGGCGACCGATTCGGTCACGCCATCGCCCGCCTGTGAGAATCGGGCTCCGCGCGACGCGGGCGTCCCGCCGGCTGCCGGGCCGGCACGGTCCGGCTTGAAAGCACCCGCGCAGGAGGGTCAGAAGGCGCCAGCCTCGCAACCGCTGACGGGTGACTCATGAAGATCGGCGTCCTGATCCTGGCCGGAGCCTGCGGCGTGATCGTCGGGATCGTCATCGGATACGTGGCGGGCACGCGCGTCAGCCAGGCCTTCGCACGGCTGCCGGTGACCGACCGCTCCCCCGCCGCCCAGGCGCTCCGGATCGTCTCGCAGATCGCCACCGAGCACGGCCTCACCCGGGACGCGCTGCTGAAGGCGATGATCGACCCTCAGGCCGGCGGGGAGGGGACGGAGCGTCCCGGCAAGGGTACCGGCAAGGACCGGCGCGATCTGGCCCGGTAAGGGGAAATCCGCGACCGCATGCGCGCCGGCCTCACGCGACCGGCACCGGCCGCGGGCGCAGCCTGATGCTGGCGGCGATGAGGACGGAGCGCAGCTCGGCCGGCCGAACCGGCTTCGAGAGGATCGGGATGTCCGGTGCGCCCAGATCCTCGCGCACGCGCGCCTCGTCATGGCCGCTCATCACCACCGCCGGCAGCGCACGGCCCGCCAGGCCGCGGACCGCCGCGATGCACTCCGTTCCCGTCACGCCGCTCCCGAGTTCGAAGTCGGTGATGAGAAGGTCGATCTCGGGCAGCGCAGCGGGGATCCCAGCCTCGGCCTGAACGCGGCATCCCCATTTGCGCAGCAGGCTGGCCGTCGCCCGCAGGACGGCGCCGTCATCCTCCACCAGCAGCACGCGCAGCCCGCCGATCGTCGCCGGCGGGTCGAGGGCGTCGCGCGGGGCCGCGGGCACCGGAGCCTCGGCGAGGGGGAGGTCGCCGATGGTCACGCAGGTTCCGCGCCCCGGCACCGAGCGCAGGGTCACCGCCAGGTCCAGCAGCGCGCCGAGCCGCCGGACGATCGGCAGGCCCAGGCCCACGCCCTCGACGTCCCGGTCGCCGCGGCGGCGGATCTGGTAGAATTCGTCGAAGACCCTGTCCTGATGCTCGGCCGGGATTCCCGGGCCGCGATCGTAGACCTGGATGGCGAGCCGACCGCCCCGCCGCCGGCACGCGATCAGGATCGGCCGGCCGGGCGCGTACTTGATCGCGTTGTTGACGACGTTCTGCAGCATCGTCGTGAGCAGCGCCCGGTCGGTGTCCACGACGCTGGCGCAGGCACGGCGGCGCAGGACCGTCCCGGCAAGCTGGGCGGCCTCCGAATTCTGGCGCCACACGTCGTCGAGGATGTCGTTGATCGGGACAGGCTCGGGGCGGGGCACCACCCGGCCGCTGTCGAGGGTCGAGATATCCAGAAGCGACTTGAACAGGCGCGAGACGCTCTGCAGCGACCGGTCGATGTTCTCGACCATCTGCAGTTCCTCCCGACCCAGCGCGGCGTCCCGCAGGCAGGCGGTGAACAGGCTGATGGCATGGATCGGCTGGCGCAGATCGTGGCTCGCCTGAGCCAGGAAGCGCGACTTGGACAGGTTCGCCTCCTGCTCGCGCTCATAGGCGCGGCGCAGACGCTCCAGGAGGCTGTAGATGTAGGTCGGCACGAGGACGGTGATGGCCGCCAGCGTCAGGACGAGAAACGGATTGCCGCGCCAGTACGCGTTGAAATACGTCGTGACCGCGAGCGAGACCAGGGCAGCGGCCGTTGACGCCTTCAGGGAGGTGCCCCCGTAGCGCAGGCCGTTGCCGACGATCAGCCGGATGACGATCGCGTAGAGCGGCAGGAACGGCGCGCCGCCCACGGCCATCGCGTAGGTCATTCCGCCGAGATCGAGGGCGAAGGTGACGACGCGGCGCGGCGTGTTGCTGCCGGGATGCCGGGCGATCCAGCCGTACAGCGCGACGGCGAAGACCCAATGGCCGGTCACGAGATAGGCGACGAACCGGGCTTCCGGCGGGGCGATGCCACCGTAGATCTGGGGCAGGAGATACAGGCAGGCGCAGCCGATGACGACGGCTCGGATGAGGGCCTGCGCCTTCTCGTTGTCGTACGCCTCGTCCCGCTGGCGGCGCGGCTGGAACATCGGCGATCAGGCCGGGCCGGAAGCGAACGGCACGGCCCCGACGCCGTCCCGGGACTTCACGGGGGCTGCGCCTCCGGCATACGGCCCGCCCCCCCTCCTGCCGGCCCCGGTATCCTGCTGTCGCGTCATCGTGCGAACTGCCCAGCCGTATCACCGCCCGGACCCGGGCAACGGCCGCAACCGTCGCCGACCGAGGACAGATCTCTCAAGCCTACCTGAGGGTGAGCAGCACTACCAGGGGTAAAAAGAAGGGGCGATCGGGCGACGCGGACGGCATTTCCGGGCGCCGGGCGGCTATACAATCCTCGACAATCCTCGAAAGTCCTCGGCACAGCCCAGTCCGATCATCGCAACAACATCGATTTGGAAAATATTCAGTGTGATCTTGTTTACGACACTGCAAAAATAGTCTCGCTCCACGGCCGAGTGCTCCCGGCGACCGGCACCCCGTGGCGTGGCGGGTGGCCCTCCGGGAGGCCGGCCGGGTGGCCGGCCTCAGCGGTAGGTGCCGGTGGCCGGGTCGAATCGATAGAGGCGGGCATCCCGGTCCGTGGCCGGACGCAGGCTGCCGTCCGCGCCCAGCACGGTGCCGCTGAGGGTGACCCGGACCGGGGGCCACGCGGCGGGATCGCGGGGATCCTCCGGCCGGATCTCCAGCCGGCCCTCGCTCGTGCCCATCCGGCAGGGCTCCTCCTCGACGCAGGCGGCCGAGCCGTCCGAGCCGGCCGAAACCTCACCCGCCAGCACCCAACGCGTCGGCGCCCCGTAGAACTGCAGGAGGAGGAAGGAGAAGTCGCGGGCCCCGGCCGCACCGGAAGCCGCAAGGCGCAGGCCCATCAGGAGGCGCCCCCGGCTCAGCGGCTTGAACACCGCGCCTCGCTGCTCGTCCACCGCCGGGGCGCTGCCGTTGCGGTTTCCGGCCCCGATCCGCCCGGACAGGGTCTGCACCCCCGCGAGACGCCAGCGCATGTCCTTGAGGGCGTAGGTGGCGGCCGCGACGCTCCGCCGGTTGGGCGCGGCGGCATCCTCACCCGGCGCCGGCATCGTGACGAACCCGGTGAACCAGCTCCCGGTCTCGGTGGAGAACATCGCGGCGGTCCAGAACTCCGCCGTGCGGCCGTCCTTCATCCGGCAGGTCTCGGCTTCCTTGTCGGCGGGCCGCCCGCAGATCGCCGCCAGCACCGTGGCATGCGGCAGCATGGCGAGGTCGGGATCGGCCGCAGCGGGCCGGGCGGCCAGTCCGGACAGCCCCGCCAGGCCCAGACCCGCCAGACGCCGCATGCGGGCCGCACGTCCGACCCCGTGTCTCGATCGCCTCATGCCCCGGCCCTTGCCACGGGGTCCGCGACGGCGACATTCGGACAGGTGTACGATCGGACGCGCCGCAGCCGCCGCCCCGCCCCCCTCATTCACCGACACCGGCCGTAGCGGCTTTCGCGGCCGCCGCGGAACGGGAGGTGACGTCGAGGGCCCGCAGGAGCGCCGAGACGTGGATGCGGACGGTGAAGGGCGAGATGTCCAGTTCCCGGGCGATCTCCTTGTTGGTGTGCCCCCGGGCGACGAGGCGCAGCACGTCGCGCTGGCGCTGCGTCAGGGGCGGGAGCGGTCCGCGCGGTAGGGCGAGGCCCGAGACGGGGCTTCGCCGGATCACGAACTCCCCGTCGCGAATCGCCGCGATCGCCTGGGCGATCTCCGCTGCCGGCAACGCCTTGCCGATGAAGCCGTCGGCGCCCTCGGCCATGACGGTCCGGATCAGGCCCTCGTCGTCGGTCATCGACACGACGACGATCGAGGCCCGCTCGAACTCGACGCGCAGCGCTCCGATGGAGTGCCGGGGATCGAGGCCGGGGAACAGAAGGTCGAGGAAGAACGCCCGGGGCGGCGGCCCGGTGCGGGCCATTGCCAGGACCTGCTCCATCGTGGCGGCCTCCCGGACGAGGGCCTGGGGATAGAGCCGTTCGGTGATGCGCCGCATGCCCTCGCGGAACAGCGGATGATCGTCGGCGACGATGAGGGTCTCGCGCGCGGAGCCGTTCATTCCACTCCCGATCGCAGCATCGGAATCTTTCCCCACGACGTCCCCAGCACAGGGCCATGCCGGATGAAATCCAGGCCCTGTCAAGGGTGCGACGATAGGTCAGATACACTAGTAGACCGGTTTTTTCCGCATGCCTAGAAGTCAGCCCGTCATGATGACAGGCATCGGCCGCCGGTTCTTTTGAATCTTTCCAAAAACATCAAGGCTGTTTGTCCTGTCGTGCGTGCCGATGCGGCGCACGAATTACGTCGTTCCATGTTCGGGGGCCTGCTGGATGTCGGAAGTCGAGCGCCAGAATGCTGAGCGGCAGGCTCAGGACAGGCTGTCCGGTCCCCACGCGGCCCCGAGCCCGGCGGCATCCGCCAAGCCGGCCCTGTCGCCGAGCCTCATCGCGATCGTGGGCGGGCTGGTGGCAGCGGGCGCCGTCGCGGGCGTGCTGCTCTCGGGCGGCGGCGAGACCGCCGGGACGGCCGAGCGGCCGGCCCTGAACCTCGTCAAGACGGGCCAGATCGACAAGGCCGCCGAAACCCTGCCCGCCGACGAGAAGGACAAGATCGTCGCCGAAGCCAAGGCCTGCCGGGCGCCCCTGGGCCTGATGCGCCTGTCGAAGACGAAGGCCGATGCCGGCGGCGTGGTGCGCATCCGCGCCGGGAACTACCTGTCGCCGGCCTTCAACATCACCGACGGGCCGATCAACATCGCGGTCCCGTTCCCGGCCCCCTACGAGGCCGGCAAGGGCGAGATCGTCATCGAGGGCGCCGCCAAGGACGTGTTCGTCGAGCTGACCCCGGGTTTGACGGTCGATACCACCGCGGGCGTCAAGCGGATCCCCGTGATCTGGAACACCAGCAAGCCCTGCGGAGGCTGACGGATGTCGAAATCCGCCATCCTCCCCTTCGTCGTCTCCGGCCTCGTGGTCGCGGTCCTCACGCCGCTCCTGCTGAGCACCGATTACGGCCCGGTCGCCTGGTGGAACGCCGCCGGAGCGGAGCTGCGGTGGAGGGCGGCGATCGGGATCGCCGTCGCCCTGCTGGCGGCGCTGGGCCTCGCCGCGACCGCGACGGCCGCCCGCAAGGCGGAGGCCGGCCTCGGGCAGCCGGCCGGGGGCCTGCTCGCCCTGCCGCGCCTGATCGTGGCGCCGCGCCGGGTCGTGGAGGCCCGGTCTCCCGAGGCCGTGATCGCGAATCTGGAGAACATGGTCGGGCTCGCGCCGGTCAAGCGCGAGGTCAACGCCCTGATCGCGCGGCTGGAACTGGAGCAGCGGCGGCGCGCCGAGGGCCTGCCGGTGGCGGCGATCAGCCAGCACATGGTGTTCACCGGGCCTCCCGGCGTCGGCAAGACCGAGGTCGCCCGGGCGATCGGCGAGATCTACCGGTCCCTCGAGGTGCTGCGCCGCGGGCATCTCGTGGAGGTCGACCGCGCGGCCCTGGTGGCGGGCTATGTCGGCCAGACCGCAGCCAAGACCCTGGAGAAGTGCCACGAGGCCCTCGACGGCATCCTGTTCATCGACGAGGCCTACACCCTGGCCGCCGGCGGCGGCGGCGGGGGCGACTTCGGCAAGGAGGCGATCGACACCCTCCTCAAGTTCATGGAGGACAACCGCGACCGGATCATCGTGATCGTCGCCGGCTACACCAACGACATGCGCCGGTTCATCGACACCAATCCGGGACTGGCCGGCCGCTTCACCAAGACCGTCGAATTCCCGCCCTACAGCCCGAAGGATCTCTGCGAGATCCTGAAGCGCATGGCGGCCCGGCAGCAATTCGCGCTCCCCGAGGGGTTCGAGGCGGCGCTCACCCCCTGGCTCGCGCAGCGGTCCCGCGCCGAGGACTGGTCGAACGCCCGCGAGATGCGGACCCTCCTGGAGAAGGCCCGCGAGGCCCAGGCCGCCCGGGTCGCCCTGCAGGGCGGCGACCTGCGCCGCCTGGAGATCGTCGATCTGCTCCGCGCCACCGGCGAGGACGCCTGACGGCGAGACGATCGCGGGACGCCCCGCGCCCGTTCAGCACCACGGCCAGCACCAAGGTTTGTCACGTCCATGGAACGCCTCGACAAGCATCCGGTCGCGCTCTTCGCGGTCATCGTGCTGGGTGCCACCGGCCTGCTGGTCGCCCTGCGGCCGGACCTGCTCGGACCGCTCGCCGCGACGCCCGCGGCCCTGCTGCGCAACGGCCTGATCCTCGGCGGCCTCGTCGGGGGCCTCCTGGCGGCGAGCTACATCCCGGCGCGGATCGAGGCGACGCGGCGCGCCCTGGACCAGGCCCGGGCGAGCCGCAGGATCCGCCCGATCCGCTTCGTGGACGACGGCGCGGGCGCGGAGAAGAAGGACCTCCTGGCCACCGCGCTCGCGACCCTCGACGGCATGGTCGGCCTCGACCCCGTGAAGCTGGAGGTGAAGGGCGTCATCGCCCGGATGCAGGTGGAGCAGCAGCGCCGCGCCCAGAACCTGCCGGTGGCGGCCATGAGCCAGCACATGGTGTTCACCGGGCCCCCCGGCGTCGGCAAGACCGAGGTCGCCCGGATCCTCGGCAACGTCTTCAAGGCGCTGAAGGTGCTGCGCAAGGGCCACGTCGTGGAGGTCGACCGGGCCGGGCTGGTGGCGGGCTATGCCGGCCAGACCGCGATCAAGACCCTGGAGCGCTGCCGCGAGGCCCTCGACGGCATCCTGTTCATCGACGAGGCCTACACCCTGGCCGCCGCCGGCGGGGGCGGGGGCGACTTCGGCAAGGAGGCGATCGACACCCTCCTCAAGTTCATGGAGGACAACCGCGACCGGATCATCGTGATCGTCGCCGGCTACACCAACGACATGCGCCGGTTCATCGACACGAATCCGGGGCTCGCCAGCCGCTTCACCAAGACCGTCGAGTTCCCGCCCTACAGCCCGCCGGAACTCGCCGAGATCCTGAAGCGCATGGCGGCCGGCCAGGGCTTCGTCATGCCGGAGGGGTTCGAGAAGGACCTCGCGGCCTATGTCGGCGCCCGGTCCAAGGCCGAGGACTGGGCCAATGCCCGCGAGATGCGGACGGTGCTGGAGAAGGCCCGCCAGGCGCAGGCGCTGCGCCTCGCCGCCAGCCCCGGCGGCGACATCAACCGGCTCGAACCCGCCGACATCGCCGCGGCCCTCGGCCGCCAGGCCGGCGGCGCGGTCGACATGGACGCCGCCCGGAAGGTCATGGCCCGCCTCGACGCGATGATCGGGCTCGCGCCGGTCAAGGTGGAGGTGAAGGGCGTGGTGGCGCGGGTGCTGGTGGATGCGCGGCGCCGCGCCGAGGGCATCGAGGTCGGCGCGGTGAGCCAGCACATGGTGTTCACCGGCCCGCCCGGCGTCGGCAAGACCGAGGTGGCGCGCATCATGGGCGACATCTTCCGGGCGCTCGGCGTCCTGCGGAAGGGGCACGTGGTCGAGGTCGACCGGGCCGGGCTGGTGGCGGGCTATGTCGGCCAGACCGCGGCCAAGACCCTGGAGCGCTGCCGCGAGGCCCTCGACGGCATCCTGTTCATCGACGAGGCCTACACCCTGGCCGAGGGCGGCGGGGGCGGGGGCGACTTCGGCAAGGAGGCGATCGACACCCTCCTCAAGTTCATGGAGGACAACCGCGACCGGATCATCGTGATCGTCGCCGGCTACACCGACGACATGGCCCGGTTCATCGACACGAATCCCGGCCTCGCCGGCCGCTTCACCAAGACCGTCGAATTCCCGGCCTACGATCCTTACGACCTCGTCGAGATCCTGCGCCTGATGGCGTCGCGGCAATCCTTCCGGCTGCCGCCGCGCTTCGAGACCCTGCTGATCCCGTGGGTCGAGCAGCGCGCGCAGCGGCACGACTGGGCGAATGCCCGCGCGATGCGCACCCTCCTGGAGCGCCTGCGCGAGGCCCAGGCGATGCGGCTCGCCAGCGATCCCCTGGGCGATTACGGCCAGTTCGAGCTCGTGGATTTCGAGCGGGCGCTCGGCGGCGGCGCCCCGCGCCCCGCCGCATTGTCGTGACGGCCCGGGAGCCGTCGCGGCCATGAGCATCGCAAGCGAGGACTGGCTGCGCGCGCACGCGACCCTCTGGTACGACGATCGCCGCTACCGCCTGGCCTGGCTCGCCCTGCCGCAGGCCGTGACCTGCGCGGTGGCGGGCCTGTGCATGGCGCTGGCCGCGCAGGGCGTCTGGGGTCAGCCGGCCACCGCCTCGAAGGCGCGGATCGCCGAGCTGAGCGCCCTGCGCGACCGGGCCGGCAAGGACGGCGACCGCACGGCGTTCGACGCGCTGACCGCCGCGGCCACCCGGGGCCAGATCGACGCCGCGACCAAGCTCGGGACGCTCTACGACCCGCTGACCGCCGCCTACTTCCCCAGCAAGCCCGCGCCGAACGATTTCGCCCGGGCGGCCGCCCTCTACGGACCGGGCGCCGCGATCGGCGACCTCCTGGCGGTCGCGCGCCTCGCGGACGTGCTGCTCGATCCGGCCAACCCCAACCGCGACCTCCGGCGCGGCTGCCGCCTCGCCCAGACCTGGTTCGACGATCCCGAGACGCTCGAGCGCACGATCACCGGCGAGGAGCGGCTCACCGTCAAGCTCGCCACCTGCTACGTGGAGCCCGAGAGCGGCCTGCCGCAGGACCCGGTCCGGGCCGGGGGGCTGGTGACCGCGGTGCTGTGGCGCAAGCACCGGCCGACGATGGACGCCTTCATCAACAATCTCGGCCAGCAGAACCCCGCCCTGGTGTCGGGCCTCCAGCGGCATCTGGCCGAGCAGCGTCGCTATATCGGCCCCGTGGACGGGCGGCCCAATCCCGGGATCATCACGGCCCTCCAGGTGGAGGCGGGGATCACCAACACGGTCGCGACCCCGCGGCCCGAGCCGCGGCGGATGGCGCCCAAGGGCCCGGATCCGGAGGTGATCGCCCTCGCGACCGCCGCCCGGGCCGGCGACCGGCGGAAGCTGGCCGAGCTCAAGGGCCGGGCCGATGCCGGGGACGCGGACGCGCTCACCGCCTATGCGCGCCTGTTCAACCCGGTGATGAACAAGGGCGACGTCTTCGCGCCGGACGCGCAGGTCGCCGTGGCCGCCTACGAGCGCGCCGCGGCCGCCGGGCACGGCATGGCGGCGGGCGAGGCCGCGGTGCTCTACGATTCCGGCTACGGCAACGTCGCCAAGGATCCCCGGAAGGCCGCGGCCCTCGCCCTGCGGGGCATCGACCTCAAGGACGACCAGATCACCTTCTGGCTGCTGTTCCCCGAGGCGGGGCACTGGAGCGACGGGTTCTGGGGCGCCCTCCAGGCCGAACTGACCACCCGCGGCTTCTACACGCTCCCGGTCGAGAACACGCGCAATCCGGCGGTCATCACGGCCCTGCGCGCCTACATGAAAGCCAAGTCATGAGCGGCGTCTTGATCGGGACCGACCGGCTCCGGGCGCACGCGACGCTCTGGTACGCGGATGCGCGCTACCGCCTCGCCTGGCTGGTCCTGCCCCAGGCCGCGGTCGCGCTCCTGGCCGGACTCGCCCTCGCGCTGCTGAAGCCCGCGGGCGAGTGGGGCAAGCCTGCCGACAGCAAGGAGAACGAGAAGCTCTATCTCGATCTGCTCGACAAGGCCGGCAAGGACGGCGACAGGGCCGCCTTCGAGAAGCTCAAGGCGGGTGCCGAGGCCGGCGACGTCAGCGCCCGCTCGTTCATGGGCGCCCTCTACAATCCCGAATGGGCCGCGCTCTACGTCAAGAATCCCGTCAAGCCCGACGCCGCCAAGGCCCTGACCTACTACCAGAAGCCCGCCGACCTCGGCTTCCCCGGGGCCCAGCGCGGCATGACCGAACTCCTGCTCAACAGAGGCCGCGGCCAATACGATCTCAAGCGGGGCTGCCGCTACGGGCTGGCCTTCCACGCGAACCCGGTCGCCGCCCGGAACGCCTATCTCGATTCCTGGTCGACGCTCTACTGGATCGCCGGCTGCTACACCGATGCCGAGAGCGGCGTCCCGCGCGATCCGCAGAAGGCCGCCGATCTCTACATGGACACGGTGGCGGCCAAGCTGCCGCTGGCGGTCAGCACCTTCACGGACGAGCTCGGCCGCCAGCCCCCCGACCTCGTGGCGGCGATCCAGCGCAATCTCGCGAAGCGCGGCTTCTACACGGGCCCCGCCGACGGGTCGGCGACGCCGCAGACGCGCGCGGCCGTGCAGGCGCTGGCCGGCAGGGCCGCCGGCCCGCAGACCAATCCGGGGACCGGCAATCCAGGGGCGGGCAATTCCGGGGCGGGCAATTCCGGCCCCGGAAAGCCGGGCACGCCGCCGCCCGCGACACCGCCCGCCTCCGCGCCGAGCGTCGAGGCGTTGATGGCGCTGTTCAAGAGCGCGACCACCAACGCCGCCGACGAGGCGAAGCTCAGGAGCCTGGCGGAGAGCGGGGTCTCGGTGGCGCAGTATCTCTACGCGCTGCTCCTGTCGCCGGCGAACACGGAGCAGCGGATCACCGCCCCCGACGGCCTCTTGGCGCGGCGGTATCTGGAGCGCCTCGCGGGCGAGGCCTCCTTCGCCCCCGCGGCGGCCTCGGCGGCGTTCCTGTTCGATATCGGCGGCGCCGGCCTGCAGCGGGATCCCGGCAAGGCGGCCGACATGACGATCCGCGCCCTCGAACTCAAGTCCACCGAGATCCTGCAGAACCTCGAGCAGGACAAATGGGGCGTCGGCTTCTGGGCCGCGCTCCAGCAACGCCTCGCCGACCGGAATCTCTACCAGGGCCGCGTCGTCGACCAGCGCAACGACCGCACCATCCAGGCGGCCCGCCGCCTCCTCGGCAATCCATAGGAGACGGCCATGGCCCCCCGCCGCCGTTCGAATCCTGCGCGGTTCCCGGCCCCTCGGGCCGGGCGCCGCCTCGCCCTCTTCGCCGCCGCCCTGTTGGCCGGCCTCCTCCTGCCCGCCGCCGCGCAGGCGCAGATCAAGGTCCGCAAGGCCGATTGCTTCTTCGCGGCCGACGGCAGGACCGTCATCGACGGGGTCTGCGAGTTCCTGACCGATGCGCGCAGCTACGGCGTGGGCGGGTTCCGCCTCGCCACCTACGACAACGGCTACCTGCGCGACGGGGTGGTCGTGTCGGTGACGGCGCCGGGCCGGGGCACGGCGACCTGGAACCGGGAGCCCGGCGGCAAGCCCGAGGACGGCCCCGCCGACGGCGTCACGTCGGAGGGCGCCTGCTGGACCGGGTCCCGGAGCCGGGTCTGCGCCTGGAAGGTCGGCGAGGGCCGCCCCGGCTTCGGCGGGGCTCCCGCGGCGGCGCCCGAGGCCGGCGCGCCGCGGACCGCCGATTGCTACCTCGAGGTCGCCGGCGATGTCCGCCTCGACGGGGCCTGCCAGTTCCGGGCGGAGACCGGGCAGACCGGTGCCCGCGGCTTCGAGATCCGCTCCTATTCCGGGAGCAAGCTCGACGTCGTGGCGCAGCTCGTCCGCGACCCGCAGAACCCGCTGAAGGCCACCGCCTTCTGGAACGGGTCGTCCGGTGGCCTGCGCGCCGCCGAATCCCTCGGCGCCCTGTCCCCGAGCGGCCCCTGCTGGGACAATGACGGCGTCCGTCTCTGCGTCTGGCAGCCCGGCCAGCCTCGCGGCGGCTGGGACCGGCGGGACGGCGGGACCGCGCCTTCCCGCGATCGGCCCGCCGAAGCGCGGGCTCCGGCCCCGCCCGACACGCCGCCGCCGCCGTCGCAGTCACCGTCTCCACCGCCCGCGCCCCGCGACACCGCGGAGGCGCGGGACCCGCCGCCGGGCACGTTCCTGAAGCTGTCCTTCAAGGGCCGCTGCGAATCCCTGGTGATGGACGGGGAGGACCTCACCGCCCTCTGCGCCTCGGGTGCGGTGAACACCTCCGTCGTCGGGAGCCCGAAGGCCGGGTTCATCTTCGGCACCACCGACGGCAAGGCCATGGCGTTCCTGGCCTCGGCGAAGGGCCTCGTCGCGGGTGGCACCCTGCGCCAGCCCATCGACGAGCTGATGTACGCCGAGCGCGACCAGTCCACCATCAAGGTGAAGGGCACCTGCGAGTTGCCCAACCCGATGGGCGGCCCGGTGGTCATCACGTGCAACGCCCAGTCGACGAACAGCACCTACGCGGTCCGGTTCCGCACCGATGGCGGCAAGCCGGTCCTGGAGCGCTCCGACCCGAAGTGAGCGTCCCGCCCGCGGTCCACGACCGCCCGTCCCGCAGGCCGAGGAGGAGTCCCATGGCACACAGCGTCCCGAAGTCGAGAGCGGCCGGGGTCGTGCGGCCTGGGCGACCCGGCTTCGGCTTCCTCTTCGGCCTCCTCGGCCTCCTCGGGCTCTGCCTCGCGGGGCCGGCGCTCGCCGGATCCACGAGCGTGACCGCGCGCCCCGGACAGCGGATCCGCCTCGACGGCTACGCCACCCACGAGACCCGGCCGGGCTGCCCGTCGGTTCCGGCAGCCGCGGTCGAACTGGTCACGCCGCCCCGCGGCGGACGCATCGAGCAGCGGCGCGAATTCCTGGTCCTCGGCCGGAACACCGACGGCACCCCGTCGCGGGACGGCTGCCAGGATGTCGAGCGGGACGCGCGGGCGCTCTACTACACGGCCCGGCCCGATTTCTCCGGCCTGGACACGGTGTCGGTGATCGTCACCTTCGTCACCGGCGAGGAGGCGACCTACACCTACAGGATCACGGTGCCCGAGGGCGAAGGCCGGCGGGCGCCGGCGGTGTCCCAGGCACCCGCCCCCCGCGACGCGGGCCTCTCGCGGCCGGCCCCGACGGCGCGCGCCGCTCCGGCCGAGCGAGCGGCTCCGGCTCCGGCGCCTCAGGAGGCCAGCACCGGCGACTTCCTGCGCGACGCGGTCCGCGGCGCGATCCCGGCCGGCCGGCCGGCACCGGCTTCGCCGCCCCCGAAGGCTGCAGAGGCCGCAGCGCCCGTATCCGGCACGCCCGCACCGCCCGCGCTGCCGCCACAGCAACTGGCACCGCCGCGCCCGCCCGCCGCGCCGCAGCTCTGACGCGCCGCGGACGGTCAGCCCTGCGGCGGAGGCCGCCCCCCCCATCGCCAAGCCGAGGACGAGGCCCGTGCATCAGCACCTTCCGAACGCTCCCCGATCCGCAGCACCGACCCGACCGCGACGGCGCACCGGCGCCGGCGTCCTGGCCCTCGGGTCGGCACTCGGCTCAGCGCTCTGCCTGCCGCTCTGCCTCGCCCTGCCGGCCCGGGCGGAGGTGGAGAACAAGACCGCGCGCCCCGGCCAGCGGATCTTCCTCCAGGGCTTCACCTACTACTTCGCCACGCAGGGGTGCCGCTCGCGCGCGGCCACGATCGAACTCGTCAGGCCGCCGCGCGGCGGGCGCATCGAGCAGCGGCGGGAATTCCGGATCCTCAGCGGCAAGGTCGACGAGACCGGGGCGCAGATCCGACAGCCGGACGGCTGCGAGGACGCCAAGAAGGATGCGATGTCGCTCTACTACACGGCACGCACCGACTTCTCCGGCCTCGACACCCTGTCGGTCGCCGTCACCTTCGGGGACGGGTCCACGGTGCCGTACACGTTCCGGATCACCGTGCCGCCGGGCGAGCCCCGCCGGGCCCCGGCGGTGTCGCAGGTGCCGGTGCCGCGCGACGGCGGCAGCGGCCAGGCCGCACCGGCGGCCCGGGCGGCGCCGGCTCCGGCGTCCCGGGAGGCCGGCACCAGCACCGGCGACTTCCTGCGCGACACGGTCCGCGGCTCGGTCGCGGCCCCGCGGCCGGCGCCGGTCGCTGAGCCTCCGAAGGCGGAGGCGGCCGCGTCCGGCGCGCCGCCGCGGACCGAGCCCCCGGCACCGCGCGAGATGGCGCCGCCGCCGCGCCCCCGGCCACCGGCCGCGCCGCAGCTCTGAGACCCTGCGGGGGGCCGGCCGGCGCGGACCGGCCTCCCGCACCCGTACGGATCGACGCCCGACCGGGACCCGGCCGCGCAGGTCCGCCAAGTCCACGCCAGAACGAAGTGAGAGGCGCCCCATGGGATCGATGCAAACCGCGTTCGTCCACGCGGCAATCCTGTCCACACTGGCGCTCCCGGCGGCCGCGGCGGAGACATGCCGCGACCATTACCGGAGCGAGGGGACGCCGATGCTTCAGGCCATCACCTACAAGACGTGGATGATCTTCCCCTCGGTCAGCCCCAAGGCCGCGTTCGACCGGGTGACGCGGGCGGTCCTGGCCGAAGGCTTCGTGGGCGTGCACGTCGAGAAGCAGCTCGGGACCCTGACGGCCCAGCAGGAGACGTCCGGCTCGGGGCGACCGCAGACGCTGCGGGTCGTGGTGCGCAAGGCCGGGACGGGCAGCCGGGTCGACGCCCTCTTCATGGTGCAGGCCGGTCAGATCGGTCAGGACGTCGACCAGAACCTGTGCCGCGTCGTCGATGCCGCGGTGCAGTAGGGCCCGGATGGCGCGCGGCTGCGGGCGTCCGCCCGCACCCCGCGGCCTGTCACGGGGGAGCGGCGTGGCTCCGCGGCGCTGCCCGGGCGCGCGGTCCGGATGCGAGGTTCAGATGCGCCGTTCAGTGCGAGGCCGGCCGTGACGCGGCTCCTGGTGGCGGCCGTCGCCGCATCCCTCCTGGCGCCGTCTGCGGCCCGGGCGATCGACTGCCGTAGGGCGGCCAGCCCGCTCGAGCGCATGATCTGCGCCGACGCGGCGCTCCGGAAAGCCGATGCCGCCCTGGGTTCGGCCTATGCCGGCCTCCTGCACGGCACGGACGACGCCGAGATCCGGGCGATGCTGATCGCCAGCCAGAAGCGCTGGGTGGCGGCCCGGGACACGTGGCTCGGCGACCTGGACGCGGCCGACGCGCGCACCATCGTGCTGGGGGCGATCCGGGCCCGGACCGAGGACCTGTCCGGCCGCGCGAAGAGCGATCCGGCCCGGCCGCACTGGATCGCGGCGGCGCTGCGCCAGCGGGCCTTCGCGGCACGGTTCACCGGCGGCCCCTTCGCGGGGTTCGACACGGCCTGCTATTTCCTGCCCGTCGGGCAGGATCGGGTCTACGGCTGCTTCGGCAGCCGGCGCTTCCAGAACGGCGACCGGGTCTGCACGCTGTCCGACGACTGGGCGAGCGGGCACACCACCGAGACGCGCACGGTCGGGCGGGTCGTCGACGGCGCCGTGCGAACGGTCGCGACCTGCACGATCGGCGGGGGCGACGACGCGGAATGCCCGGGTCCCGAAAACCCCGCCGGCCGCTGGACGCGGCCTGCCGCCCCGGCGGCCGCGACTGCCAGCGCGACGACGGCGCCCGCGGGCCCTCGGGCCGTCCTCGATGTCGAGCTGGCCTCGGACGCCGAGGCCGAGACCTGGCTCTCGACCTGCCTGACAGACCCCGCCTATCCGCCGCCCGACCCGGTTCCGGCGGCCGGGACGGAACCGGGGTCGCGCCCGCCGGCGCGCGCGGGCGACCCGAACGGGAAGTGACGATGAGACCGGACGCCCCCTTGCCGGACCCGGCCCGCAGCCGCCATCCGGGTGACGCCGGCCTTCGGCTGCGCGCAGGCCGTGGCGCAGCCGGGGAAGCTCCTCGGCGCCCGCGCATCGGCCGAGCCGGCCGGGCACCCGCCTTGGCCCTCGGCCTGATGCTCGGCCTGCCCCTCGCCGAGCCGGCCGGGGCGCAGGACGGGCCGCCGGCGCCGCGGGTCGCCTCCGCCGTAAAGAACCTGCGCTTCGTGCCCCTCGCCGCGCTGCCGCGGGCCCCGGGCGGGGCGGGGCGCCAGGCCGGCTGCCCGGGCGAGGTCGTCCCGGCACAATCGGAGGCGGCGCAGGCCGTGGCCGCCCGGGACTGGTTCGTCACCGGCGAAGCGGCGCTGGGCCGCTACCGGGCCGTCAGCTTCGCCAGCGACCTGCAGCAGGGGACGAGCGGCACCTGCTTCATCGCGGACGGCAATGTCGGCCTCTTCGACGGGACGCGCCTCGTCGCCCTCGTGTACGGCGCCGGCCGGACCGGCGCGGTCGGCCGGATCGCGGCGCGCGCCGGCGGCGTGCGCCTTTGGGACGGCGACCTGCCGCCCTCTCCGGTGGGCGACCTGACCCTGCGACCGGACGGGACCCTGTCCCTGGAGCCGCTTCCTGCGGTCGAATCCGTCTGCGGCGGCCGCGGAGCGGTCCCCGCCATCCGCGGCCAGCCGATCGACACGGCCCGGGCGGCGCTGATCGCCGCGGGCTGGACGCCGGTGAAGGGTCCGCCGAGCGACGATGCGCGGGAGCGGGACCTCGCCCGGCGCGGCGTGATCGAGGTCGACGGCTGTTCCGGGACGGGCCTCGCCTATTGCAGCTTCCGGTATGCGGGGGCCGCTGGCGCGCTCTCGGTGACCACGACGGGCGACGGGGACCTGCCCGAGGTCCACGAATACGGAGTCACGTGCCGATGAGACGGATCCTGCGGGCGCTGGCGCTGATCGCGGCGACGGGGCCGGCCGCGACCGCCGCGGTCGCGGCGCCCGCGCCGCCCTGCGCGGCCGAGGCCGAGCGGCAGGCCCTCAAGCTGCTGCGCTTCCACAGCGACGGCGACGCGCGGGCCACGGTCGATCCCGCTTCCGTTCGGTCCGTCGGCACCGTCGCGTCCCTGGTCGGGACGCGGCGCTTCCAGGTGATCGAGGCGGAGGGCAGCATCGACAAGGGCGATTATCGGATCCGGCTGATCTACGCGCCGATGCCCGGGAGCTGCGTGCTGATGGGGCAGGAGATCCTCGAGCGGTCCGATCCCTACTGAGCACCGCCCTCAGCGCGCGCCGAGGCAGCCGGTCCCGGGGGCCGGCAGGACCAGCCAGGCGCCCCCCGCGTAGAGGCGCCGGACCGCGCCCGGCGCGGCGGGCCGGATCACCAGATACGCGCGGCCGGCCGAGACCAGGGCCCCGTCGTCGGCGGCCGCCAGGGCGGCGGGGTTCCCGAGCGCCACCACGGTCTCCGGCTGGACCGCGAGGGCGGTCAGCGCGGTCACGCCGAGCCACCCGGCGAGCGCCGCCGCCGCCGGGGCGACCGGCAGGCCGCGCCGGGGGCGCCGATCAGTAATCGTAGGCATGCTCGAACCGGCCCCCCGCGGCCTCGACGGCGCGGATCTGTTCGACGAGCTGCTCCACCGCGGTGTCGTAGCCGACGCGCTGCCAGCCCGGCTCGGACTGGATCGGCATCGCGAACAGCGGCTCGGCCCCGGCGAGGGCGACCGTCCGGCCCGGCGGCAGGAGGACGGTGGTGAGGATCCGGTCGTTGCCGGCGATCTCCAGCACGGTCCGGCCGCGCGCCCCCAGGCCCCGCAGGATCTCCGTGAAGGCCCGGTAGCGCGGCGTCTCGATCAGGGCGGCCGGTCCGCCATCGCCGGCCGGGACGGGGCCGAGGCGGGTGATGCGCGGGTCGGCGGCCGCGTCGGCGGCGTCGAGCCCCGCCACGACGCTGCGGATCGTCAGGCCGGCCGGGTCCATCCCGGCGAGCCACGCGATCCCCTGGGCGTAGGCCCATTTCACCCCGTATTGCAGCGAGAGCGCGCCGCGCCGCTCGACCGCCCGCAGGGACGGCGTGAACGGGACATCGCGCCAGAGCCGGGACAGCTCCGCGTCGAACGGGTAGCGGTACCAGGGGGTCTGGCGCAGGAACACGGCGTAATCCGCGAGCAGCCGGGCGTTGAACCGGTCCTCCTCCGTGGGCTCGGGCCCCCGCCACCACGCGGTCAGCGCCCCGACGGTGCGCTCGTAGGCGCCCTGGATCAGCATCTCGGCCGTGAAGCTGAGGCCGATGACGTAGTTGGTGACCTTCTGGCCCGCGGTGACGTCGCCTGTGCGCCCGGCCGCCCGGGTCGCCCCGCACAGGCTCGTCCAGAAGCCGGTGGTCGCCGCCCAGTAGTCGAAGGCCGATTCCGAGGCGGATCGCGTCACCCCGGCGAGGTCCGCGTAGGCGTGGACGATGTCCCATTCGGGGAAGGTCAGGTAGCTGTCGCCGGCCGCGCGCTTGTAGCCGTCGGCGGCGATCCCGAAGCGCGAGCTGCCCCCCGCACGCTCCTGCAGGGTGGGATCGGGCGCGACCGCGCAGCCCCCCTCGATCGCCGCGACCGGCAGGGCGCAGACGAGCGCGAGGAGGGCCAGGCCGGCGGCCGCCCAGCGGGCGGCCCGCCGGCGGCGACGGGCGGGACGGGGGCTCACGCCGCGCCCGCCGCGGCGGCGCGCCACGGCCACCAGCCGAGCACCACGCCGGCGAGCCCGAGGCTCAGGTGCGGGCCGTTCGAGAGGAGCGGGCTGTCCTGGAAGCCCTTCAGGAACAGCGACAGGTCGAGGAAGCTCGATCCGGTGATCACCCCGACCACGCCGTCGAGGAGGTAGATCGCCCCGAAGGCCCGCAGGAAGGTCACGGCGGCGTGCCGCGACCAAAGGGCGGCGGCGAGCGCCCACAGGCCGGAGGCGAGGTGGAGCGCGTCCTTGTAGACGTCGAGCCGGAACAGGCCGAAGACGCGGCCCTCCGCGTCCCGGAAGGCCGGGACGTAGTCGGTGGCGGCGGCGAACAGCAGGATGGCCGCGAAAACGAGGGCGGCCGCCTGTGGGGGTGTGGGTCTCATGAGCGGATCCTTGCGCGGTCAGGCCATGGAGGTCGACCAGAGGGCGTTCCGGAACAGCAGCCCGGGATCGTACCGGCGCTTGGCCGCCACGAAGGCGTCGAGCCTGGGATAGGCCCGGGCCATCTGGTCGCGCCGGGCATGCAGGCGGTAGGGCAGGTAATAGGCCCCGCCGAGCGCCACGACGCGCTCGATCAGGGCCTCGGTCATGCGCATCATCGCGGCCTCGTCGCCGGGGGTGAGCCCCTGCGAGAACGACATCACGGCACCGATGCGGGGAGAAGGCGCGTAGGCCAGCGTCGAGTCCGGGTCCGCCGCCACGTAGCGCAGGGTCACGTTGAGGCAGTCGCAGCCCGAGCCCGGGATGATCTCCCGGCAGGCGGCGCGGAACGCGTCGAACCGCTCGGGCGGGACGAAATACTCGTGCAGGATGTCGGTGCGGTTGCGGTCGCGCGAGGCGAGGTTCGCCACCGGCTCGTTCATCAGGCTGTTGCGGGTGGCGAGGCCGGGGTCGAGCGTCGGGTTGAGCCGGGTCTCGGCGATCCAGCGGGCGCGCTTGCCGAACTCGCTGCCGACCTGGGCGCGGTAGATCTCCCGCGAGACCGCCGAGAACGCCCCCTGCGCGGCCGCGGCGGGCAGGACCTGCGGCGGGTGCTCCGCCTCCGCGTAGGTGACGAGGATCGCCTCCTCGAAGAACCCGGCCTGCGCCACCGAGAGGCGGCCGTAGGCCATCCGCAGCCGCGGGTCGCGCTCCACCGCCGCCACGAAGGCCGGCGCGAACTCCGCGGCCGGCATCACCGCGAAGGTCGGCGTCAGGAGGCGGTTCGGCACCATCTCGACCACGAGGTCGACCACGATCCCGAACAGGCCGTAGCCGCCCATCGCCAGCCCGAACAGCTCGGCGTTCTCGGTGCGGGAGCAGGTGACGAGGCTGCCATCGGCCAGGACGAGGCGGAGGGCGCGGACGGTGGAGCCGAAGGGCCCGCGCGGGGCCGGCCAGCCATGGGCGTTGACGCTGAAGGTCGAGCCGACCCCGAAATCGCTGTTCGACTGCATCACCGCGGGCGAGAACCCGATCCGGTCGAGCTGCCGGATGACCTGCGACCAGCGCGCGCCGGCCCCGACCCGGTAGAGGCCGGCGGCGGTGTCGGGCTCGATCGGGCCGCCCTCCAGGGTCACGGCCGTCCCGTCGCGGGCGAGGCTCTGGCCGCCCATGGAATGGCGGGCGACGCCGACCGCCACCGGCCGCCCGGCGGCGGCGGCGTCCCGGATCTCGGCGCGCACGGCCTCGATCAGGGCCTCGGTCGACCCTGTCGGGAGCACGGCGTGGCGGGCCACCGGGGTCGGGTTGAGGCCGCTCGCATCGTTCAGGATGATCCGCGGCGCGGCCCGGGCCGCCCGCGGCAGCAGCGCGGCGGCCGCCAGGGCGCCGCCGCCCGCGAGGATCCTGCGCCTGCTCGGTCGTATCCCCGCCATGACCGCCCCCACCCAGCCCTCGATTCGCTCCGGCGGGGCGACCGGCTCGCCCCGCCGGCCTACCCTGCGACGGGTCCGGGCCCGCCGGCGTGAGATCGCGCACGGAGCGCGATACGGCCGGACAAACCGGCCGGCCCTCTTCGCACGCGGCGGCTCGTTCGCCCATTCCAGCGGCCGGCCGCGCGGGTCCTGCGCCTGCTCAAGGCCCGCCAGGATGCCGTCTTGCGTGACCTGCTGCCCGCGGGCCTGCCCACAGGCGCCCGTGACGGCGAGCCTGCCGCCTTATGAGGTCCGCCCCGTCCAACGGGAGGACGAAGCCCTGCGGGGCGCGCGGAGTAAGACGGGTGCCGCATCGTCGGTCGGCCGCCCGTCCGTCCGGCCAGGGCCCGTGGCGACACCCGATCGGCCCTGTGACGCCCGCCTGTCCCGAGAGCGTGATTCTGGCCGGATCCGGCGCATGTCCGGCTCCGGGATCGGAGTGTTCTGCGTGCGCGGAGACAACCGGCCGTCGCCCCCGCGGGACTTCCGAGATTCTTCGTGCCGCCCGGCGGCCGAAGCCGTCTCAAGGCACGCGATTGTCCATCGCGGCTTGACACTGACCTTCCGCCTCGTGGCCACTCGCCGGCCTTCATCCCCTGCGCTGGAGCGGATATCGGCCGCGGCGGGACCAGCGGCGCCTGCAGATCCGTTGCCGGAGGCGGATCCGACGCGACGCCACTCGGGCGCTCGCTTGCGCGCGGGTCTCGCGGGTCGCTGCCGAGCGCGGTGGCGCGTCGTCCGTGAGCCCTTCGGCCTCTTAAGCATGCCCGAGGCGGCGCGCGCGCCGTGCGGAACGGTGTCGTGAGCTTGGCTGTTGCCTCCCTGCCGACCAGTCCTTGGCCGGCACCGAGCCGCCGGCGATGACCGGCGCGCCGACACCCTGAGAGGAACGCCTATGAGGAAGTCCCTGCTGGTCGTCGCCGTCCTGGCCGCCTTCGGCGCGGCCGGCGCCGCGACCTCGGCCTCGGCCGCGCCCGGCCTGCCCGGCGCCGTGAGCGCCCCGTCGGACGTGGTCTCCGTCCGCATGGACCGGATGCACGGCCACCATCACCACCGGATGATGCGCCATCACCGCCACGGGCACATGATGCGCCATCACCATCATCGCGGGCACATGACGCGGCATATGCACCGCCATCACCGCATGTGAGCTGGTCGGGGCCCCCGAGGGGCCCCGTTCCCCGGGATCCGGCGTGCGGCCCGGCCCTGCGACCGGCGCGACATGAGCCGGGCCAGGCCGCCCCAGCGGGAGGACTGACCGCACGCCTCTACTCTGCGGCCTCGCGGTGGACCGGCTCCGGCTGGTGCGCCCGGGACGTGGCCGTCGCGGGCCGGACCCTGCCGAAGCGGGCGTAGAGGGCCGGCAGCACCACCAGCGTCAGCAGGGTCGCGCTGATCAGGCCGCCGATGACCACGGTGGCGAGCGGCCGCTGGATCTCGGCCCCGGTCTCGGTGGCGATGGCCATCGGCACGAAGCCGAGCGAAGCGACCAGCGCCGTCATCGCCACCGGCCGCAGCCGGATCATCGCGCCCTCCAGGATGGCCTCCCGCTTCGGGCGCCCCTCCGCCACGAGCTGCTTGATGAAGGTCAGCATCACGAGCCCGTTCAGGACCGCCACGCCCGACAGCGCGATGAAGCCGACCGCCGCCGGCACCGAGACCGGCATGCCGCGCAGCCACAGGGCCACGATGCCGCCGGTCAGCGCCAGCGGCACCGCGCTGAACACCAGCAGCGCGTCCCGCGGCGAGCCCAGGGCCGAGTAGAGCAGCAGGAAGATCAGGAAGAAGCACGCCGGCACCACCACCATCAGCCGCTGCTTGGCCGAGGCGAGGTTCTCGAACTGGCCGCCCCAGGTCACGAAGGAGCCCGGCGGCAACGGCACTTGCCGCCCGACCTCGGCCTGCGCCTCCGCCACGAGGGAGCCGATGTCGCGCCCGCGCACGTTGGCGGTGACGACCACCCGGCGCTTGCCGTTCTCGCGGCTGATCTGGTTCGGCCCCTCCGTGACCGAGAAGCCCGCCACCTGCTTGAGCAGGACCGAACGCGCACGGCCGTTCGGGCCGGGCGGCAGGGGCACCGGGATATTTTCCAGGGCCTCGCGGTCCTCGCGCACCGTGTCGGTGAGGCGCACCACGATGGGGAAGCGCCGGTCGCCCTCGAAGACGACGCCGGCATCCTTGCCGCCGATGGCCGCGCCGATGACCTCCTGGATGGCGCCCGTGCTGAGGCCGTAGCGGGCGGCCTCAGCCTTGTTGATCTTGATCTCCAGGAACGGCAGGCCCGCCGTCTGCTCGACCTTCACGTCCTCGGCGCCGTCGATGCCCTTCAGGACCGCCGCGATCTGGTTGGCGGTCTTCAGCATCGGCTCGAACTCCTCGCCGAACACCTTCACGGCGAGGTCGCCCCGGGTGCCGGCGAGCAGCTCGTTGAAGCGGAGCTGGATCGGCTGCGAGAACTCGTAGACGTTGCCGGCGAGCGCCCCCACCGCCGTCTCGATCTGCGCCTGCAGGTCGGCCTTCGACAGGCTCGGGTCCGGCCACGCCTCCTGCGGTCTGAGCATGACGAAGGTGTCGGAGGAGTTCGGCGGCATCGGGTCGGAGGCGACCTCCGCCGTGCCGGTCTTCGAGAACACGTAGGCGACCTGCGGGAACTTGGAGACCACCTGCTCGACCTTGAGCTGCATCGCCTGCGACTGGGTCAACGAGGTCGAGGGGATGCGGGTGGCGTTGAGCGCGATGCTCTTCTCGTCGAGTTGCGGGATGAACTCGGTCCCGAGCCGGGTGAACAGGACGCCCGCCCCGACCAGCAGCAACAGGGCCGCCCCGAGAAAGGCGAGGGGACCGCGCACCGCAGCCCCGAGCACCGGCCGGTAGGCCGCCTTCAGCGCCCGGATGATGAGGTTGTCCTTCTCGGTGACTGTGCCGGTGATGACGATGGCGATCAGCGCCGGCACGAAGGTCAGCGACAGGATGAAGGCCGAGACCAGCGCGATGATGACGGTCAGCGCCATCGGCGCGAACATCTTGCCCTCGACCCCGGTGAAGGTCAGGAGCGGCACGTAGACCAGGATGATGATGGCTTGCCCGTAGAGGGACGGCTTGATCATCTCCTCGGCCGACGCCCGCACCGTCTGAAGGCGCTCCTCGGTCTCGAGGGCCCGCCCGAGGGCGTGTTGCTTCTCGGCGAGATGGCGCAGGGCGTTCTCGGTGATGATCACCGCCCCGTCGACGATGAGGCCGAAGTCGAGGGCGCCGAGCGACATCAGGTTCGCCGAGATCTTCGCCTCGACCATCCCGGTCAGGGTCATCAGCATCGCCACCGGGATGACCAGCGCCGTGATGACGGCCGCCCGGATGTTGCCGAGCAGCAGGAACAGGATGACGATGACGAGGGCCGCGCCCTCGGACAGGTTCTTCACCACCGTCCTCACCGTCGCCTCGACGAGACGGGTCCGGTCGAGGACGGTCTGGACCGCGACGCCGGGGGGCAGGCTCCTGCGGATCTGGTCCATCTTGGCGTCGACCGCGGCGGCCACCGTGCGGCTGTTCTCGCCGATCAGCATCAGGGCGGTGCCGATGACGACCTCCTGGCCGTCCTCGCTGCCCGAGCCGGTGCGCAGGTCGCGCCCGATGCGGACCTCGGCGATGTCCCGGATCCGGACCGGCACGCCGCCGCGGGTCGCGACCACGACGTTGCCGATGTCGTCCATGTCCTCGAGGCGTCCGGCGGCGCGCACGACGTAGCCCTCGCCGTTATCCTCCAGGTAGCGGGCGCCCTGGTTGGCGTTGTTCGCCTCCAGCGCCCGGACGACGTCCGAGAAGGACAGGTCGAGGGAGGCGAGCTTATCGGGGTCGGGCTGGACGTGGTACTGCTTCTCGAAGCCGCCGATCCCGTCGACGCCGGCCACGCCGGGCACGGTCTTGATCTGGGGCCGGATGATCCAGTCCTGAACCGTGCGCAGGTACGCGGTCTGCTCCAGCGCGGTCCTGAGACGCTGGCCCTCGGGGGTCAGGTAGCTTCCGTCGGGCTGCCAGCCCGGCGCGCCCGCCTTCGAGAGCGTTCGCTCGCCGGGCTTCGCGTAGTGGATCGACCACATGTAGATCTCGCCGAGGCCCGTGGAGATCGGGCCCATGGCGGGCTCTGCCCCGGGGGGCAGGTCCCGCCTCACCTGGGCGAGGCGCTCGGCCACCTGCTGGCGGGCGAAGTAGATGTCGAGCGTCTCGGCGAAGACGGCGGTGACCTGCGAGAAGCCGTTGCGCGAGAGCGAGCGGGTGTATTCGAGCCCCTTGATGCCGGCGAGGGCGGTCTCGACCGGGTAGGTGACCTGCTTCTCGATATCGACCGGCGCGAGCGAGGGCGCGGTCGTGTTGATCTGCACTTGGTTGTTGGTGATGTCCGGGACCGCATCGATGGGCAGCTGCGTCACCGCGTAGCCGCCGAAGCCGGCGGCGAGCAGCGACAGCAGCAGCACGAGCCAGCGCTGGCGGACCGAGACGTCGAGGATGCGGCTGATCATGTCTCGGCCCCTCAATGGTCGTGGCCGGCTTCGCTCTTCCCGAGCTCGGCCTTGAGGAGGAAGGTATTGGCGACCGCGATGTCCTCGCCGGCCCTGAGGCCGGAGACCACCTCGTAGGCGTCGTCGTCCGCACGCCCGAGCTCGACCTCGCGCTTCTCGAAGCCCTCGTCGGTGCGCACGAAGACGACGCGCTTGCCCTCGACGGTCTGGAGCGCGGCCTTGGTCACCCGGACGGGCACTCGATCCGTCTCGGTCTCGACCTCGGCGGTGACGTAGGTCCCCGGACGCCAGGCCATGTCCTGGTTGGGCAGCGAGACCACCACCCGGGCGGACCGGGTGTCGGCGTTCAGCAGCGGGCTGACGAACACCACCTTCCCCTGCACGCTGCGGCCGCCGCGGTTCACGGTGACCCGGGCGCCTTCCCGGACCTCGTCGAGGTCCGAGGTCGGCACCGCGAGCTCGATCCAGACGGTGGAGAGGTCGGCCACGGTGTAGACGTCGGCCGGGTCGCCCTCCTTGCCGACGGCGGTGCCCACGTCGACCTTGCGCTCGACGATGCGGCCGGAGATGGGCGCCCGCAGCTCGTACTGGCGCAGGGTCGAGGCGTTGGGCGTCGCCTCGTCGCGTTTCTGCGCGGCGGCGACCTCGGCGGCGTTCAGGCCGAGCGCCGAGAGCTTCTGGCGGGCGAGGTCGACGCGGAGCTGGTTCTCCTGGAACACGGCCTTGGCGTTGTCGAACGCCGCCTGGGATGCCGCCGCGGATGCCAGCAGCCTCTGCTGGCGCTCGAAATTGACCTTCTGGAGGTCGGACTGGACCATGGCGGTGAGGTACTCGCTCTTGGCGTCGGCGACCTCGCGGCTGTCGAGGACGGCGACGACGTCCCCCTTCCGCACGTCGTCGCCGAGGCGCTTGCGCATCTCGGACACCGTGCCGACGACGCGGACCGGGACGCGGGCGATCCGGTCCGTGTCCGGGGTGATCGTGCCGGGCACGAGGATGTGCCTCGACAGCAGGCCGCCTTCCGCCTTGGCCACCTTGATGTCCTGGTTCTCGATCTGCTCGGCGGTCATCGTGACGTGCCCCTCCGCGCCCTCGGCCTCGGAAGGCTCGTGCGCTCCGTGAGCGTGGCCTGCGCCCGCCTTGGGGGCGGCGGCCTTGTCGTGGTCGTGGCCGCCGCCCGCTTCGTGGCGGGGCTCGCCCGGCGATGCGGGGCCAGGCCCGGCGGCGAAGGTGTGGAGGGCCGGCGGCAACCCGGCCGCGGCGAGGAGGCCGCGAACGAAGCCGGACACGGCGGGAACGGCGGCGCCCACGAGGACGCCGGCGGCCACCAGGGCCGCGGTCAGGAGAATGCGCATGATGCCTGCTCGTCGGGGCGCCGGTGCCGTGGCGGCTTCCGGGCCGGTCCCGTTGCGATGACGTGAGGAAGCGGCCCCGGGGCCTCGGACCCGGGGTTCAGGACGCGCGCCGTCGCGGCGTCACCTCAGGCGCGCGGCGGACGCGGCAGGCGGTCGGGGGAGATCGAGGCGCGCGCCGCGTCGACCGGGGCGTAGCAGGGTCGGGACGGCAGGGCGGGCGGAACGGGGGCGAGGCCGTCCGACGGCATGGCCACGTGGCAGCCGCAATGGACGTGGCAGGCGATGCCGGGATCCGCCGCCCGGGCCGAGGCCGGCGTCAGGTCCGACGCCATGACCAGCTCCGTCCGGTCGTGGCCCGGATGGCCCTGATGATACGCCAGGTCCTCGGCGAGGCCGGCGGTCGGGAGAGCGACGGCCAGCGCCAGGACGAGCGCGAGCGCGCGGGCGACGGTCGCCCACCACCCCGTCCAGGCCCCGAAGGCTCGCTGGCGTCCCGCCGACTTCATCGTGCTCCTTATGGGCGATTCGGGCGTCGGGCCACAAGACGCGGGGGCGAAACGCCGGGCGGTCAGGTCGCCGGTCCGGCCGACGGAGTGCGGAATGTCACCGTCCGTCGCGGCTCAACGCCGTCGCGACAGCCTGGCTCGGCCGGCATCGGGAGAGACCCGACAGGAGACGACGCCTCTTCGCCCTGGCGGCAGCCGCCCAATCCTCCGCGGGCGGCTCCGGCGACCGGCGGCCGCACGACCACGTCGACATCGACGTCGGCCGGCATCACCATCCGCGCCGCGACGAGGACAGGTCGTTCTTCGATGAACGGGGCCCCCATCCCCCCAACCACGACTTCGCCGACGGAACGGGCCGCGCCGGACCGCCCCGGACCGCCCCGGACCGAACGACGGTCCGGCGCGGTCGGCGGAGGCTCAGGCGCCCCGCGGCCCGAACAGGATGAGGGCGCTGCCGAGCACGCATACGAGGCCGCCGGCGATGTCCCAGCGGTCGGGCCGGTGGCCTTCGAAGCCCCAGAGCCACAGGATGGCCGCGACGACGTAGATGCCGCCGTAGGCCGCATAGGCGCGTCCCGCCGCCCCGCTCTCCACGACGGTCAGCAGGGAGGCGAACAGCGCCAGCGAGGCCATCCCCGGGACGAGCCACCACGGGGATCTGTCGAGGCGCAGCCACGCCCAGAAGGCGAAGCAACCGGCGATCTCGGCCAAGGCGGCCGCGGCGAAAGCGGGATAGGTGAGCATGGGCGCGTGTTCGCATGCGCCGTGCGTGCGGCAAACCGGCGACACGGGCCGGAGGCGCCGGTCCTGACCACGCGGCGGGCCGGCGCCGTCTCGACCTCCTACCGTCCCGGCTTGAGGCGGCCGAGCCGTGCGGGCGCCGCCGGCGCCAAGCTGCGCCCGGGCGCACGCTGCCGTCCACGCGCCACGTCAGGTCCTGTCGGGACCGGCTTGGGCCTGTGCGGCGGCGATCTGCCGTATCCGCCGCGGCAGGTCGCGAACGAGAGCGGTCTTCCGGTAGGGCGTCATCTTCCGCCACGCGCGGATCTCCGGGACCGTGCGGCCGCATCCGAGGCACCAGCCGGTCCGCCCGTCCCACTGGCAAACCCCGATGCAGGGGTCGTCCGTCTTCATGTTAGGGCTCCGTACGCCAGGCGGCCCGTCCGCCGCTGGACACATATAGGGTACCCCCCTATACGTCACTACGACGAGGAAGCCCGCGATGGCCCACACGGTCAAGGAAAAGGCCAAGCTCCTGGCGCGGGTGCGCCGGATCAAGGGACAGGCGGAAGCCGTCGAGCGGGCCCTGGAGGCCGAACTCGGCTGCGCCGACGTCCTGATGCTGGTCGCCTCGATGCGCGGGGCCATCAACGGCCTGACCGCCGAGCTGATGGAAGACCACATCCGTCACCACGTCGTGAACCCGGACGCGGAACCGGACGCCGAGCGCGCCCGGGGCGCCGCCGAGCTGATCGAGGTGGTCCGGACCTACCTCAAATGAAGGCCGCCCCATGACGCCGTTCGCCGACCTGCTGCAGCAGGGGACCGCCCATGCCTGGCTGTTCGTGCCGAGCGCGATCCTGCTGGGCGCCCTCCACGGCCTGGAGCCCGGTCACGCGAAGACCATGATGGCGGCGTTCATCATCGCCGTGCGCGGCACGGTCCTGCAGGCGGTCCTGCTCGGGCTGGCGGCGACGCTCTCCCACACGGCGGTGGTCTGGACCATCGCGCTGGGCGGCCAGTACCTCGGCCGGGAATGGGGCGGCGAGGCCGCCGAGCCGTATTTCCAGCTCGCCTCGGCCGCCCTCATCCTCGGCGTCGCGTTCTGGATGGCGTGGCGGACCTGGCGCGAGCAGCATCACGCGCACGACCATCACCACCCTGACGCGCATCGGCCCATCGTCACGCGCGACGGTGCGCTGACGCTGGAGGTGTTCGAGGACGGCGTGCCGCCGCGCTGGCGCCTGCGGGCCGAGGGCGGATCGTTGCCGGTCCCCGCGGCCGTCACGGTCAAGACGGTGCGCCCGGATGGCGCCCGGCAGGCGTTCGGATTCGTCGCGCGCGAAGGCTTCCTGGAGAGCCGGGACGAGATCCCCGAGCCCCACGCGTTCACGGCGCGTGTCCGCCTCGACGGCCCGGCCGGGTCGGAGATGCACGAGGTCGCCTTCGCGGAGCACGACCACGACCACGACCACGATCATATGAACCTCGGCGACGAGGACGACGCCCATGCCAGGGCGCATGCGGAGGACATCCGCCGCCGCTTCCAGGGCCGCACCGTGACCACGGGGCAGATCGTGCTGTTCGGCCTGACCGGCGGGCTCATCCCGTGCCCAGCCGCCATCACGGTGCTGCTGCTGTGCATCCAGCTCAAGCAGTTGAGCCTCGGCTTCGCGCTGGTCGCCTGCTTCAGCATCGGGCTGGCGCTCACGATGGTCTCGGCCGGCGTCGTCGCGGCCTTGAGCGTGCGGCACGTGGCCGGCCGCTGGTCCGGGTTCGGCGCGTTCGCACGCCGGGCGCCGTACGCCTCGGCGGCGCTGATCGTGCTGGTCGGCCTCTACACCGGCTGGCTCGGCTGGGACGGCCTCCGCCACGCCGCCGCGGCGCAGGCGGCCCAGTCCGGGACATCGGTCGGGTGAGCGACGACTGCCGGGTCTGAAACGCCGGCGGCGGCCTCGACCTTCCGGCCCAGGGCTGACAGCCTATCGCACGGCCGGAAACGGACGGGCTCGGGCATGGCAGGCGATTCCCCCGGAAGGTCTCAGCAGGCGGCCGGATCGCGCACGGCTGCCCGAGGCCTCGACAGCGATCCGTCAGAGCAGGGCCAGGGCGACGCCGCCCAGGGCCGTGAGTGCGACGACCATCCAGGGCGGCGTCCGGCCGACGGTCAGGAGCCCGAAGGCGAGCACGGCCACCGCGTAGTCGCGCGCGTTCCCGACCGCGCTGGTCCAGACGGGATCGTAGAGCGCGGAGCCGAGGATTCCGACCACCGCCGCGTTGGTCCCGCGCATGGCCGCCTGGGCCAGCGGTCGCGTCCGGAGCGCGTCCCAGTAGGGCAGCATGCCGTAGACCAGCAGCAGACCGGGCAGAAAGATCGCGACCAGCGCGATGGCCGCACCGACCACGCCGTGGGGTGCCGGTCCGGCGACGGCTCCGAGATAAGCCGCGAAGGTGAACAGCGGCCCGGGCACGGCCTGGGCGGCCCCGTATCCGGCGAGGAAGGTGCCGGGGCCGACCCAGCCCGGGGCGACCACCTCGGCCTGCAGCAGCGGAAGGACCACGTGGCCGCCGCCGAACACCAGAGCCCCGGAGCGGTAGAAGGCATCGAACAGCGCCAGAGCCTGGGATTGCAGACTGGCGGCCAGCAGGTGAGGGACGACGAGGAGCAGCGCGAAGGCGAGCAGGCCGATTGCGCCGGCCCGTCGGGACACCGGGAAGGCGAGAAGCCCGGCCTGCTCCTGCGGCGGCAGCCGGCAGAGCACGAGGCCGGCGAGGGCACCGAGCGCGATGGCCCCGACCTGACCGACCGACCCGGCGACGAACACGGTGAGGAACAGCGCCGCCACCGCGATGCCGGCGCGCGGCCGATCCGGCGCCAGCGCGCGGGCCATGCCCCAGACCGCCTGCGCGACCACCGCGACGGCGACCAGCTTGAGCCCGTGGATCGCGCCCTCGGCCACCGGGCCGGACAGGGCGCCGGCGCCGGAGGCGAAGGCCAGAAGCAGCAGGGCGGAGGGCAGGGTGAAGGCCGTCCAGGCCGCGAGCCCGCCGAGAAGCCCGCCGCGCAGAACCCCGAGCGAGAACCCGACCTGGCTTGACGCCGGCCCGGGCAGGAACTGGCACAGCGCCACGAGGTCGGCATAGCCACGCTCGTCCAGCCACCGGCGCCGTATGACCAACTCGTCGCGGAAATAGCCGAGATGCGCGACCGGGCCGCCGAACGAGGTCAGGCCGAGCTTGAAGAAGGCGCGGAACACCTCCCCGGCGGAGCCGGACGCGCCCGCCGAGGCGGGATCGGTACGCCGCGCCTCGGCGGCCGCGGGGGCTTCGGTCATGGGCGGCCTCGCTCCGTCGTGCCGGCGGGGGGACGGCCGGCCATGCGTTCGCGAGCGGCGTCCCGCATCGGACGGCCTCCGACGGCGCCCCCGCGAAGCCCGCCGCGCCCTGCGGTCGCATCCGTCGGGATCGCGGCGCCATCCTGCGGTGTCGCATGTCGGTATCGGGATCGAGGGACCGGTACAAGCCACCCGCGCAGGCCTGTCTCGCCCCGGTCCCGCCGGGGATCGCCCCCCGGCAAGGTCATCGGCAAAACGGCCGACAACGGCCCGGGACCGGCCACCGGTCTACGCCGTCACGCCGAGGCCCGCCGGCACGCCGAGGCCCGCCGGCACGCCGAGGCCCGACGATCCCGGGGGCTTGACCTTCCAACGGTGGGAAGCCCCATCTCGTCGGGACGGCATCCGAAGGAGAACGTCATGGTCCGCTTCAAGGTCGACAGGATGGGCTGCGGTGGCTGCGCCGAATCCGTGACCCGCGCCGTTCAAGCCATCGATCCCGGCGCCCATGTCGAGGTCGACCTCGGTGCGAAGCGCGTCACCGTGTCGAACGCCTCGGCTCCGGCCGAGCGGATCGCCCGGGTTCTCGTCGCCGCCGGCTATCCGGCCGAGCCGATGCTCGCGGCGGCCTGATGCTTCGGGCCGCCAACCCAACCTGCGCTGTGCATGGACGTCCCATGCCCGACATGGTCCCGCCACCCGAACCGGTGTAATCCTGATTCCATGTGCTTCGACCGGCAGATCGCGCGCCTGATGGCGGCGATGATCCTCGCGATCATCGCCTACGTCGCGCCGTCCGCCGCCCAGGCCCACGAGGGCCATGGGGGTCATGGCGGCCATGGGGGCCACGGCCGCCACATGGCCGCGGCGCAGCCACAGCCGAAGGCGGCGGCGGCGGCGAAGCCGACGGTTCGCGCCGCGGCGCCCACGTGGTCCAAGGTCGTCACCACGGCCGTCGAGGCGGCGTACATCGCGCCGACCGGGGACGCGTGTTGCCGGCCCGGTTGCAAGACCCGCTGCTGCGGGACGATGTCCTGCTGCGCGACCGGCGTCCTGTCCGGGTCCGACGCCCTCGTCCCGTCCCTGTTCCGGACCGGCACGCAGATCCCGGGGGACGTCTCCGGCCGCGTCGGCACCGCCCCCGAGACCCTGCCCAAACCCCCACGAACCCTCGCCTGAGATGAGGCGCGCCCGAGGCGCGCGACGCCCGAGCTGCGCCCGCGAACGGCCGCGCCCGGCATCCCCACCGCGAGGAATACCGTTTCCATGTCGACCCGTCTTGCCGCCGCCCTGGGCGCGATGGCGCCGCTTGCCGCCGTTCTGGCGGGATCCGCGCTCGCCCATGAGGGCCATGACCACGGCGCGGCCCCGCCGCCCGTCTCGAAGACCATCGCCCCCCGCGGCGAGGCCCTCTCGGAGACCTTCGAACTGGTCGCCGTCCCGCGCGACGGCACCCTGACGCTGTTCCTCGACCGCTTCCGGACGAACGAGCCGGTGACCGGCGCGACCATCGATGTCGAGACGCCGGACGGCCCGAAGACCGCGACCGCCACGCCGGAGGGCGGCTACGCGCTCACGGCCCCGTGGATGTCGGCGCCCGGCCGGCACGAATTCGTCGCCACCGTCACGGCGGGCGGGGACGTCGACGTCCTGACCGTCGCGGTCGCCGTGCCGGACCCCTCCGGCCGCGCGGCCGCGGCGCCCGCCGAGCCGTCACCGGGGCGGGCCGCCCTGTCGCGCGTGTCCGAGGTCGCCCAGGGGGTTCGCGCGCGCCTCGGGCAGAAGGATCCGACCCTGGTCGGCGCGGTCGTCGTCGCCTTCCTGCTCGGCATGCTGGTGACCGGGCTCGCACGCGGGCGCCGCAGCGTCCCGGCGGTGGCGTTGCTCGCCATCGGCATCACCCTCGTCCTCGGCACGGCCGCCTTCGCGCATGGCGACGAGGACCACGGCCCGGCCGTGCAGGGTGCCGCCCTGACCGAGCCGCGCCCGTCCGGATCCTCCGATCTCGCCCAGCGCCTGCCCGACGGCTCCGTCTTCGTGCCCAAGCCCACCCAGCGGTTGCTGGTTCTGCGCACGACGATGACCGAGCAGGGCCGGTTCCACCGCGCGGTGGAACTCCCCGGCCGCATCATCCCGGATCCGAATGCGAGCGGCGTCGTGCAATCCTCGGTCGGCGGCCGCCTCTCGCCTCCGGCCTCGGGGCTGTTTCCCCGCCTCGGCACCCGGGTGCGCCGGGGCGAGGTGCTGGCCACCGTCACCCCGCCGATCCAGGCCGTCGACCTCTCCGACATGCGCCAGACGCAGGGCGACCTCGACCAGCAGATCTCCATCGTCGAGCGCCGGGTCGACCGCTACAGGCGTCTCGCCCTGACGGGGGCGGTGGCCCAGACCCAGCTCGACGACGCCCTGGCCGAGTTCAAGGGCCTGCAGGACCGGCGCGCGGCCCTCGACCGGATCCGCCGGGAGCCCGAGCCGCTGGTTTCCCCGGTGGATGGCGTGGTCGCGCAGGCCGCGGCGGTCGCCGGGCAGATGGCGAGCCCCGGGCAGATGGTCTTCCAGATCGTCGACCCGAACCGCCTCTGGGTCGAGGCGCTGAGTTTCGATGCCCTCACGGCGGCGCAGGACGCCACGGCGCGGCTCGCCGACGGCCGGCTCCTGACGCTCGCCTACCAGGGCTCGGGGCTCGCCGACCGCAACCAGGCCATCCCGGTCCAGTTCGCGGTCCAGGGCGACGCGTCGGGCCTGCGCGTCGGGCAGTTCGTCACCGTGCTCGCCGGGACGGACCGCGAGCAGGCGGGCTTGGCCCTGCCGCGCGCGGCGGTCGTGCGGACCGGCAACGGGCAGGACGTCGTCTACGAGCACACCAGCGCCGAGCGGTTCGAGGCGCGGCCGGTGCGCGTCGAGCCGCTCGACGGCGACCGCGTGCTGGTCGCCGAGGGGATGGGGCCCGGCCGGCGGGTCGTGACCCAGGGTGCCGAACTCCTCGACCAAGTGCGCTGAGGAGGCCCGCGATGTTCACCGTCCTCGTCGGCCAGTCGGTCCGCAACCGCCTGCTCGTCCTCGCGCTCGCCGCGGCGCTGGTGCTGTACGGCGCCTTCGCCGCCACCAAGCTGCCGGTCGACGTCTTCCCCGACCTCAACAAGCCGACCGTCACCCTCATGACGGAGGCGGAGGGGTACGCCCCCCAGGAGGTCGAGCAGCTCGTCACCTACCCCATCGAGACCCGGATGAACGGACTCCCGGGCGTCACCCGGGTGCGCTCGGTCTCGGGCGTGGGGCTGTCTATCACCTATGTCGAGTTCGACTGGGGCACCGACATCTACCGGAATCGCCAGCAGGTCGCGGAGCGTCTGGCGCTGGTGCAGAACCAGCTGCCCCGGGGCGTGACCCCGGTGATGGCCCCCATCTCCTCCATCATGGGCCAGATCCTGCTGGTGGCGGTCACGAGCGCGACGGCGAGCCCGATGCAGGTGCGCGAGGTCGCGGACTTCACCCTGCGGCCGCGGCTGCTGACCATTCCGGGCGTCGCGCAGGTCATCCCCATCGGCGGTGAGGTGCGCCAGTTCCGGATCGGCCCGAACCCGGCCGCCATGCGCGCGCTCGGGGTGACCAACGCGCAGCTGGAGACCGCGCTCGCGCAGTTCGGCACGAATGCCGGCGGAGGCTTCACCGACCAGAACGCCCGCGAGTACCTGATCCGGAACATCGGCCGCACCCTGAGCCTCGACGACCTGCGCAACCTCGTGGTCGCGACGGTCAACGACGCGCCCGTATCCCTGCGCCAGGTTGCCGAGGTCTCCTTCGCCGCGAAGGTGAAGCGCGGCGACGCCGGGTACATGGCCAAGCCCGCGGTCATCGTCTCGGTGGAGAAGCAGCCCGACGTCGATACGGTGCGGCTGACCCGCAGGATCGAGACCGCCCTGAAGGAGATGGCGCCGACGCTGCCGGCCGGCATCCGGGCCGACCGGATCCTGTTCCGGCAGGCCGACTTCATCGAGACCTCGATCCGCAACGTCGAGGGCGTCCTCGTCGAGGCGGTGCTGGTGGTGGCGGTGGTGCTGTTCGCCTTCCTGCTGAACGTCCGGACCACGGCCATCTCGCTGCTCGCCATCCCGGTCTCGGTGCTGACGACCGCCGCGGTGTTCCACCTGTTCGGGCTCTCCATCAACACGATGACGCTCGGCGGCCTCGCCATCGCCATCGGCGAACTCGTCGACGACGCGGTGGTCGACGTCGAGAACATTTTTCGCCGGCTCGGCGAGAACCGGAAGGCCGGCAACCCGAAGAGCGTGTTCCAGGTGGTGGTGGAGGCCTCGAACGAGGTCCGGTCCGGCATCGTCTACGCGACGCTGATCATCATCCTGGTCTTCGTCCCGCTCTTCGCGCTGTCGGGCATCGAGGGCCGGCTCTTCGCCCCCCTGGGGCAGGCCTACATCATCTCCATCCTGGCGAGCCTGCTCACCTCCATCACCCTGACCCCGGTGCTGGCCTCCCTGCTGCTGCCGGGGCTCAGGAACCTGGAGCAACACGACAGCCGCTTCCTGGCCCTGCTCAAGCGGGCCAACGCCGCCCTGCTGGGGGCCGCCTTCCGGCACCAGGGCCGGCTCGTCGGCGCCGTCGCCGTGGCGGTGGTGGCCGCGAGCGTGGCCGCCTGGAACCTGCCCCGGGCCTTCCTGCCGCCGTTCAACGAGGGCTCCTTCACGGTCAACATGACGTTCCGCCCGGGCATCTCCCTCGCCGAGAGCGACCGGGTCGGGCTCATCGCCGAGCGGCTGCTCCTCGACATCCGGGGCGTGAAGGCGGTGGGCCGCAGGACCGGCCGCGCCGAACTCGACGAGCACGCCGAGGGGGTCCACGCCTCCGAGATCGAGGTCGCCCTCGACGCGGACGCCGCGCGTCCGAAGGAGGCGCTCGTCGCCGACATCCGCGGACGCCTCGCCGCCCTGCCGGTGGCGGTGAATGTCGGCCAGCCGATCACGCACCGGCTCGACCACATGCTCTCGGGCGTCCGCGCCGAGATCGCCCTGAAGGTGTTCGGCGACGACCTCGACGGCCTGCGCCGGGTGGCCAACGCCCTGCGCGACCGGCTGGCGGCGATTCCGGGCCTCGCCGACCTGCAGGTCGAGCGGCAGGTGCGCATCCCGCAGCTGGAGGTGCGGGTCGACTATACCCGGGCGGCCCTCTACGGGGTTCAGCCGGCCGCAATCGTCGAGCAGATCAGCCGCCTGTCGAACGGGCGGGTGGTCTCGACGATCGTGGATGGCGTGCGCCGCTTCGACGTGGTGCTGCGCCTGTCCGAGGACCGGCGGACGACCGCGGGGCTGGGCGATCTCCTCCTGGAGACACCGTCGGGCTGGGTGCCGGCGCGGCAGCTGGCCGACATCCGCGAGACGGACGGGCCGAACCAGATCCTGCGCGAGAACGCCCGCCGCCGCATCGTCGTCCAGGCCAACACCGACGGCGCAAGCGACATGGCGACCGTGGTGGCGGCCATCCGCGAGGCCGTGGCCAAGGAGCCGCTGCCGCCCGGCTTCTTCACCAGCCTGGAGGGCACCTTCCAGGCGCAGGAGGAGGCGAGCCGGACCATCGCGGCGCTTTCCGCGCTGTCCCTGGCCCTGGTCTTCGCCATCCTGTTCAGCCGCTACCGCTCGGCCGCCCTCGCCCTGATCATCATGGGCAACGTCCCGCTGGCGCTCATCGGCTCGGTGGCCGCCCTCTGGCTCG
Source organism: Methylobacterium sp. UNCCL125 (assembly GCF_900116795.1). NCBI lineage: Bacteria > Pseudomonadati > Pseudomonadota > Alphaproteobacteria > Hyphomicrobiales > Methylobacteriaceae > Methylobacterium > Methylobacterium sp. UNCCL125. The sequence continues at coordinate 49,214 of NZ_FPBW01000008.1, read as the reverse complement.
TGGGCCAGCCGCTCTCGGTGGCGTCGATGATCGGCTTCATCACGCTGACCGGGATCGTCGCGCGCAACGGCATCCTGAAGATCAGCCACTACCTGAACCTGTCGCTGCACGAGAGCGTGCCGTTCGGGCCCGACCTCGCGGTGCGCGGCAGCCTGGAGCGGCTGACCCCCGTGCTGATGACGGCGCTCTCGGCGGGCGTCGCGCTGGTGCCGCTGCTCTACGATGCGGCGAGCCCCGGCAAGGAAATCCTGCACCCGGTGGCGGTGACGATCTTCGGCGGCCTCGTCAGCGCGACGCTGCTCGACACCGTCCTGACCCCCGTCCTGTTCCTGCGCTTCGGCCGCACGTCGCTGGAACGGCTGCGCGCCCTCCACGCCGAAGCCCCGGCCCACCCATCGCCGTCGGGCACGCCCCCGCGCCCGGCCGAGGCGTACTGACCCCCGAGGAGACACGCGCATGATCCGACCGAGCCTAACCCTTGCCGCCGGCCTGCTGGCCGCAACCGCCGCCGACGCCCACGAGACTGCGGGCCGGCACGGCGGGCGCGTCGCCGACGCCGGCGACTTCCACGTCGAACTCGTCACCCGGGGCGAGACCGTCGACGTCTACGTGTCGGACGGCACGCAGGCGCCGGTCCCTGTCGCGGGTTTCAGGGGCACGGCCATCCTCGTGGCCGGCGGCAAGCCCGCCCGCGTGCCGCTGGAGCCGGCCGACGGCAACCGCCTGACCGGGAAGGCCCCGGCGGCGCTCGGCGACCGCCCGAAGGGCGCCGTGCAGCTCGCCGCCCCGGACGGGGCCACCGTCAGCGGCAAGTTCAACTGAACCGACCACCGAAGGGATCTCTTCCATGACCGTCGCCCGGACCCTCCTCGCCGCCGCCCTGCTGACCGCAGGCCTCGCCGGCACCGCCCGCGCACAGGGCCTGCACGACCACGGTTCCATGTCCGGCCAGGGGAGGGGATCGATGAAGCCGGACCCGAAGGACGACGCCTCGACCCGGGCGTTCAAGGCCGCCGACCAGACGATGATGAGGGACATGGACGTCCCCTACACCGGCGACCCCGACGTCGACTTCCGCACGCACATGATCCCGCACCACAAGGGCGCGGTCGCCATGGCCGAGGTCGCGCTGAAATACGCCCGGGACCCCGCCACGCAGGCGATGGCCCGGAAGATCATCGCCGACCAGACCACGGAGATCGCCGACATGGAGGCGTGGCTGAAGCGGCACGGCCGGTAGTCGCCGCCGGGGCCGGGCCGCCGACAGGGGCGCCCGGCCCGCGTCCCGATTCCACCCGCGCCTGTCCAGGGGCAACCGATGCATGCCGCCCGCAAGGCCACGCTCCACCGCATGGCCCCCTCCGAGCGCCTCTGTCCCTCCGGCCTGAAGGCCGAGGACCTGCGCGAATGCGGGGGCTTCGCGGTCGAGGACCGCAGGCTCACGGCCCGCGATGAGGCCGAACGCCTCGAGGACGAGCCCCCGGTCAAACCGACGCCCCGGACCTTCATCGACGACCTGCAGCGCCGTCTCGGCAAGGCGGCCCACGCCCGAACATGCCGACCTCCGTGCCGGCCAACGCGGTGTTCAAGGCGGTCGACCTCGAAGGGCGCGACATCGAGTGCGCCTGCGCCGGCGGGGCGAGCACGGTGCCGCCCGGCTTCGTCGCGCTGACCGAGAGCGTGATGATGGTCGCCCTGGCGGTCCGGATGCTGGCGATGCCCCCGTGAGCGGGGTCGTCGGCCTCTTCCCGCGGGGCCGGCCGCTCCCTGCGGCTCTTCAACCCGGCGATCCGGCCCCCCGGCTGAGACGCGTGGGGCATGTGGTCCGGCCCGTCGGCGCCCGCTCGCCGTGGACTGAGGCCCCTTCCGCGGGCGGCACGCCACGCTGGAGGCGCACCACCACGGGACGGTCAGCCTCCGAGCGGGCCGCGTACGCCCCTCACGTGCCGAACGGGCATCACTCGCGGGTCCATGGGCTGGCATCCATGGCCTGGCACGGTCTGAGCGAACGGTGTGAAACAGCCATGTGAGCCGCACCAGCACCTTCAGCTACGGGCTTGAATGTGCTGGCGCGCCCTACGGGAATCGAACCCGTGTTTTCGCCGTGAAAGGGCGACGTCCTGGACCGCTAGACGAAGGGCGCTCTGGCTAGGCCGAGGTTCTATAGTCGGACCGGAGACGCCCGGCAACCGTTCATGCGCGGCACTGGTGCCACAGGACCCAGGTTTGACCGCGGGCCGGGTTGGGGCGATGGAGGACGGATGCCTCAATCCCCCCCTCGCATGACCCTCGTCCTCGGCGGGGCGCGGTCCGGCAAGAGCGCCTACGCGGAGGGGTTGATCGAAGCCTGCCCCGGCCCGTGGCTGTATCTCGCCACCGCGCAGGCCTTCGACGACGAGATGGTCGCGCGCATCGCCCAGCACCGCGCCCGGCGCGCCGGGGCGTGGCGCACCCGCGACGTGCCGCTCGCCCTGCCGGAGGCGGTCGCCGCGTCCGAAGGGCCGGTCCTGGTCGATTGCCTCACGCTCTGGCTCACCAACCTGATCCTCGCCGAGGCCGATCTGGACGCTGCGACGGCGCGCCTCCTCGCAGCCTGCGCCGGCGCGCCCGGCCCGGTGGTGCTGGTCGGCAACGAGGTCGGGCTCGGGATCGTGCCCGACAACGCCCTCGCCCGCCGCTTCCGCGACGCGGCCGGCCGCCTGCACCAGCAGCTCGCCGCCCGGGCCGACCGGGTCGTGCTCACCGTGGCCGGCCTGCCGCTGGTCGTGAAGCCGCAAGCCCCCACCGCAGGAGCCTCCGCATGAGCGACGACGACGCCCGCCACCGCGCCAAGATGGAGAAGCGCAAGGCCGTCCAGGATGCCGAGGTGGCCGCCAAGACCCTCGAGAAGGGCCTGCTCCTCGTCCATACCGGTCCGGGCAAGGGCAAGAGCACGGCGGCGCTGGGGCTGATGCTGCGGGCGCTCGGCCGCGGCTGGCGGGTCGGCATGGTGCAGTTCATCAAGGGCGGCTGGGATACCGGCGAGCGCCACGCCGTGGCGGCCTTCGGCGACCGGGTCGTGTGGCACACCCTGGGCGAGGGCTTCACCTGGGAGACCCAGGACAAGGCCCGGGACATCGCCGCCTGCCGCCACGCCTGGGAGGTCGCCGCCGGCCTGATGGCCGATCCGACGATCCGCCTGCTCGTCCTCGACGAACTGAACATCGCGCTGCGCTACGACTATCTCGACCTCGACGCCGTCGTCGAAGCCCTCCGTACGCGGCGGCCGGACCTGCACGTGGTCGTCACCGGCCGCAACGCCAAGCCGGCCCTGATCGAGGCCGCCGACCTCGTCACCGAGATGGGCAGCGTCAAGCACCACTTCGCCGCCGGCGTGAAGGCGCAGGAAGGGATCGAGTTCTGAGCCCGCCGCGGACAAAGGCCCTGATGATCCAGGGCACCGGCTCCGATGTCGGCAAGTCGCTGCTCGTGGCGGGGCTGGCGCGCGCCTTCACGGAGCGGGGCTTAAGGGTCCGGCCGTTCAAGCCGCAGAACATGTCGAACAACGCCGCCGTCACCGCCGATGGCGGCGAGATCGGCCGCGCGCAGGCCCTCCAGGCCCGGGCCGCCCGGGTGGCGCCCTCCGTCCACATGAACCCGGTCCTGCTCAAGCCGCAGAGCGAGGTCGGCTCCCAGGTGGTGGTGCAGGGCCGGATGGTCGCCACCGTGAAGGCGCGCGACTACCAGGCCTGGAAGCCCCGGCTGATGTCGGCCGTCCTCGACAGCTTCTCCCGGCTCGCCGGGGAGGCGGATCTGGTCCTCGTCGAGGGCGCGGGCTCGGCCTCAGAGGTGAACCTGCGGGCCGGCGACATCGCCAATATGGGCTTCGCCCGGGCCACCGACACGCCGGTGGTGCTGGTCGGCGACATCGACCGGGGCGGGGTGATCGCGAGCCTCGTCGGCACCAAGGCGGTGATCGACCCGGAGGACGCCGCCCTGATCGCGGGCTTCCTCGTCAACCGCTTCCGCGGCGATCCGAGCCTGTTCGCCGACGGCATGCGGCTGATCGCCGAGCGCACCGGCTGGGCGGCTCTGGGCCTCGTGCCGCACTTCCCCGATGCCGCGCGCCTGCCGGCCGAGGACGTGCTGGGGCTCGCCGGCTCGGAGTCGCGCGGGCCCGGAGCCGTCACGGTGGCGGTGCCGGTGCTGCCGCGCATCGCCAATTTCGACGACCTCGACCCCTTGCGGGCAGAGCCGAACGTGTCGGTGGTGCTGGTCCGGCCCGGCACGCCGATCCCCGCCGAGGCCGCCCTCGTGCTGCTGCCGGGCTCCAAGACCACGATCGACGACCTGGAGGCCTTTCGCCAGGAGGGCTGGGACGTCGACCTGCGCGCCCATGTCCGCCGGGGCGGGCGGGTGCTCGGCCTGTGCGGCGGCTACCAGATGCTGGGCAACAGCCTCGCCGACCCGCACGGGATCGAGGGCGCGCCCCGCACGGTGGCGGGCCTCGGGCTCCTCGACGTCGACACCGTCATGACCCCCGAGAAGCGCCTCGCGGCGGTCACCGGCACGAGCCTGCCGGACGGCGTTCATTTTGCCGGCTACGAGATGCATATCGGCGCGACGGAGGGCCCCGACGCCGCCCGGCCGCTCCTGCGCCTCGCCGACGGGCGCCTGGACGGGGCGGTCTCGGCGGACGGGCGCGTGGCCGGCACCTACGTGCACGGCCTGTTCGCCCACGATGCCCAGCGGGCGGCCTGGCTCGCGCGCCTCGGGACGGCCTCGGACGGCCCGGGCTACGAGGCCGGGGTCGAGGCGGCGCTGGACGGCCTCGCGCGACACATCGCGGCCCATGTCGACTGCGACCGCCTCCTGGCGCTTGCCCGGTAGGCGCGGGCCGCGCGAGGGATTACTCTGTGTAATGCCGGTCCCGCCACGAAGGGCCGCACGCGCCAGAGGAACGCCCCATGCCCCCCACGCAATCCCCCGTCGGGGAGGATCTCGGCGCGAGCACCGTCCGCACCGTGACCCTGCGGCTGATGCCGCTCCTCGGCCTGCTCTACCTGATCGCCTATATCGACCGGCAGAACGTCTCCTACGCCAAGCTGGAGATGGTCGGCAGCCTCGGCCTCTCCGAGACCGCCTACGGGCTCGGGGCCTCGCTGTTCTTCCTCGGCTACTTCCTGTTCGAGGTGCCGGCCAACGTCTTCCTGGAGCGGGTCGGCGCCCGGATCTGGTTCGCCCGGATCATGATCACCTGGGGGATCGTCACCGTCCTGCTGGGCTTCACCCAGGGCACGGCGATGTTCTACGTGCTGCGCTTCCTGCTCGGCGCCGCGGAGGCCGGCTTCTTCCCCGGCGTGCTGTTCGCCCTGACCCTGTGGTTCCCGCAAGGACACCGGGCGCGGATGATCGGCTGGTTCATGATCGCCAGCGCGGTGGCCAACGCGGTGGGCGCGGCGGTGGGCGGCGCGCTGCTCGGCCTCGACGGGCTCCTCGGCCTCCAGGGCTGGCAATGGGTGTTCCTGGCCACCGGCGCGCCGGCGATCCTCATGGCCGCGGTGGTGCTGGTGGTCCTGCCGGACGGTCCCGAGACGGCGCCCTGGCTGTCGCAGGCGCAGCGCGACTGGCTCGCCCGCACCCTGCGGGCCGAGCGCGAGGAGGGCGGCCATGTCGACCACGGCAACCCCTTCGCGGCGCTCCTCGACCGGCGGGTGCTGATGCTCGCCGGGGTCTACGTCTCCCTGCCGCTCGCCGCCTACGGACTGGGCTACTGGCTCCCCACCGTGGTCAAGGGCTTCGGCGTCTCGAACCTCACCAACGGCTTCCTCAACATCATCCCCTGGATGGCCACGGCCGTCGCCCTCTGGTGGGTGCCGCGCCACGCCGCCCGCACGGGCGCGCAGGGCAATGCCCTGACCTGGCACGTCGTCGGGCCGGCGCTGGTGGGGGCGGCGGGCCTCGCGCTCTCCGTCGTCCTGCCGGGCAACGCCGTGAAGTTCGCCTGCCTGTGCGTGGCCGCCGCCGGGACCTTCGCGGCCCAGCCGGTCTTCTGGTCGATGCCCGGGACCTTCCTGCGCGGCGCCTCGGCGGCGGCCGGGATCGCGGCGATCAACTCGGTGGGCAATCTCGGCGGCTTCGTCGCCCAGAACGCGGTGCCGTTCATCCGCGACCAGACCCGGAGCGACCTCGTGCCGATGCTGTTCCTGGCCGCCTGCCTCGCCGTGGGCGCCGGCCTGATGTTCGTGGTGCTCTCCGCCCTGCGCCGGGACGCGGCGCGGCGGGCGGCGCCGAATGGGGCACGTCCGGCCTGAACATGGGCCGGATCCGTGCGTTATCCTTCCTCAAGCCGGATCGTCCGGCAGGATGATGCAGGACCGCATCCCGCGGGACAGCGTCGAGGAGGACTACACGATGAGCCAGGGATTTCCCCTTATGATCCTCGCCTTCGGGACGCTCGGCGGCATCTGGTTCCTGGCCGCCGCAGCCCGGAAGCAGGTCGCCGACGCCAAGGGCAGCCCGGAACGCTCCAACCTGATCCACCAGCACGGCGGCACGCCGCGGCCGAACATGCCGGGCACCGAGCACTGAGGCTCCGTCAGCCGGCGGCGATCCGCCGGCAATGATCGAGGGCGGCGCCGATCAGGTTGTCGCTGGCCTCCGGCGTCCGGAACGCCGAATGCGCCGAGAGGGTGACGGTGGGCAGGGACACCAGCGGGTGGTCCGCCGGCAGGGGCTCGACCGTGAACACGTCGAGCCCGGCCTGCGCGACGCGGCCGCTGCGCAGGGCCTCGACCAGGGCGGCCTCGTCGATCAGGGCTCCGCGGGCGGTGTTGATCAGGAGGACGCCGGGCTTCATCGCGGCGATGCGCGCGGCCGAGAGGAAGCCGCGGGTCTCGTCGGTCAGGAGCAGGTGGAGCGAGACCACGTCGCTCTCGGCGAGCAGCCGCTCCAGCGGCACGAAGGTCACGTCCGGATGCGCCTTGGGCGTCCGGTTCCAGGCGAGCACCCGCATGCCGATGCCCCGGCAGAGACGTGCCATCTCGGCCGCGATCCCCCCGAACCCGACGAGGCCGACCGTCTTGCCGGTGAGCTGGACCGCCTCGCGGCGCAGCCAGGTGCCGGCACGCATCGCCCGGTCCATCTCGGGCAGGCCGCGGGCCGCCGCCCACATCAGCGCGAAGGCGCATTCGGCCACCGCCGTGTCGCCGTACCCCTTGATGGTGTGGACCGTGATCCCGCATTCGGCCGCGAGGGCCTCCGGGTCCATGTAGCTGCGGGCGCCGGTGCCGAGGAACACCACGTGCCTCAGGCCCCCGCAGGCCCGGGCCACCGCGCGGGGGAGGGCGGTGTGGTCGATCACGGCGATCTCCGCCCCGGACAGGAGGCCGGGCAGGTCCTGCGGAGCGATGCCGGGATCGGCGTGGATCGCGAAGGGCGGGTCGTCCGGCCGCAGCAGCCGCCGGGCCACCGCCGCCAGGGTCTCGTTGGCATCCACGAACACCGCGCGCATCGGGGTCTCCCTGTCCGGTCCCATCACGATGCGTCGAGAGCGCGGGCCGTGCCAAGGCCCGGTCGGGCGGGGCGGCCGGGGCGGACGGGTCAGCCCGCCAGCGCCAGGGACAGGGCGAGCAGCCCCAGCACGAGCCCGCCCTGGAGCCAGCAGGCCGTCCGGTAGAGCGCCAGCGCCCGGGCGATGTCGTCGGCCGTGGCCTCGACCCGCCCGTCGCCCATATGGGCGTCCGGGACGAGGGTGCCGTCATAGACCCGCGGTCCCGCGAGCCGCAGGCCGAGCGCCCCGGCCATGGCGGATTCGGGCCAGCCGGCATTGGGCGAGCGGTGGCGGCGCGCGTCCCGGGCCATCGCCCGGAGCGCGCCCCGCGCGTCGGCGCCGCGCAGGAGCGCCGCCCCGGCGATCAGCAGGCCCGCGAGCCGGGAGGCCGGCAGGTTCACCCCGTCGTCGAGTCGCGCCGCAGCCCAGCCGAAGGCTTCGTAGCGGGGCGTCCGGTGGCCGATCATGCTGTCGGCGGTGTTGATCGCCTTGTAGAGGGCGCCCCCCGGCAGGCCGAGGCCGCCGATCCAGAAGGCCGGCGCCACGATCCCGTCGGAGAAGTTTTCCGACAGGCTCTCGATCGCGGCGCGGCAGACCGCCGGTTCGTCGAGGCGCTCGGGGTCGCGCCCGACGATCATCGCCACCGCCCGGCGCCCGGCCTCCAGGCCGCCGGTGCGCAAGGCCTTCTCCACGGCGGCGACGTGCTGGTGCAGGCTGCGCTGCGCCGGCAGGCTCGCGCAGAGCAGGCCGAGGAGGAGCAGGGCGGGGAGGGGGCCGGCCAATCCCGCCAGCACCGTGAGGGCGAGGGCCGGCAGGCCCACCGCGGCAAGCAGGCAGGCCAGCGCGGCGCAGCCGGCGATCCGCCGCCGCCGCGCGGAGCCGCGGTTGAGGCCGCGCTCCAGGGCGGCGATCAGCCGGCCGATCCAGGTGACAGGGTGACCGGCCGCCCTGTAGAGCGCGTCGGGATAGCCGGCCGCCGCCTCGATCCCGAGGGCGACGGCGAGGACGGCAAGCGTGTCGGCAAACGTACCGGGCAGATGGACCATTCGGTGTGGAGCGTTCCCACGCGTGAGGTCGCCCCGATCGCGCATGGCGGCGATCTCGGCGGACTCCGCAAAGCCTTTCCCGACGCGCCGGAGCCCTGGCTCGACCTCTCGACGGGGATCAATCCGGTCCCGTACCCCGTGCCGCCGGTGGAGGCCAGCGCCTGGACGCGGCTGCCCGAGGCCGCCGAGCTCGGGGCGCTCCGGGCGGCGGCCGCCGCGGCCTACGGCGCGCCGGACGCCGCGCATGTCGTGCCCGCCCCCGGCACCCAGATCCTGATCGAGACCCTGCCCCGGCTGATGGCGCCGACCCGCGTCGCGGTGCTCGGGCCCACCTATGCCGAGCACGCCGCCGCCTGGGCGCGCGCCGGGCACGCGGTGACGGAGATCCGGAATCTCGATGCCCTCGGCGAGGCCCGGGTGGCGGTGATCGTCGATCCCAACAACCCGGACGGGCGGACCCTGCCCCTGGCCGAACGCCGGGCCCTGGCCGCGGCCCTCGGCAAGCGGGGCGGCCTGCTCATCGCCGACGAGGCCTTCGCGGATCTGGAGCCGGTGGAGAGCCTGTGCCCACACGCGGCGCCGGGCCTCGTGGTGCTGCGCTCCTTCGGCAAGACCTACGGGCTCGCCGGCCTACGCCTCGGCTTCGCGGTGGCCGATCCCGGCACGGCGACCCGGATCGCCGAGGCCCTCGGACCCTGGGCGGTGTCGGGCCCGGCCCTGGCGATCGGGCGCGCCGCCCTGTCGGATGTGGGCTGGCGCGCGCAGGCCGCGGCGGCGCGGTCCGCGGACGCGGCCCGCCTCGACCGGATGATCGCCCGGGGCGGCGGCCGGATCGTCGGGGGCACCAGCCTGTTCCGGACCGCCGACTTTTCCGACGGGCCTGACCTCTACCGGCGGCTCGCGGCGGCCGGGATCGCGGTGCGGCGCTTCGCGGATCGCCCGGAGCGCCTCCGCTTCGGCCTGCCGGCCGGGAAGGCGGCGTGGTGCCGTCTGTCGCGGGTCCTCAGGTAGACCGCACGCCGGGCGGATGCGGATCGCGCGCCGCCACGATCACGGCCAGCGCCGAGAAGGCGAGGCCCACCGCGCAGACCCCCGCCCAGCCGACCAGCAGGAACGCCTGCGAGCCGGCATAGGCGCCGAGCGCCCCGAACACGAACAGGGTCGTGAACAGGACCGTGTTGATGCGGCCCCGCGCCCCGGGGACCAGGGCGTAGGCCCGCGTCTGGTTGGCGATGAGGGCGCCGTTTATGCCGATGTCGATCAGCAGCACCCCGAGGGCCACCGCGACGAGCGACCACGTCCCGCCGGCCCAGAGCACCATGAAGGACAGCGCCACGAGCAGGCTGCCGCCGAGCACCACGGGCTTGGCGCCCCGCCGGTCGGTGAAGCGGCCCGACAGGGGTGCCACGAAGGCGCCGCAGACGCCGATCACCCCGAACAGCCCCGCGCCCGCGGCGGAGAGTCCGAAGGGCGGCCCCTCCACCAGCAGCGCCAGGGTCGCCCAGAAGGCGTTGAAGGCGGCAAACAGCAGCGCCTGCGACAGGCTCGCCGTGCGCAGCACCGGCTGCGTGCGGGCGAGGTGCAGGATCGACAGCATCAGGGCGCGGTAGCGCAGCGGGTGCGTCTGCACCGTGTGGGGCAGGGTGGCACGGGCGATGGCCGCCATGGCGAGCGCCAGCAGGGACGCGACCAGGAAGACCGGCCGCCATCCGAGATGCGCCCCCAGGACGCCGCTCGCCGTCCGGGCGAGCAGGATGCCGGTGAGCAGGCCGGTCATGACCTGGCCGACGATCCGCCCGCGGCTCGCATCCGGGGCGAGTTCCGCCGCGAACGGGACCGCCTGCTGGGCCGCGCTGGCCAGCACCCCGACCGCGAGGTGGGCGAGGGCGAGGCTCGCGAGGTTCGGGGCCAGGCCCACCGCCAGCAGCGCCAGGGCGAGTCCGAGGCATTGCCCCACGATCAGGGTGCGACGCGGCAGGGCATCGCCGAGGGGCACGAGCCCGACGATGCCGAGCCCGTAGCCGACGAGCGCCGTGGTCGGCACCCACAGGGCGGCGCGGTCGCCGAACTCCGCCACGATCAGCCCGAGCAGCGGCTGGTTGTAGTAGATGTTGGCGACCGCTCCGCCGGCGATCAGCGTCAGGCCGAGCCGGGCCTTCGCGTCGAGCGTCGTGGTCACGGCTGGGTCGGGGGCAGGCAGGCACGCCGCCGCGGAAGGGCCATGGTCGAGTCCGTGTGCGGGAGAGGTCCGGGCCGCGAGCGATACGGGCGGAGCGTGCGGTGGAGCAAGCTGCGGCGATGCATCCCTGCCGGCACGCCCCCGGCCCCTTCACCGGAACCGAGGGCGCCCCATATGCGGAAGATGCAGCCGGCGCCGTCCGCACGCGAGCGGGCGCCGCAGGCCATGCACCGGGCGTCGAGCCGATAGAGGTTCCGAACCGGATTACGAACGGGAGGGCGGTTTCGTTCCGGATGAACGGGGCCGGAACCGCCGCAGCAGGGAGTACGGGATGCCGAACTACCGCATCGACTTTGCCAAGGAGATCCTCGGGGTACCGTTCACGGTCGGCTCCGTGGCGATCACGCGGGCCCGCGATCCCGAGCGCGCCCGCCGCGCCGCCGAACTCCGCTTCGCCCGCCAGCACGGCGTCGGCGACTGGCGGGAGCGGGCCGACCTCGCCACCGTCGCCGAACAGCTCTGACGCACCCGACCCGGGATCGTCACACGACCTTCGTGCCGCTCCCGCACGCTGGGAGCGCGCCGTTCGGGCCGGTCAAGCTCTGGTCGCGGCGGCCGCGGCGCCGTAGAATGGCGGGCGGATCGGGACGCTGAGCGAGCCGCCCCGGAGTGGGCGGCGGCTGCCGGATCCGCACGCGCCCGTCCGACGAGCCGGCGTCGCGGGGCCGGAAGCGTCTCGAATCCGGGTCGACGGGGGTCAGTGCAAGGGTCATGGCGGCGATCTCCTTCTTCGGCGACCTGCTTCAGACCATCAGCGAGCGCGGCCGCGACCTGATCGGCATCGGGCGCGGGGACATGACGTCCCGGGCCAGCGCGGGCGACCTCGTCAAGCTGTGCGAGGACCTGATCTCCCGGCGCGGCGAGGCCTCCGGGGTGGCGCTCGCCCGCCTGATCCTCGACCGCTACGCCAGCTTCGGGCAGGCGGAGCGCCACGCCTTCCTGCGGGCCATCGCCCTCGATTTCGATGCGGACCACGAAGCCGTCGACGAGGCGATCGCCGCCTACCGGGCCGCCCCCTCCCGCGCCCGCCTCGGCAGCCTGCACGAGGCCGCCGAGCCGCGCAGCCAGGAGCTGATCCGCCGCCTCAACCTCGCCCGCGGCGGCACGCTCAGCCTCGTGCGGATGCGCGAGGACCTGTTCGACCTGCGCCGGGCGCTGCGCGCCGGCGACGAGGCCGACCCCGCCCTGATGGACGCCGTCGACAGCCTGGACAGCGATTTCGAGCACCTGTTCGCCTCGTGGTTCAACCGCGGCTTCCTGGTGCTGCGCCACATCGACTGGACGACGCCGGCCCATATCCTGGAGAAGATCATCCGCTACGAGGCGGTGCACGCCATCGCGGACTGGGACGACCTGCGCGCCCGCATCGAGCCGCCGGACCGGCGCTGCTTCGCGTTCTTCCACCCGGCGCTGGCCGACGAGCCGCTGATCTTCGTGGAGGTGGCGCTCACCGACCAGATCGCCCCGGCCATCGCCCCGATCCTGTCGCGGGAGCGCAAGCCGCTGCAGCCGCAGGCGGCCAACACGGCGGTGTTCTACTCGATCTCGAACTGCCAGAAGGGGCTCGCCGGCGTCACCTTCGGCAATTTCCTGATCAAGCAGGTGGTCGAGGACCTCACCCGCGAGGTGCCCACGCTCAAGACCTTCGTGACGCTGTCGCCGGTGCCCGGCTTCGCCGCGTGGCTGGCGCGGGAGCGCCGGGCCGACAGCCCGCAGGGCCTGCTGCCCGAGGATGTCGAGGTCCTGCGGGCGCTGGACGACCCGAACTGGCCGGCCGACAAGGCCCGGGCCGAGACTGTGCGCCGGGCGCTGATCCCGGCGGCGGCGGCCTATTTCCTGCGCGCCAAGAACGAGCGCGGCCGCCCCCTCGACCCGGTGGCCCGGTTCCACCTCGGCAACGGCGCGCGCCTCGACCGCATCAACTTCCTGGGCGACACCTCGAAGAAGGGTCTGGCCCAGTCGCACGGCCTGATGGTCAACTACCTCTACGACCTCGCCGCCATCGAGCGGAACCACGAGACCTACGCCAACCTCGGCACCGTGGTGGCCGCGCCGGCGGTGACCCGTGAGCTGCGCGCCAAGCTGCCGCCGCCGCGGGCCGTGGTACTGGCCGAGGCGTAGGATCCGGGCCGGTCGGGGCCCGCCTGTCACCGCCGGGCCGCGGGGCGCCACCGGAAAGGGCTCGCCGGAAGGCCCTCCGGGCGGTTATGGGTGCGTCAGACAGACAGGTCCCGCGACAGCTCTAGCCTCACGATGACGAACCACCTCTTCTCCCTGGTGCGGGACGGCGTCCCCGATCCCGCCAAGACCGTGATCGAGACCCCTGAGGGCCGCCGATACTCCTACGCGGACCTGATCGCCCGCTCCGGCGCCTACGCGGCGGCCCTGCGGGCGGCGGGCGTCGAGACCGGCGACCGGGTGGCCGTGCAGGTCGAGAAGAGCCCCGAGGTGATCTTCCTGTATCTCGGCGCGGTCCGGGCCGGCGCCGTGTTCCTGCCGCTCAACACCGCCTACACCCCGGCGGAGATCGGCTACTTCCTGAACGACGCCGAGCCCGCCGTGTTCGTCTGCGACCCGGGCCGGCGCGACGCGCTGGCGGAGGCCGCCGCGGGCGTGCGCCGGATCTGGACCCTCGACGGGGCGGGCGGCGGCAGCGCCGCCGAGGCCGCGGACCGGGCCGGGGATGCGGGGAGCGCCTTCGCCGACGTGCCCCGGGGCCCGGAGGATCTCGCGGCGATCCTCTACACCTCCGGCACGACCGGGCGCTCCAAGGGCGCCATGCTGACCCACGACAACCTCGCCTCGAACGCCCGAACCCTCGTCGATTTCTGGCGCTTCACCGCCGACGACGTGCTGATCCACGCCCTGCCGGTGTTCCACACGCACGGCCTGTTCGTGGCGACCAACACGGTGCTGGCGAGCGGCGGCTCCATGCTGTTCCTGCCCCGCCTCGACCCGAAGCTGATCCTGAGCCTGATGCCCCGGGCCAGCGTGCTGATGGGCGTGCCGACCTTCTACACCCGCCTCCTCAAGGAGCCGGGCCTCACGCCGGAGGCGGCCGGAGGCATGCGCCTGTTCGTGTCGGGCTCGGCGCCGCTGCTCGCCGAGACGCATCGCGCGTGGCAGGCCCGTACCGGCCACGCCATCCTCGAGCGCTACGGCATGACCGAGACCAACATGAGCACCTCGAACCCCTATGCGGGCGACCGGGTCGCCGGCACGGTGGGCTTCCCCCTGCCGGGCGTGTCCCTGCGGGTGGTCGATCCGGAAACCGGCGCGGCCCTCGGTCCGGACGCGGTGGGCATGATCGAGGTGAAGGGCCCGAACGTGTTCCTGGGCTACTGGCGCATGCCCGAGAAAACCGCGGCCGAGTTCCGGGCCGACGGGTTCTTCATCACCGGCGACCTCGGCAAGGTCGATGACCGGGGCTACGTCCACATCGTCGGGCGCGGCAAGGACCTGATCATCTCAGGCGGCTTCAACGTCTACCCCAAGGAGGTCGAGACCGAGATCGACGCGCTGCCGGGCGTGGTCGAATCCGCGGTGATCGGCTTGAGCCATCCCGATTTCGGCGAGGCCGTCACCGCCGTGGTGGTGGGGGGGCCGGGATGCCCGGACGAGGCCGGCGTACAGGCCGCCCTGGAGGGCCGGCTCGCCCGGTTCAAGTGCCCCAAGCGCGTCCTGTTCGTGAGCGAGCTGCCGCGCAACACCATGGGCAAGGTGCAGAAGAACCTTCTGCGGGACGCGCATGCGGAACTCTACCGGGACTGACGATCCGATCCGCCGGCCGGGACCGGCGGATCGGGAATCAGGCCGCACCGTCGTCGCGCGCGGCGGGATGACGGTGCGGGCGTAACGCGACGGTGCCGATCCGGAACGCGGATCAGAGATTGTGCTCCTTCCGCTCGCCCTCCCGCGGCGTGTGGCTGTCCGGATCCACCACCTTGCGGGCGGCCGCGTTCAGGTTGTCCGGATCGAGGGCGGTCTGGACGAAGTCGCGGCCGATGCTGGTCACCTCGCGGGCGTAGCGCAGGCCCTGGTCGCGGACCTCGTCGGCCCAGGGACCGATGCTCCGATCCTCCTGGCGGGTGCGCGGCAGCAGCGCGCCGAGCAGAAGGCCGGCGGCCACGCCGACCACGCCGACGAGGAGGGGATTGTCGTCCACGAAGCGCTCGACGGCGGTGCGGCCGCGGTTGAGCCCGTCGATACCCTGGGTGGTCAGGTCGTCCAGCGCCCGCATGTTGCGCCGGCGCAGCGTGCCGGCCCGCTCCCGGACCTCGTCGTAGGCGGACGCCGCGCGGTCGCGGGCCTGATCGGCGGCGCCGCCGAGACGGTTGCCGACATCGTCCGCGAAGTCCGACACCGTCTGCCGTGCCTGTCCGGCGAGATCCGCGGCACGGTCACCGGCCGCCTGGACGCCCTCCTTCACGGTGGCGGAGGCGGCGTCCACCCGCGAGGCGCCGGTGGCGCCGCCGCTCGAATGGCCGCCGGCCGAGAGGGGCGCGGCGCCGTGCGGCAGCGGGTCGTGCAGCCCGCGGGGGTCGGGCCGGAGCGTGAAGTCTCCCGCCGCCGCGCCGGGGATCCCGCGCGGGTCGCCGAGACCGGCCGGATCGGGCCGCAGGCTCCCGTCCCGAGCGCCGTGCGGCGGCGCCTCGCCGGGGCGCGGCTCGGGAATGCTGGAGGGGGTGGCGGGGGTACCCGGCTTGTCGGTCATGGCGGTGTCCTCGAATGTCGGTCCCGGCAGCCCGCCTTCGGCGCCGGTCTGCCCGGCCGTCCGGCCGGGCGCGGGAGGTTTCTCGGTCCGGGCCCCGCCCGGTCGTCAGATCTCGGTCGTGTCCAGCGGATCGCGGGCCGGGCGCGCGGTCGGAAGGTCGGGGTCGTAGCCGCGGGCCGCGCCGGTGTTCAGGGTGGGCACGCGCTCCGCCGAGACCTCGGTGCGCCGGCGCTGGGCGTCGCGCGCCATCCGGTTGAACAGCAGGCCGACGCCGGCCGCGATCAGCAGCACCGGCACCGGGTTGCGGCGCACCGCCTCCAGGGCCGAGTCGTAGGTGCTGTTCAGGGCCGGCACCCGCCGGGCATTGCCCAGCATCTCGTCCACGAGGTTCGGCACCGAGAGCCGCCCCTGGATGCGGTCGATCGTGTCGTCGAGCCGGGCGCGGCTCTCCTCGATCTCCTTCTCGAGGTCGTTCATCGTACTCATCCGGACACGCGCTCCGACAGGGCCTGGGCATCCTGGCGGACCTGGCGCGTGGTGCGCTTCGGGGCCAGGGTCGAGAGGGACAGGACGCTGCGCGCCCACAGGGCCATCCCGAGGGCGAGGGCCAGCAGCACGCCGCCGACGATCAGGGCCGAGAGCCACTCGGACCCGACGATGGTGGCGAGCCATTTCACGAAGGCGCCGATCAGGACCAGCAGGGCGACCACGGCGAACACCGCCGAGCCGACCATGCAGGCGAGGCCGACGATGAGCTGGCGGATGTTGCCGGCCATCTCGGCCCGGAACAGCGCGATCTCCTTGCGGGCGAGTTCGTTGGTCTCCCGCAGGGCATCGCCGATGAGGCTTTGGATGCTGGAGGCGCCGGTCTGGCGCGGGTCGGAGCCGTGCGTCATGGCGTCAGGCCCGGAAGCTGTCGCGGGCATCGCCGTCCGGCGCCTCCGGCGGCAGGCTCGACGACTTGATGAAGCGGGCGGCGATCAGGCCGGCCACGAAGGTCCCCACCGCCACCGCCACCGGCGCGCGCCGGGCGAAGGCCTCGGCCTCGCTGTAGAAGTCGCCGAGGCTGCGGCGTTCGATGGAGGAGCCGAGCTGCTCCAGCCCGTCGGCGGCGCTGTCGAAGAAGGCGCGCACGTTCGGCTTGTCGCCGAGGTCGCGGCCGGAATTGCGGATCGTCTGGGCCAGATCGTGGACCGACTGGGCCGCATCGCTCTTGCGCTGCTCGACATAGGTCTGGGCCTGCAGCCGGGCCGCGTCGAGCAGCCCGCGGCCGCGTTCGGCCGCCACGTCGGCCAGCCCCTCGACATCGCCCTGCAGGGCGCGCCACTGGGCACGCTCCTCCGCGGCGGTGTGCGGCGCCGCGCCGTGCGGATCCGCAACCGGGTCCACGGGGGCGCCCTGCGGTAACTCGTTGCCGGCCATCTCGAAAATACTCCTCGCGGCGCGGGTACGGAGCCGCTCGCGGCGACCGCGAGCCCCGCGATGGCTGAGTAACCGACTCGGCTGTCACGGGTTCCGGTCCCGGTGCACAGTTCCGATCTGCGCACGGGCTCCGACGGGACGGGCGGCACCGCTCACTCCACGTTCAGGCACGATCTGCCAGAACCGCCACGCTTGCACAACGCGCCCGATCGGGACGGAGCGGCCCCCCTGTCCCGGAACGGTAGGGCCTCGACTTGACCCGCGCCCGGCTTCACGCTTGGGTTGCCTGACAAGCAACAAAGGATCGCGCAGGCCCCCCGCGCGTTCTGACATGTTAGTGAAGTCTCGATGCAGGCGCGGCCGGCCGCGCCCCTGATCCGGAGCCGACCCGCGTGGCACGCCTTGTGATCGTATCGAACCGCGTCGCCATCCCGGAAGAGGGCGGCAAGGCGGTGGCGGCGGGCGGCCTCGCCGTCGCGGTCAAGGAGGCCTTCACGGCCTATGAGGGGCTTTGGTTCGGCTGGAGCGGCACCATCTCCGAGGAGCCCTCCGAGGAGCCGACGCTGATCGACCGGGGCCGGGTCCAGTACGCGGTCGTCGACCTCTCGCCGCAGGACCACCTCGAATATTACGCCGGCTTCGCGAACCGCGCCCTGTGGCCGATCATGCATTACCGGCTGGGGCTCGGCGCCTTCTCGCGCTCGGATTATGCCGGCTACAGCCGTGTGAACCGGACCTTCGCGCGGGCGCTCGCCAAGCTGGTGGAGCCCGACGACATCATCTGGGTGCACGATTACCACCTGCTGCCGCTCGCCGCCGAGCTGCGCGGCCTCGGGCTCGACAACCCGATCGGCTACTTCCACCACATCCCCTGGCCCGCCGCCGACGTGTTCAACTCGCTGCCGGCGAGCGGCGAGCTGCTGCGTGCCATCGTCGATTACGACCTGATCGGCCTGCAGACCGAGGCGGACGTGCAGAACCTGCAGCGCAACCTCGTCGATACCCAGCGGGCGATCCCGCTGGGCGGCGGCTCGCTGATGGTGGATGGCCGCCGCACGCGGATCCGCGCCTTCCCGATCGGCATCGACGTCGCGGGCTTCAAGGAGGCGGCCGAGAAGGCCAACGCCAACAAGGTCGTGCGCGAGACCATCGCGGGCCTGCGCACCCGCAAGCTGCTGATCGGCGTCGACCGGCTCGACTATTCCAAGGGCGTGCCCGAGCGGATGGAGGCGGTGGAGAGCTTCTTCGCCTCGAATCCCGACCAGCGCGGCAACGTCACCTACATCCAGATCACGCCGAAATCCCGCAGCGAGGTGCCCGAATACGAGCAGCTCTCGCGCGACGTGAACGAGAAGGTCGGCGAGATCAACGGCTCGCTGGGCGACCCGGCCTGGACGCCGATCCAGTACATCACCAAGGCCTATCCGCGCCCGGTGCTGGCGGGCCTCTACCGGGCGGCCCGGGTCGGCCTCGTCACGCCGATGCGCGACGGCATGAACCTCGTCGCCAAGGAATACGTGGTCGCCCAGTCCGAGGACGATCCGGGGGTTCTGGTCCTGTCGAAATTCGCCGGCGCCGCCCGGCAATTGCCCGAGGCGCTGCTGATCAACCCCTACGACCGGTTCGAGGTGGCGGAGGCGATCCGGGCCGCGCTCTACATGCCGAAGGCCGAGCGTGTGGCGCGCTGGAAGCCGATGGTCGAGCGCATGACCCGCGAGGACGTCGATTGGTGGGCGCGCAACTTCTTGGCGGAGCTCGAGAATTTCCGCACCATGGAGCGCGAGGCCCCCACCGCCGCCGCGGCCGCCGAATAGCCGGCGCAGCCCGCTGATTCCGCCTGCAGCCCCCCGTGTGACCGGACGCCCCACATGATCGCCGTCGATGACGGGGTGCCGGCGCCGCTCGGCGCCCATTTCGACGGGCGCGGCGTCAACTTCGCCCTCTTTTCCGAGCACGCCACCGCGGTCGATGTCTGCCTGTTCGAGGCGGGGGAGCGGCACGAGACCCGCACGGTGCGTCTGCCCTGCCGGACCGACGACGTCTGGCACGGCTACCTGCGCGGCGTGCTGCCGGGCCAGCTCTACGGCTACCGGGTGCACGGCCCCTGGGATCCGGCGTCCGGCCACCGGTTCAACGCCTCGAAGCTCGTCCTCGACCCCTACGCCCGGGAGATCCGCGGCCGGATCCGCTGGCACGATGCGCTCTACAGCCATCGCCGGGGCGGGCGCGAGGACCGGATCGACCGGCGCGACAGCGCGGTCTACATGCCGAAATGCGTGGTCACCGCCCCGGAGGTGCCCGATCTGGCCCTCACGCCGGTGCGGCGGCCGCTGGCCGAGACGGTGGTGTACGAGGCGCACGTCAAGGCGCTGACCCGCACCCATCCCGACATCCCCGAGGCGGAGCGCGGCACCTACGGGGCGCTCGCCCACCCGGCGATCATCGAGCACCTCGTCAGGCTCGGCGTCACCGCCCTGGAGCTGCTGCCGATCCACGCCTTCGCGGACGACCGCTTCCTGGTGGAGAAGGGGCTCGTCAATTTCTGGGGGTATCAGCCCCTGGGCTACTTCGCCCCGGAGCCGCGCTACCTGGGGGAGGGCGGCCTCGGCGGCCTGAAGGCGGCGATCCGGGAGCTGAACGCCGCCGGGATCGAGACCTGGCTCGACGTGGTCTACAACCACACCGCCGAGGGGGACCACACCGGCCCGACCCTGTCGTTCCGCGGCATCGACAACGCCAGCTACTACAAGCTCGATCCCGCCGACCCGCGCCGCACCATCGACTGCACCGGCTGCGGCAACACCTTCGACGCGAGCCATCCGCGGGTGATGCAGCTCGTGCTGGATTCCCTGCGCCATTGGGTCACCGCCTACGGCATCGCGGGCTTCCGCTTCGACCTGGCCTCGAGCCTCGGTCGCGCGCCCTTCGCCTTCACCCCGCAGGCGGCCTTCTTCCAGGCGGTGGCGCAGGATCCGGTCCTCGCCCGGGTGAAGATGGTGGCCGAGCCCTGGGACATCGGGGAGGGGGGCTACCAGCTCGGCGGCTATCCGCGCGGCTGGAGCGAGTGGAACGACAAGTTCCGCGACGCCGCGCGGGGCTTCTGGAAGGGGGATTCCGGCACGCTCGCCAAGGTCACGCAGGGGCTGACCGGCTCGCGGGAGGTGTTCGCCCCGTCCCGGCGCTCGCCGCTGGCCAGCGTCAACTTCATCGCCAGCCACGACGGCTTCACCCTGGCCGACACGGTGGCGTACGAGCAGAAGCACAACGAAGCCAACGGCGAGGACAACCGCGACGGCCATAACCACAACGTCAGCCGCAACTACGGCGTCGAGGGCGACACCGACGACACGGCGATCCTGGCTCTACGCGCCCGCCAGAAGCGCAACATGCTGGCCACCATGATGCTGGCCCAGGGCGTGCCGATGCTGCTGATGGGCGACGAGCGCTCCCGCAGCCAGGGCGGCAACAACAACGCCTATGCCCAGGACAACCCGACGAGCTGGATGGACTGGAGCGTCGATCCGGATCCCGCCCTCACGGATTTCGTCGCCAACCTGCTGGCCCTGCGCCGCGCCCAGCCGGCCCTGCGGCGGCGGCGCTTCTTCACCGGCGCGCTGATCGACCCCGACGAGCCCCTGCGCGACGTGCACTGGCTCTCCCCCGAGGGCACCGAGATGGAGGGCCGCCACTGGTCCGACGACGGGCTCCAGGTGTTCGGCATGCAGATCGGCAATGACGGCGATCCGGGCGACCGCCTCCTGATGCTGTTCAACGCCGGGGAGGGCGCCGTCCCGTTCCGCCTCGCCCCGGTGGTGGGCGGCCCCTGGACGCCGGTCTTCGACACCGGCGAGCCCGCGGGCGCCCGCGCGCCCGGCACGCCGGCCGTCGAGTCCGGGGCCGCCGTGCCGCTGCCGGGCCGCACGGTCCTCGTGCTCACCGCGCCGGGGACGGAGACCGGAAACCGGGGCGGCTGGGTGCCGGAACGCTAGGGGCAGGAGCCCCCCGCGGATCCGTCAGTCGAACAGGCTGGAGACGCTGGATTCCGTCGCCGTGCGCCCGATCGCCTCGCCCAGTAGCGGCGCGATGGTGGCCACGCGGATGTTGCGGGCGAGCTTGACGGCCTGCGTCGGCTGGATCGAGTCGGTGATCACCAGCTCCTTCATCCGCGAGGCGGCGATGCGCGAGACCGCGCCGCCCGACAGCACGCCGTGGGTGATGTAGGCCGAGACGTCCTTGGCGCCGGCATTGAGCAGGGCCTCGGCGGCGTTGACCAGGGTGCCGCCCGAATCGACGATGTCGTCCACGAGGATGCAGGAGCGGCCCTCGACCTCGCCGATGATGTTCATCACCTCGGACTCGCCCGGGCGCTCGCGGCGCTTGTCGACGATGGCCAGCGGGCAGTCGATCCGCTTGGCGATGGCCCGCGCCCGCACCACGCCGCCGACGTCGGGCGAGACCACCATGCGGTTGTCGCCCGGCAGCCGCTCCTTGATGTCGCGCACCATCACGGGGGCGGCGAACAGGTTGTCGGTGGGGATGTCGAAGAAGCCCTGGATCTGGCCGGCATGGAGATCGAGGGTCAGGACGCGGTCGGCGCCCGCCTCGGTGATGAGGTTCGCCACCAGCTTGGCCGAGATCGGCGTGCGGCCGGAGGTGCGCCGGTCCTGCCGCGCATAGCCGAAATACGGGATCACCGCCGTGATGCGCCGGGCCGAGGATCGGCGCGCGGCGTCGATCATGATCAGCAGTTCCATCAGGTGGTCGTTCGCCGGGAACGAGGTCGACTGGACGATGAACACGTCCTCGCCGCGCACGTTCTCCTGAAGCTCGACGAAGATCTCCATGTCGGCGAAGCGCCGGACCATGCACTTGGCCAGCGGCAGTTCGAGATAGGCCGCGATCGCCTCGGCCAGGGGCCGGCTGGCATTCCCGGCGATGATCTTGATCGAGGATTTCATGGGCGGCCGCTCACTCGCGGCCGGACCTTACCGCCGCTCTTGTCCAGACCGGTCTCCCGAGGAGCCGGAACGATCCGATGACGGGCGAGGCTCTTAGCAGCGGGCAGGAACTGTCACAATGCCTTCACGGCCGCCCAGCACTCGCCGCCGACAGGTACTGCGGCGGCGCTCAGGGAGCCGGCGGCTCCAGCAGGCGGTGCAGGTGCACCACGAAATAGCGCGTCTGCGCGCTGTCGACGGTGGCCTGGGCCTTGGCCCGCCACGCGGCCTGGGCGGAGGCGTAATCCGGAAAGATACCGACGATGTCGAGGCCCTTGATGTCCCGGAACCGGACCCCGTCGAGATCCTGCAATTCACCACCGAAGACCAGGTGCAGCTTCTGGTCGCTGTCGATCGCCGTCGCCATGGCCTCTCCTCACGTTTCTCCGCGGCGCTCGCAAATGGCGGGCCTCCGGTCAAGCCTGCACGGTCGCAGCCGAGCCCTGAACCCGCCGCAGGTCTGCGCGGCGGCCGGGTTCCGGGCGCGGCGCCGCGCCGGATGCGCAACCTCGGATGCGTCATGCTACGAGCGGACCATGACACGCCGACCTCTCGCTTTCCTCGTCCCCGTCGCGGTGACCGTCAGCCTCAGCGCGGCGCAGGTTCTGGCGCAGCAGGCGCCCCGGGCGCCCCGCGCCGCCGGATCCGACAGGAGCGCCCCCGACCGGCGGGGCGGGCCACCGGTGATCGGCTGCCCGTCGCTCGCCAATTACCGGATGCTGATGCGGGACGGCGCGGCGGCGGCCGCGGCGCATCTGGCCGATCCCAAGGCGGACCATCTCGGCTGCTCGGCGCTGGCGCGCACGGAATTCACCGGCATCGTCGACAAGGTGACCCTGGGCGGCCAGAGCTACGATTGTGCCGGCGTGCGCGGCACCACGGCCTGCCACTGGATCGCGCCCGGGACGATTCCCGAGACGCCCGCGCCGGCCAAGCGCTGACCCCGACGGGCCTCTCGGTCCGGCCTCAGCGCAGGTGGCCGCTGGCGCGCAGGTCGCGTTCGACCGCCTCGTGGACGGCCTGGAGCGGATTGTCGTTGATGGCGGCGGGGGGAAGCAGCGGCGTCATCGCGGCGGGCCGCGTGTCGAAATCCGGCAGGATCGCGGATTGCGGCGCCGGCGGGCGCACCGGCACATCTGCCGGCATGCGTGCCGCGAGGGTCCGCAGCGCCTCACGGGCGCCGGAGGGCAGGAGCGTCACGAGTCTGTTCAGCATGGCCGGCCTCAGCGCGCACGGCCGGCCGGGGCCGGCGGGAACGGGACGGTGGCGGCGGAACGGTTCTTCACGGGGACACCAGCACGGGATCGGTCGCGGGAAACGAACCGGCCCCCCCACAGTTCCGACAGATCAGTATTGCCAAATTTTCGGCGCGTGTCGCCTGGATACAGGCGAACACTGATTTGTCGGTTGAGGCAGTCTGAAGAATGGCGGAAGCGGATGGGAATCGAACCCACCGTACGCTGTTGGCGTACCGCTGGTTTTGAAGACCAGGAGGGCCACCAGACCCCGTTCGCCTCCGCCACCGGGGTTACGGGCCGCCGCCGGACGGGTCAAGGTCCAGGATGCCGGCAGGCGGGCGTGGCGGCGGGCCAGCGCGCAAAGGTCGCGGGCCGGGGTCGGGGTCGCGGGTCGGGGGCTGCGGGTCAGGGATCCCGCTCGTCCGGCGCGCGCGTCAGGCCGACCGAGGTCCCGGTTCGCGCCGACATGAGCGCCGCCTCGAGGCAGGCCATCACCCGCACGGCCTCCAGCGCCTCGGTCTGGTCGACCGGGGTGCGGGCGATCGCCCCGGCCACGGCGCGGTAGAATGCGCGCTGGTCGCCGGCCAGCGCCGGTGCGCGCGCCACCCGCCCGGTCGCGTCGTGGATCTCCAGCCCGTCCGGATCCGCGCCCCAGCCGGCGGCCCCCGGCTTCACGCCGGCCAGCAGCTGCTGCTCCTGGATGTCGGGACGGTGTTTGATCAGGCTGCCGGCCTCGCCGTGCACCAGGAAGCGGGGCGATCCGCCGGCGGCCAGCATGCTGGCATGCAGCACCACGCGCAGGCCCGGATAGTCCAGCACCGCATGGGCCCAATCGTCGGCCTGCGCGCCGGGGCGGAGCCGCGCCAGATGCGCGCTCACCCGATCGGGCAGACCGAAGAGCTGGAGCGCCTGGTCCACCAGATGCGGACCGAGATCGTACCAGATCCCGCTGCCCGGGCCGGGCCCCTCCCGCCAGCGGTCGCGGACCTCCGGACGGAACCGGTCGAAGTGCGATTCGAAGTGCCGGACGCGGCCGATGCGCCCCTCCGCGACGGCTTGGCGGACGCTGAGATAGTCGCTGTCCCAGCGCCGGTTGTGGAAGACGCGCAGCAGCCGGCCCCCGCGCCGCGCCGCGGCGGCCAGCCCGCGCGCCTCGGCGAGGTCGAGGGTGAAGGGCTTGTCGACCACGACGTGCTTGCCCGCCGCCAGGGCAGCCCGCGCCAGGGGCGCGTGGGTGTCGTTCGGGGTGGCGATCACGACGAGGTCGACGGCCTCCGCCGTGGCCACCGCGACCGGATCCGCCGACACCCTCACGTCGGGCAGGTCGGCCCGGACCCGGGCGGGCGCGCTCGAGCCGACCAGCCGGAGGTCGAGTTCCGCCACGGCGCCGATGAGCGGGGCATGGAAGGTCCGGCCGGAATAGCCGTAGCCGATCAGACCGACCCTGATCCGTTGCCCTGCCTGCATGCCGCGCCCCCGGCTCTCCGGGGCGACGCCGAGACCCGCCGCACCCACTTCTGGCCTCCCCCGGCACCGCCGGTCCCAGCGCGCCACCCTACACCCCGCAGGCCGTGCGTGGCTGGACCGGCCGCGCGCCGCGCTCCGGAGGACGCGGGCGGCCACCGGGACCGGGGCCCGCGGTCCGGACTGTGGTCGTGGCTGTGGTCGTGGCTGTGGTCGTGGCGGTCGCATGCGACGGATCGCGCCGCCGATCCGCCGCCCGGAAGCCCGGATTCGTATTAATTCCGCCACACTGTTGTGGCCCTGCACCAGTCATGCCGTTCCTGAGACGCCCACGGACAGAGGAAGGCTCCACGCCGGCACCCGAGAGGGCCGGCGACGGGGCTGGCCAAGACGTGGCTCAAGGGGCGGCTGCAGCCGCTGGCCAGCAGGCCGCGGACCAGCGGGACGCGGGTATGGCCGCGGGGTCGGACGCGCCCCCGCCGTCCGGGACGCCCCTGGCGGAATCCCTGCAGCCCGGCCCGCGCGGTCCGGGCTGGATCGGCGCGGCCATGGTGGTCACCGCCCTGGTCTCGGCGCTGGCGACCTTCCTGATCCTGGCCGGGGTGATCCGGGTGACGCCGACGCCGGCCTACGGCGTGACCCTGCTCGCCATCAACGCCGCCCTGGTGCTCGGGCTGGCGGTCATCATCGCCTGGGAGGCGCGGGTCTTCCTGCACGCCCGCAAGGCCAACGCCGCGGTGGCGCGGCTGCACACCCGCATCGTCGGCCTGTTCAGCCTGATCGCGATCCTGCCGACGATCCTGCTCGCCGTGGTGGCGTCCGTGACGATCGACCGGGGCCTGTCGCTGGGCTTCACCGACCGGGTCCGCGACGTGGTGCTGAAATCCGTGGAGGTGGCCGACGCCTACCAGGAGAACCAGTGCCAGAGCCTCGCCCGGGAGATCCGCATCCTCGCCGACGACCTGACCCGGGCCCGGCCGAATTTCGACGTGAACCGGGACTGGTTCCAGACCTTCCTGACCACCCGGGCGACCAATCTCGGCCTGCCGGTGGCGCAGATCATGCGCGGTCCCACCGAGGTGGTGGCCCGGGCCAAGATCGACGTCCTGAAGACGAACCGCCTGCCCTCGGCGGCGGCCTTCGAGGACGCGGCCAACTCGGCCGACCCGATCTGCCTCCTGCCCACCGAGGGCCGGGTCTTCGCCGCGCTGCTGCGCATGCCGGCCTACGACGACGCCGTGCTGATGGTGCAGCGGGAGGTGAGCCAGCTCGCCATCGAGTTCCCCGGCGTGTCCCGGGCGGCGGCGGCCGAGTATCTCACCTACGATTCGCTGCGCCGCTCGATCCAGATCACCTTCGCGTCGGTGTTCCTGCTGATCGCGCTGATCGCGCTGCTCTCGGCCGTCTGGTTCGGGATGAACTTCGCCAACCGGTTCGTGGCGCCGATCCGGCGGCTGATCAACGCCGCCGACCAGGTGGCATCGGGCAACTTCTACGCCCAGGTGCCGACCAAGAAGACCAGCGGCGACCTCGCCCATCTCGGCGAGAGCTTCAACAAGATGACCCAGGAGCTGCGCCGCCAGCATGCCGGCCTGATCGCGGCGAGCGACCTGATCGACACCCGCCGCCGGTTCACCGAGGCCGTGCTGTCGGGGGTCT
The DNA here is from genome assembly GCF_900116795.1 of Methylobacterium sp. UNCCL125. Classification (NCBI taxonomy): domain Bacteria; kingdom Pseudomonadati; phylum Pseudomonadota; class Alphaproteobacteria; order Hyphomicrobiales; family Methylobacteriaceae; genus Methylobacterium; species Methylobacterium sp. UNCCL125. The sequence goes on along the minus strand of NZ_FPBW01000008.1, from coordinate 22,904 downwards.
CGCCCGGGGTGATCGGCCTCGACGCGGCGGGCTTCGTCACCATCGCCAACCCGGCCGCCGAGCGGATGCTCGATCTGCCGAGCGACGCCCTGGTCGGCCAGCCGCTGGCCCGCGCGGTGCCCGAACTCGCCCCCGTGCTCGCCGAGAGCGAGGCGCGCTCGCGCAGCCTGCAGCAGCAGCAGATCCAGCTCACGCGCTCCCGGGGCGAGCGCACCATCACGGTGCGGGTCACGAGCGAGCAGGCGCAGGGCGCGTCCCGGGGCTCGGTGGTGACGCTGGACGACATCACCGACCTCGTCCAGGCGCAGCGCAGCTCCGCCTGGGGCGACGTGGCGCGCCGCATCGCCCACGAGATCAAGAACCCGCTGACCCCGATCCAGCTCTCGGCCGAGCGGATCCGGCGCAAGTACGGGAAGGTCATCACCGCCGACAAGGAGGTGTTCGACCAGTGCACCGCCACGATCGTGCGCCAGGTGGACGAGATCAAGCGCATGGTCGACGAGTTCTCGGCCTTCGCGCGGATGCCCAAGCCCGCGATCGCGCCGAACGACCTCACCGAGATCGCCAAGCAGAACCTGTTCATGATGCGGGTCGCGCATCCGGATATCGACTTCGCCTTCTCGGCCCAGAGCGGCGCCGGGGGATCCGAAAAGATCGTGGCGGCCTTCGACATCAGGCTGCTCAGCCAGGTGATCACCAACATCCTCAAGAACGCCGTCGAGGCCGTGGCCGAGGTGCCGGAGGCCGAGCTCGGCAAGGGCAAGATCGCCTTGAGCCTCGCCGTCGAGGACGGCTTCGCGGTGATCGCCGTCACCGACAACGGCAAGGGATTTCCCGCCGAGGGGCGCCAGCGGCTCCTCGAGCCCTACATGACCACCCGCGAGGGCGGCACCGGGCTGGGGCTTGCCATCGTCAGCAAGGTGCTTGAGGAGCACGGCGGCGGGATCGAGCTGAACGACAATCCCGCCGGCCGCGGCGGCCAGGTGCGGATGCGGGTCCCGCGCGAGCACGGGCCCGAACCGTCCGGCGCGGGTCCCGACACCAAGACCCCCGAGACGAGTCCCGTCACGACAGAGGAGAAGGGCGCCGCACCGACGGCCCCCCGGATCGCGGAGATGCACGCATGAGCGCCGATATCCTGATCGTCGACGACGAGGCCGACATCCGCGACCTCGTGGCCGGGATCCTGGACGACGAGGGCCACCGCTGCCGCACGGCCGGCGGCTCGGACGAGGCGCTGGCCGCCATCGAGGCGCGCCGGCCGCACCTCGTCTTCCTCGACATCTGGCTGCAGGGCTCGCGGCTCGACGGCCTGCAGGTGCTCGACCTGATCAAGGCCGCCAACCCCGACCTGCCGGTGGTGATGATCTCGGGCCACGGCAACATCGAGACCGCGGTCTCGGCCATCAAGGCGGGCGCCTACGACTTCATCGAGAAGCCGTTCAAGGCCGACCGGCTGATCCTCGTGGCCGAGCGGGCGCTGGAAGCCTCCCGGCTCCGGCGCGAGGTCCGCGACCTGACGGCGCGCTCCGGCGCCACCAACCGGATCGTCGGCACGTCGCTGGCCATCAACCAGCTGCGCCAGACCCTCGACCGGGTGGCGCCGACCAACGCCCGGGTGATGATCACCGGGGCCTTGGGCTCCGGCAAGGAACTCGCCGCGCGCAGCCTGCACAAGGCTTCGGCCCGGGCGAACGGCCCCTTCGTGCTGCTCAACGCGGCGGCGATCCTGCCCGAGACCATGGAGGCGGAGCTGTTCGGGGTCGAGGGCGAGAGCGGCCGCCGGGTCGGCGCCCTGGAGGAGGCCCATGGCGGCACCCTCTACCTCGACGAGGTCGCCGACATGCCGCGCGAGACCCAGAACCGGATCCTGCGCGTCCTCGTCGACCAGAACTTCCAGCGGGTCGGCGGCACGACCCGGGTGCATGTCGACGTGCGGATCATCTCGTCCTCCTCCCGGGACCTCCAGGAGGAGATCGCGGCGGGCCGCTTCCGCGAGGACCTGTTCCACCGCCTCTCGGTGGTGCCGATCCGGGTGCCAGCCCTGTCGGAGCGCCGGGAGGACGTGCCCGAGCTGATCCAGTTCTTCATGGACAACATCTCGTCCCAGACCGGCCTGCCCAAGCGTCGGATCGCCGAGGACGCCATGGCGGTGCTGCAGTCGCACAACTGGCCCGGCAACGTCCGCCAGCTCAAGAACAACGTCGAGCGGCTGATGATCCTGACCCAGGCCGACCCGGAGCAGGAGGTCACCTCCGAGATGCTGCCCTCCGAGATCGGCGCCCTGGTGCCGACCACCCCGGGGGGCGCGGGCGGCGAGAAGCTGATGAGCCTCGCGCTCCGGGAGGCCCGGGAGATCTTCGAGCGGGAATACCTCGTGGCGCAGATCGCGCGGTTCTCGGGCAACATCTCCCGCACCGCCGAGTTCATCGGCATGGAGCGCTCGGCCCTGCACCGCAAGCTGAAGTCCCTGGGCATCGGCCCGTGAGGCTCCGGAGCCGGGGCGCGCGTTGAGGGCGGGGCCGATCCGTCACGGATCGGCTGGAACGGGGGTTGCTTGCGCCCACGCTTTCACGGCGTCATGGTATTTGTATACATGGGCCCTGGACCGGGTGTTCGGACGATCCGGCCGGCGGCATACGACTCATCCCGGACGGAGCGATCCGGGACAACAAGAAGGCTAAGAAGATGGCGGGCGAACGCGCACAGAACCTTCAGGACACGTTTCTCAACCATGTCCGCAAGAACAAGATCCCCCTGACCATCTTCCTCGTCAACGGCGTCAAGCTGCAGGGCGTCGTGACGTGGTTCGACAATTTCTGCGTGCTGCTGCGCCGGGACGGGCATTCGCAGCTGGTCTACAAGCACGCGATCTCCACGATCATGCCGGGCCATCCGGTGCAGCTGTTCGAGCCGGACGAGACCGCCGAGAAGGCGTGAGGGCTCGTCGCCCCGGGCGCCCGGGGCGAGGCCGGCGGATCGGACCGACCGAGGCCGCTGCCGAAGCTGGGACCGGTCCGGGGCTGTCGCCCGGGGCGAGGGCGGCCTCCGGACCGATGCCGCCGCGCGGCCTGGTTCCCGATGCCGTCGCGGATATCCGCCACCGCCCCGGCCCGGCATATTGACCCGGCATCTTGGCTGAGGTCGCCCGCATCCCCATTCTGTCGGATCCGACCTCTCCAACGAAGCCGCCGGCCTCCCGGCGGTCACAAAGGCTGCATGAGCGAGACGCTGACGTCCGGCGAAGCCCGCCTCCAGGCGCAGGCCGCCCCCGAGGGCGAGATCGCCGCGGCGACCCACACCCTGGTGATCGGCCCCTATCTGGCCCGCGGCGCCTCAGGGGCCGGGCAGGGGGGCGGGCAGGGGGCCGCCGCGCCGTCCCGCTCCGTGGAGGCCCGCCTCGACGAGGCCACCGGCCTCGCCGCGGCCATCGAACTCGACGTGGTCGAGAGCCTCGCCGTCAGCCTGCCGCGGATCCGGCCCTCGACCTATCTCGGCAAGGGCCGGGTCGAGGAGATCGCCGGCCTGATCCGCGCCCGGGAGATCGGCCTCGTGGTGATGGACTGCGCCCTGTCGCCGGTGCAGCAGCGCAACCTGGAGAAGGCCTGGGGCGCCAAGGTCATCGACCGCACCGGGCTGATCCTGGAGATCTTCGGGCGCCGCGCCTCGACGCGCGAGGGAACCCTTCAGGTCGAGCACGCCCACCTCGCCTACCAGAAGTCACGCCTCGTCCGGTCCTGGACCCACCTAGAGCGCCAGCGCGGCGGCTTCGGCTTCCTGGGCGGCCCCGGCGAGACCCAGATCGAGGCCGACCGGCGCATGATCCAGGAGCGCATGACCCGGATCGAGCGCGATCTCGACGCGGTGGTCCGCACCCGCGGCCTGCATCGGCAGAGCCGGGCGCGGGTTCCGTATCCGATCGTGGCGCTCGTGGGCTATACCAACGCCGGAAAATCCAGCCTGTTCAACGCCTTGACCCGAGCCGAGGTCACCGCCAAGGACATGCTGTTCGCCACCCTCGATCCCACCGCCCGGGCGACCAAGCTGCCCCACGGCGAGACCGTGATCCTGTCCGACACGGTGGGCTTCATCTCCGACCTGCCGACGCCCCTGATCGCCGCCTTCCGGGCGACGCTGGAGGACGCCATCGAGGCCGACGTGCTGCTGCACGTGCGCGACGTCAGCCACGTCGATTCCGAGGCCCAGGCCGAGGATGTCGGCGAGGTGCTGCGGGAGCTCGGCATCGAGACCACGGCGGACCGGATCATCGAGGTCTGGAACAAGGCCGATCTCCTCGACGACGACGAGCGCACGCGGCTCCTGAACCTCAGCGGCCAGGCCAAGGCCCGCAACGACCGCGACAGCGCCGCGCCGGTCCTGGTCTCGGCGGTCACCGGGGAGGGGCTCGCCGCCCTGACGGCCCGGATCGAGGCGCGGATCGGGCGCAACCGCGCGAGCTTCGCGGTGGCGCTGCCGCCGGAGGACGGGGCGGCGCTCAACTGGCTGTACGAGAACGCCGAGATCCTCGACCGCCGGTCGGAGGCCGACGGCACCCTGCATCTCGCGGTCCGGATCGCCCCCGAGAAGGAGCCGCGCTTCCTCAACCGCTTCGCGGCGGCCCGGCGCCTCGGCCGGGGCGGTTGATGGCCTCCGGCAGCTTCGGCAATCCACCGCTTCCCGGCCTGCAGACCATGCGGGCGCCGGCGGCGGGCCGGGCGGATCCGGGATCGGACGACGAGGCGGTGCTGCGGGCCATGCAGGCCGGCGGCGGCCTGCGCCTGCTCGGCCTGCGGATCGTGATCGTGCTGGTGCTGCTGATGGCGGCCCAGGCCTATGACGGTTCGCTGCATGCCCTGAGCCACTGGCTCATCCTCGGCTTCTACGGCCTCGGCACGGTCTGGTTCGGTCTCCGGGAGCGGGGCGGCGGCCCCGCGGCCAACGTCTACAGCTGGGCCGGCACCGGGCTCAACGCCGGTCTCGCCGTCTACGTGATCATCGAGCACATGCTGGCCGGCGGCGGGGCCGGTCTCGGCGCCGACGCGGTGAGCCGCCTGCCCGCCTTCCTGCTCCTGCTCCAGACCGGCCTGAGCATGCGGGTGGCGCAGACCCTGCTGTTCTGCGGCGTGGTCACCCTCTGCTGGAGCGCGGCCTTCCTGGTCGGGCTGCTGCATCCGGACCTGTTCCCGAACGCCGAGACGTTTCCGACCGCGCAGCTTACCGGGCTCGCCACCTTCATGGCGGCGGGCCTCCTGGTGGTCGACGGCATGATCCGCCTGCGCGCGGCGGTGGCGCGGGCCCTGCGCATGGAGCACGAGCGGGCCCAGCTCGCCCGCTTCGTGCCCGACACGGTCGCCCTCGATCTCGCCGCCGAGGACGGGGATTCCGGCCTCGGCATCCACCGGCGCCACGCCTGCCTGATGATCCTCGACATCCGCGGCTTCTCGCGGCTCTCCCGCGAGCATCCGCCGGAGGCCATGGTCACGGCCCTGCTGGCGGTCCGGGCGGCCGCCCAGGCGGCGGTGGCGGAGCAGGGCGGCCTCGTCGACAAGTATATCGGCGACGCGGTGTTGGTGCAGTTCGTCGTCGGCCACCCCGACGCCCAGGCCCGGGCGGCGCTTGCCTGCGCCCTGTCGATCCGCGACCGGATCGCCGCCCTCAACGCGTCCCGCGCCCGGGAGGGGCTGTTCCCCCTGCGGGTCGTGGTCGCCCTGCACGCGGGCGACCTCCTGGTCGGGGTCTTCGACGACGGGGTGCGGGCCGAGTACACAGTGCTGGGTCCGGCGATGAACGCCCTGGCGCGGATCGAGACCCGGGCCAAGGCGGCCGAGATCGAGCTCGCCGCCTCGGGGGATTTTCTGGATCTGCTCGGCGGCGTGCTCCCGGCCGGGATCCGGGCCGTGCCGGTGCCGGACGCCGCCCTGCCGGAGCCCCTCACCCTGGCGGCGATCACGGTGGCGCCGGGCGCCTGAGGCGGCCCGGGCAGGACCGGGACTGCGGCACGCCGATCGCATTCGGTCTCGGCCGGCCGCTTCCGACGCCGCAGGGTGCCGGAAGCGCGCGGATTGAGGCTGGCGGGCCGGGCGTCTTCTGCTACGTCCGCCGGATTGTCAGCCCACCGTGCGTGGGCACGGTGCCACGAGGAAACGATGCTGGGATCGAAGCGGGGATCGAAGCGGGAATCGGGATGGTTGGGGCGGCTCGCCCTGGGAGCCCTGGCGGCCCTGGCCGGCGCCGGGCCGGTGCGGGCGCAGGAGACGGCAGCCCCGAAGGCGCTCCCGCCCCTCGTGTTCACCGGCATCCCCGATCAGGACGAGAGCCGCCTGGTCGAGCGCTTCGGCAAGGTCGCCGCCTATCTGGAGGCCAAGCTCGGCGTGCCGGTGCGCTACATCCCGGTGAAGAGCTACCCGGCGGCGGTCACCGCCTTCACCAACGGGCAGGTGCAGCTCGCGTGGTTCGGCGGCTTCACGGGCGTCCAGGCGCGCAAGGCCGTGCCGGGCGCCCAGGCGATCGCGCAGGGCGCCGAGGACGCGGCGTTCAAGACCTACCTCATCGCCAACGCCGCCACGGGGCTGAAGCCCGACAAGGCCTTCCCGAAGGACATCGCGGGCAAGACCTTCACGTTCGGCGCCCGCGCCTCGACCTCCGGGCGGCTGATGCCCGAGTATTTCATCCGGCAGGCCTTCCCGGGGCAGAGCCCCGAGCAGGTCTTTGCCCGGGTCGGCTTCTCGGGGGATCACAGCCGCACCATCCAGCTGGTCCAGTCCGGCGCCTTCGCGGTGGGCGCCGTCGACTACTCGGTCTGGGACCTCGACGCGAAGGCCGGCAAGGTCGACCGACAGGCGGTCTCGGTGATCTGGGAGAGCCCGGCCTTCCCCGACTACCAGTGGACCGTGCGGGGCGACGTGGAGCAGACCTACGGCGCCGGCTTCACCGAGAGGCTGCGGGGGGCACTCGTCGGCATCACCGACCCGGCGATCCTGGAGCCGTTCGGGCGCTCGAAGTTCATCCCCGTGACCAACGCCGCCTACGAGCCCCTCGTCGCGGTCGGACGCTCCACCGGCCTGCTGGACTGACGTCCGTGGCGGGCGGCGCGCAAGCCCGGGCGGCCATCGTCCTCCGGAACGCCTCCGCGTCCTATGGCGGGCGTCCGGTGCTTTCGGGCCTCGACCTGACCGTGCGGGCGGGGGAGCGCGTCGCGCTGATGGGCCGCTCCGGGGCGGGCAAGTCGACCCTGATCGGCCTGATCCACGCCCAGGCGCCCGAGCAGGTGGCGCTGGTGCCCCAGGCCGCCGCCCTCGTGCGGCCGCTCTCGGTGTTCCACAATGTCTATATGGGCCGCCTCGACCGGCGCTCGACCCTGCACAACCTGCGCACCCTGGTCCGGCCGGCCCGGGCGGACGTCGCCGCGGTGGAAGCGGTCCTCGACCGGGTCGGGCTCGCGGACCGGCTCTGGGCCCGGGCCGGCGAACTCTCCGGCGGCCAGCAGCAGCGCGTCTCCGTGGCCCGCGCCCTCTACAACGGCCGGCCGATCCTGGTCGGGGACGAGCCGGTCTCGGCGCTCGACCGCCAGCAGGGCGCGCGGATCCTCACCGAGCTGGCCCGCAGCCACGAGACCCTGATCCTGGCGCTGCACGACGTGGCCCTGGCCCTCGCCCAGACCGACCGGATCGTGGTGCTGGAGGCCGGCCGGATCGTCCTCGACGCCCCGTCGGCGGGCCTCGATCCGGCGCGGCTCAGCCCGTTCTACGCGGCCGCCTGATGCGCAGCCCCGCCTTCCTGCCGCGGCCCGGCTACGCGGCGGTGAGCCGCTGGTTCCTGGCCGCGGCGCTCGCCGGCCTGCTGGTGGCGGACCTGCAGGTCACGACGCTCCACCCCTTGGCCGACCTCGCCCGCCTCCTCGGCGGCCTGATCCGGCCCGATTTCCCCGCGGTGGAGGGCTGGAGCGTCGTCTACACCGTCGCCTTCGCGATGCTCGGGGTCGGGCTCGGCGCCGGGACGGGGCTGCTGCTGGCGATCCCCTTCGCCCGCTCGCGCACGGTCCGGCTCGCCTGCGCGGGCGTCCGCGCCGTCCACGAGCTATTCTGGGCCCTGCTGCTGATGCAGGTCTTCGGGCTCTCGGCGACCACCGGCGTGCTCGCCATCGCGCTGCCCTATGCGGGGATCTGCGCCAAGGTCTATGCCGAGCTGATCGAGGAGGCCGACCTCGCGGCCGTCCGGGTCCTGCCCGCGGGCACCGGCGCGGTCTCGGCCTTCCTGTACGCCCGCCTGCCCGAGGTGGCCGGGCGGATGCGCGACTACACCCTCTATCGCCTGGAATGCGGCCTGCGCTCCAGCCTCGTGCTCGGCTTCATCGGCCTGCCGACCATGGGCTTTGCCTTCGAATCCGCCTTCCGCCAGGGCCGCTATGCGGAAGCCGGGGCGCTGCTCCTGATCTTCTACGCGCTGATCGGCACGCGGCGGCTCTGGGTGCGGGCCCGGACGCTGCCTCTCCTCCTCGTCGGGTCCGTGCTGGCGCTGCCGCCCACCGTCGGCAGCGCGGCGATCGGCCCGAGCCTCGCGCGCTTCCTCGGCCACGACATCGTGCCGGCGCCGCTCCGGGACGCCGCCCTCGCCGAGCCCGAGACCTGGGTCCGGCTCTGGTCCTGGCTGCGCCCGATCCTCGCCGGGCAGATCCTGCCCGGCACCGCGCAGACCCTGATCTTGGCGCAGATCGCGCTGGTGGCCACCGCCCTCGGGGCGCTGGTCCTGTTCCCGCTGACCGCGCGGCGCTTCGCCGGCCCGGTCGGGCGGCCCCTCGGGCGGGTGCTTCTGGTGGTGGTGCGCTCCACGCCGGAATACGTGCTCGCCTATCTCGGCCTGCAGCTCCTGGGCCCCTCGATGCTGCCGGCGATCCTGGCGCTTTCGCTGCACAATGCCGGGATCGTCGCCTACCTGATGGGCCGCCACGCCGACGCGATCCCCTACCGGGCCGACGCGCCCCGGGGCCTCGATCTCTACGCCTACGAGACCGTGCCGCGCCTCTACGGCCAGTTCCTGGCCTACCTGCTCTACCGCTGGGAGCTGATCCTGCGGGAGAGCGCGATCTTCGGCATCCTGGGGGTCACGACGCTGGGCTTCTACGTCGACGCGGCGATCTCGGAGCTGCGCCTCGACGTGGCCGTGGTGCTGATCGCCGCCACCGCCCTGGTGACGGTGGCGGTCGACGCCCTCTCCCGGGCCCTGCGCCGGTCCCTGCGGATCGACGCCCTGCCGACCCGGCTCTCCGGGCCGCAGCCGATCACCGGGGCGGAGCCGACCTGAGCGGGATCGGTGACGCCGGCCCGGACGGGGCGCCGGCCGGCGATCCGCGGCGCGAACCGAACCCGGGTCGCCCGAAGCCTGCACCGGACCGGGACCGTGAAACCCGGGCGCCCCGCCTCACCACTTGTAGCTGATCTTCGCCAGCACCCGCCGGGCATCGCCGTAGAAGCAGGAATTCTGCGCCTGGCAGGAGGAGACGAAGCGCCGGTCGGCGAGGTTCGTGGCGTTCACCTGGAAGCGCCAGTTCTCGTAATCGTAGTGCACCTGCGCGTCGAACAGCACGTAGTCCGGCAGGCGCAGGGTGTTGCCGACGTCGGCGAAGGAGCGGCCGATGTAGCGCACGCCGCCGCCGAAGCCGAAGCCGCGCCAGTCGCCGGTCGGAATCGTGTAGTCGAAGAACAGGTTGGCGAGGTTTTCGGGGGTGTTGACCGGCACGCGCCCGAGCTGGTCGACGGTGCCCCGCACGGTGTTGATCCCGAAGACCGTGAAGGAGCCGACGACGTTGAGGCCGTCGAACAGGTTGGCCACCAGCTGCGCCTCGAAGCCGGTGGAGCGCACCGCGCCGAGCTGGCTCTGGAACAGCGTGTTCGCCGGATTCGGCGTCAGCACGTTGTTGCGGTGGATGTCGAAGCCCGCGAAGGTCAGGAAGTAGCCCTGGCCCGGCGGCTCGAACTTGACGCCGCCCTCGATCTGGTCGCCCGTCTCCGGCTTGAAGGTCTGGCTGTTGATGTCCGTGCCGATCAGCGGCTGGAACGAGGTCGAGTACATCACGTACGGCGCGAGGCCGAAGTCGAAGTTGTAGATCGCCGCCGCCCGGTAGGTGAAGGCGCTGTCGTTGCGGCCGTTGCTGTTGGCGGGGGTCAGGCGGTCGTAGACCCGGTTGTCGACGAAGTCCTGCCGGCCGCCGAGGATCAGGCTCAGCTCCGGCGTGAGCTTGATCTGGTCCTGGAAGTAGAGCCCGACCTGCTGGAACGAGTCGGCGTTGATCAGGTACGGCGAGGCGGAGACCGTCTGCGGACCGTAGACCGGCGCGAGGATGTTCAGGTTCGGGGCCGGGAAGCCCGAGGCCTGGTTGTCGTGGATCTGGAAGTTCCGGTACTCCACGCCCATCAGGAAGTCGTGCCGGAAGAAGCCGTCGGAGAACTGCGCCTCGGCCTGGGTGTCGACGTCGAGCTGGGCGACCTTGGCGTGGTCCCGGAACAGGTAGCGGGCGAGCTGCGTCTGCTGCGGATCGGCGTAGCCGAGCTGGCCGATATAGGAGTTCTGGTAGCTCTCCGCGAAGGCGTAGCGGGCGTTCTGGCGGACCGTCCAGGTCTCGTCGAAGGCGTGCTCGAACTCGTAGCCGATGAAGGCCTGGTCGCGCCGGAAGGTGTTGAAGCCGGCATCGCCGACGTTGAGCGCGCGCGGGATGCGCAGGCCCAGCGCGGTCGGCTTCACCGTGCCGTAATAGGGCAGGAAGTTCGAGGTCACGGCGGAGTTGTCGCGCTGGAAGCTCGACAGGATCGTGAGCCGGGTCGCGCCGTCCGGCTTATAGGTGAAGGCCGGGGCGATGTAGTAGCTGTCGTCCGGCGCCCCCTGGACCTGGGTGCCGCCGTTGCGGGCGTAGCCGGTCAGGCGGGTGAACCAGTGGCCCTCCCGATCCGCCGGGCCGCCGACGTCGAAGGCGGCGTAGCGCTGGTCGAAGGAGCCGCCGCCGACCTCGATGGAGCCGAACGGCGTCTCGGTCGGGCGCTTGGTGACCTGGTTGATCAGGCCGCCGGGATTGCCGGCGCCGAACAGCACCGCGGCGGGGCCGCGCAGCACCTCGACGCGCTCCAGCCCGTAGGTGTTGACCCGGTAATACGCGAATCCGTAGTTCAGGAGCTGCAGGCCGTCGCGGTAGAGGCCGTAATCGCTCGCCACGAAGCCGCGCAGCTGGAAATAGTCGAGGCGCGAATCCGCGCCGAAGGTGCCCGCATAGGTGCCGGCCACGTACTGGGTCGCCTGCTGCAGGGTCTGGGCGTTCTGCGTGTCGATCTGCTGACGGCCCACGACGGTGATCGATTGCGGGGTCTCGATCAGCGGGGTGTTGGTCTTGGTGGCGGTGGCCGAGCGCCGGGCCACGTAGCCGTCGATCGGGCCGGTCGGGCTCTCCACGGCGCGCGCGGGCGCCCCGGCGCGGACCGCGGAGGCCGGCCCGCCGCCGCCCTGGCTCTCCACGCTGAGCTCCTCGAGCTGCACGCTGCTGCCGGCCGGCGCCGCGGCGGCACCGCGGCGCGGCGCGGCGTCCTGCGCGCGGGCCGGGCCCGGCGCGGCCTGCGCCAGGACGGCCAGGGAGGCGCCGGCGAGGAGGGTGCGCAGGGTGACGCGCCGGACGATGCCCGTGGCGCCGGGGAGGGGGTGGGCGGCTCTCATGATCTCTTGCCGGATGCGACGCTGCGGGCAGCCGGCCGCGTTCGCCGGATTCGCCCCCGACGTGTCGGCCGCGCTGTTTAGAATCGTGATAAACTACTGTAATACTTGATCTTTCCAGCCCCGGACTACGGGCAGCCGGGCGCGGCCGCAAGCAGCCTTCGCGCGGAAGACGAGGGCTGTTGCCATTTCAACACGTATCGGTGGTGCAGCGACCGGGCCCGCGGCCCGGCGGCCCGGGGCTACTTCACGCGGCCCGCGATCCAGCCGGCCAGGACGTCCGCCACGGCGTCGCTGTTCGTCTCCAGCATCATCATGTGGCCGTTGCCGTGGAGGCCCTGATCGGCCAGCCGGACCACGTCGGGCTTGGCGCCGGCCTGGGTCAGGAAGGCGATGGTGCACTCGTCGTAGGTGGCGTGGAACGAGGCCTCCGCGGTCACCACCACGGTCGGCACCTTCGCGAGGTTCGGCAGGGCCCGGACGGGCTCGCCCTGCAGCCAGCAGCGGATCCGCCCGTCGCCCCCCTTCGGGTCGCCCCCCTTGGCGTCAGACCCTTTGGCCTGCTGCGCCACGATCAGGTCCTCGGGGGCCTTGACCGGGGGATCGAAGGTCAGCGGCATGCGGGTCAGGCCGTAGGCCCGGGCGCGCCCGTCCCCGGTCTTCTCCCAGAACTCCTTGCCGCCGCGGAACTGCACGTCGAAGAAGGGCGGGCCGTTCGGCTCGACGGCGACATGCGCCTTGACGAGGTCCGGCCGCGCATCCGAGGCGGCCCAGCCGAACAGGGCCGCCTGGCCGTGGGTGATCAGGATCGCCGGACCGATCTTCTCCAGCAGGGCCAGCAGGGCGGGATCGACCAGCTCCTCGGTCTGCTGGCTGTTGGCGAGGAAGGGGACTTGGCTGGCGAAGAACTGATCGAAGGCGGCGTTGCCCGGCACGCCCGCCCCGCCCGGCCAGCGGGTGTGGAGCTTGGCCTGCGGGTACAGGTCGTAGACCTCCGGGGCCGTGTGGGTGCGCTCCAGGCTCCGGGTGCCGAGCCGGTCGTAGGGGCCGTAGACCTCCGGGTTGGTGCCCGAGCGCCCGCGCCCGACCTGGTCGACCACGTAGACCGGGTAGCCCTTCTCGACGAAGCGCTGCACCCAGCCCGGGCGGCCATCCGCGGTGGCGAGGTAGTTCACGCCGGTCTGGGCGAGGCCGTGGACCATCACCACCGGGTAGGCTTGCGTGATCCGGGCCGGGCTGCGCGACTGCACGAACATCTGGCCGACCATCACGGTCTTGTCGCCGAGCTTCTGGTAGCGGCCGCCGATGTAGAAATAGCCGGCGCGCGTCACCGGCTCGGACGGTCCCACCGGGGCGGAGGCGGGCGCCACGCTCTGGGGGGCAGCGGCCTGCGCCGGCGGCTGGGCCGGGACAGGGCCCTGGGCCCGGGCCGGCCCCGCCGCCAGTCCCGCCGCCAACCCGGCGGCCAGCCCGGCAGACAGGCTCAGCCCCTGAACGGCGAGCAGCGCCGCGCGGGCGCCGTTCGCGATGCCGTTGCCGGCCATGCCGTCTCTCCCGGATGCGCGCCACTCCGCGCGGGCGCTTATTGCGGGAAACGCAACGTTCGGCCAGCCGGGAAAGCTGCACCATCCCGCCCGCGATGTCCGCGGCGGGGTCGGGCGAAGCGTCACGGCAACCGGATCGCGGCCGAGCCCGGCCCCCGGCGCATGCCAGGCGCGCCCGCGGCGGTGCTGGCGCGGCGCGGGCGGCACGCCCACCTTGGGATCGCATCGGCGCCGCTACGCGCGCCCCTCGCCCGGATCACCCGCGGCGGGGCAAAGCCAAGGACTCCAGCCGTGGATCCCGCAACCGCCAAGACCCTGGTTTCCGCCGCCCTGGTCGCCGCCATCAGCCTGTTCAGCTTGGTGTCGCTCCAGGCCTTCGTCGCTCAGATCCTCGCGGACCTCCGCGACGCCGGGTCCGCCCCCAGGGCGGTGCCGGTCCCGGTCCGCGTCGACCGCCGGATTCCGCCGCAGGCCTGATCGGTCCGAGCGGGCGGCGTCAGCCCCGTCCGCCGGGATCTTCCGACGGATGCCGGTCAGGTCCCCTCCTGCCGGGCCCGCTCGCGCAGGATGAACTTCTGCACCTTGCCGGTGGAGGTCTTGGGCAATTCGCCGAACACCACGTGGCGGGGGAGCTTGTAGGAGGCCAGCCGCCCCCGGCACCACTGGATCAGCTCGTCGGCACTGGGGGATGCGCCGGGCTTCAGCTCCACGAAGGCGCAGGGGGTCTCGCCCCATTTCGCATCGGGCTTGGCCACCACCGCCGCGGCGGCCACCGCCGGGTGCTTGAACAGGGCGTCCTCCACCTCGATCGACGAGATGTTCTCGCCCCCCGAGATGATGATGTCCTTCGAGCGGTCCTTGAGCTGCACGTAGCCGTCCGGGTGCTTCACTCCGAGGTCGCCGGTGCGGAACCAGCCGCCCTTGAAGGCGGCCTGCGTGGCGGCGGGATTCTTGAGGTAGCCGCGCATCACCACGTTGCCGCGCATCATCACCTCGCCGATCGTGGCCCCGTCGGCGGGCACCGGCTCCATCGTCTCAGGGTCGCGGACGTCGAGGGCCTCGAGCACCGGATAGCGGACGCCCTGGCGCGCCTTCTTGGCCGCCCGCTGGTCGGCCGCGAGGGCGTCCCAGTCGCCGTGCCAGGCATTCACAACCGCCGGCCCGTAGCTCTCGGTCAGGCCGTACAGGTGGGTCACGTCGAACCCGGCCTCCGACATGCCGGCGAGCACCGCCTCCGGCGGCGGCGCGGCGGCGGTGAAGAACGCGACGCGCCTGTGCAGGTCGCGGCGCTCGGCATCGGAGGCGTTGATCAGCATCTGCATCACGATCGGCGCCCCGCAGAGATGCGTGACCCCGTGCTCGTCCATCAGCCGGTAGATGGCCTCCGCCCGGACCTGGCGCAGGCAGACATGGGTGCCGGCCACCACCGACAGGGTCCAGGGGAAGCACCAGCCGTTGCAGTGGAACATCGGCAGGGTCCAGAGATAGACCGGGTGCTGGCCGAGCCCGCCCGTGATGACGTTGCCGAGCGCCAGCAGCGCCGCCCCCCGGTGGTGGTAGACCACGCCCTTCGGGTCGCCCGTGGTGCCCGACGTGTAGTTCAGGGCGATCGCGTCCCACTCGTCGTCCGGGAGACGCCAGTCGTGCTCCGGGTTGCCGCCGGCCAGAAACGATTCGTAGTCGGTCTCGCCGAGGCGGGCGCCGGGGCCGTCGTATTCGGGATCGTCCACGTCGATCACGAACGGCTTGGTCTCCAGCCCCTCCAGCGCCGCGGCGGCCGTGCGGGAAAATTCGCGGTCGGTGATCAGCACCGCGGCCTCGCCGTGTTCCAGGCAGAAGCGGATCGCGCCGGCGTCGAGGCGGGTGTTGAGGGTGTTGAGCACCGCCCCGGTCATCGGCACGCCGTAGTGGCACTCGATCATCTCGGGAGTGTTGGCCAGCAGCGCCGCCACGGTGTCGCCCCGGCCGATCCCGCGCGCCGCCAGCGCCGAGGCGAGGCGGCGCGCCCGGGCGTAGAGGTCCCGGTAGGAGCGCCGCAGGGGGCCGTGGACCACCGCCACGTGCTCGGGAAACACCCGCGCGGCCCGGTCCAGGTAGAGCAGGGGGGTCAGCGGCTGGTGGTTGGCCGGGACGCGGTCGAGGTCGCGGTCGTAAATCGTGTCGCGGGCCATCCCCGTCCTCCCGGCAAAATGTTGCCGGGACCGTAGCTTGCCGGGACGGGCGCGATCAATCGGGCGGGCGCGGGCGTCCTCAGTGGCGGGGCTCGTCCTCGGGCTCGGGCAGGAAGCGGGCGAGTTCGAAGCCGATCTCGATCATCAGGTGCTCGATCCGGTCGGTGAGGGTCGGCCGGTGCAGGGCGCGGGCGAGGTCGCGCAGGGCGATGATGTGCTCGGCCATCCGGTTCACCACCCGCTCGCTCTGCACGAGGTTGGCGGCCTGCTCCTCGGTGCGGTCGATGGCGATGCCGCGCCCCCGGGTCGCCCCGCCGGCGGGGTCCCGCTCGATCCGGCCGCGCATCAGGAGCGTGCGGATCCCGGTGCGCGTGTCGCGGGTGCGGAACTCCGCCTCGACCGGACCGCCGGTCTCGGCCATCGCGTGCAGGTAGCTCTCGATCCGGATGCGGTCCTCGGGATGGGTGTGATCGAGGAACACCTCGAGGGACACCCCGCCGGCGGCGGCCTCGGGGTCGAGGCCGAGCAGATCCGCGAAGGTGGCCGAGAGCGCCAGCTGCCCCGCCCAGTAATCGTGGGCCCAGGTGCCCACGACGCCGGAGGCTTCCAGAACGGCTTGCGGGATCGGGGCTTCGGCCGCGCCAGTCCGCGCCGGGGCGACACCCGCTTTTAAACTTGAGGTTTTCACCCCCATCGGACTCCTCGTCTCACCCGCGCTCACGCTACGGTATCCGAGCGCCGCTGGAAAGGCTGTTAACTCTCTATATGCTAAGAATCTTAACCTGAAGTTTAGATGGATAGCCTGTGGCCGCATTGGGCCTGGATCTTCGGAACGACGTGCCGTCTTAACGGGTCGTTAACCATGTCGGCCGCAACCTGCCTCGGGACATCCTTGGGTCACAGGATCGCGGCACGCCGCAAATTCCATACCTGAGGTTGATCCAGACGGCGCAGCGACCGGCGGTCGCGGGCGCCCGAACGGATGCACGGGGCCTTCTGGAGGACGCCCAGGATGAAAGCGATCACCTTCGTCACGCAGAAGGGCGGCAGCGGCAAGAGCACGCTGTGCATCTCCCTGGCGGTGGCCGCCCGGGAAGCCGGCCACACGGTCTGCATCCTGGAGATGGACCGGCAGGCCACGATCTCCGACTGGCTCGACCACCGCACCGCCGACGGCCCCGAGGTGGCGCAGATCGACGCCACCCAGATCGACGCCGTGATGGAGCGCCTGCGCGAATCCGCCTACGATTACGTGTTCATCGACACGCCGGGGGTCGATTCCACCGGCACGCTGTCGGCGATCCGCGCGGCGGACCTGTGCATCATCCCGTGCCGGCCGACCCCCGCGGACCTGCGGGCGTTCAAGCCGACGCTGGCCGCCGTCTACCGGCTGGAGAAGAAGTTCGCCTTCGTGCTGAACCAGACCCCGCCGCGCTCCTACCGGGTCCGCGACGCCGCGGACGGGCTGGCGGTGCTCGGCATCCTGCCCGACGTGAACATCGTCGCCCGCACCGACCACCAGGACGCGATCGGCCTCGGGCAGGGCGTCACCGAATTCAACCCGAAGGGCCAGGCCGCCGGGGAGGTCCGCCGCCTCTGGTCCTGGATCGAGCGCCGCACGCAGCCCCTGAGGACGGGTCAGCATGTCCAAGCCGCCTAAGCTCAGCCTCGCGGCGATCGTGGCCTCGGCGAGCCCGCAGGTGAAGCCCCTCGCCCGATCCGCGCCGGCGGTCCGGCCGCAGGGCGCCGAGATCGTGTCGTTGACCCTCGCGCCTCCGGTGCCGAAGCCCGCGGCCACGCTCAAGCAGCGGGCCCGCCAGATGTCGGTCTATCTGGAGCCGCCGGTCTACGACCAGCTGCGCGACCTCGCCTACGCCGAGAGGACCAAGATGCACGCCCTGATTCTGGAGGGCCTCGACCTGCTGTTCAAGCAGCGCGGCGCCCAGTCGATCGCGCAGCTGACCGACGCGCAGTCCCGCTGAGGGCAGGCGGCTCCGCCTCCCTCCCCCGCGGCGGGGAGGGAGATGCCCTCTGGGAGAGCCTTTTCCCTTCTCGAACAGCCTTTTATGCGTCGATCCTGAGATCACGCACGAACCGCCCGGCACCGTCGGGCGCAGCGCCTGAACCCCGACCTCCGGCAACGTTCAGGCTTCCTTTACGCGATCCCTACAATTCTGGGTGGACCCGGCCGCGGGCCTCTTGGCGCGTCCGGATCCGGTCCGGTTCGGGCCCCGGCCACGCGTAGAGTTTGGTGATCCCCACGATGGTGCGCACGACGCTTCCCCGGCCGGCGCGCCTCGCCCTGCGGCTCATGGCCGTCTCGGGCGTGGCCCTGGCCACCGCCAACTGCGCCACCTCGCCCCAGCAGAAGCTCGCCGCCGGGAACGGTATCGACCCGAAATACGGAGTCAAGGCGAGCCCGCGCCTCTACAACGAGGGCGACGTGATCCCGAAGGGCGGCGGCCGCCGCTACACCGGCAAGCCCTACGTGGTCGCCGGCCAGACCTACGTGCCGAAGGAGAATCCGAACGGCTACGTGCGCGAGGGGCTCGCCTCCTGGTACGGCTCGGCCTTCCACGGCCGCATGACCGCCAACGGCGAGGTGTTCGACCGCCACTCGATCGCCGCCGCCCACCCCACCCTGCCGCTGCCGAGCTACGCCCGGGTGACGAACCTCGACAACGGCTACTCGATGGTGGTGCGCGTCAACGACCGCGGCCCCTACCATGCCGGGCGCGTCATGGACGTGTCGGAGGAGGCGGCCGACGCCCTGGGCTTCCACCGCAAGGGCACCGCGCATGTGCGCGTCGAATATGTCGGCAAGGCCTCGGTGGCCGGCAGCGACGACCGCAAGCTGCTCGCCAGCCTGCGCACCGACGGCCGGCCGGCCGGCCGCTCGACCGTGATGATGGCCGATCTCGGCCCGACCGAGGACACGGAGCGCTACACGCGCTCCGCCCCGGCGCCGCTGGCCTTCCGTCCCGCCCAGGATTCCGCGTCGGAGCCCGCCGAGACCCCGGCCGCGCGGCCCGAGAGGACGGCGCCGGTGCGCGCGCCGATCATGCTGGCCTCCGCCGCCGTGACGGTCCCGGCGGCCGTGCAGCCCACAGCCCCGCGGGTGCGGGAGTTCCGGCCCGCCCCCGTCCAGACCGCCGCCGCCAAGGGTGGCGGTATCGAGGCTGGCAGCCTGAAGGTCGCGGGTCTCAACCCGGCCCTCGCCCAGGGAGCGCCCCAGGCGCACGGGCATGCCGCCGCCGGGAAAATCGCCTCGAAACCCGGCGCGGCCGCCCGTCCGGCGCTCGCCGAGGTCCACGGCCGGGGGGCTCCGGCGCCCGGCCCGACGAAGCTCGCCAAGGGCCCCTCCGCGCCGCCCTCCGCGCCGCTGCCGGCCTCGGCCAAGCTCGCCATGGCACGCCTCGCCGCCGTGCCGGCCAAGCCCGCGGCGGCCGCGCCGTCCAAGGCGGCGCCCGGCAAGTCCGCGGCGCCTGCCAAGTCCGCAGCGCCTGCCAAGTCCGCGGCGCCCGGCAAGGCGTCACCGAGCAGGATCGCCGCCCCTGCCGGCGCCCATCACGCCCGCCTGGCCGGGATCTACTGACGCCGCCCGCGGCGTCGGCCATCGGGGCCTCGGCCGGATCCCGGCCGGGTCTCGGCCGCCGATGCGGCATTTCGCGTTCGATCCGGCGCCGAAACCGTAATATGGTCACGCTTGTTATTGGGATACGGCCGGGATGCTTCCGGGCCGGCGGCAGGCGTGGGACGGAACGGTGATGCGCAGACCCCTTCTCACCCTCCTCGCGGCCGCCTGCGCCCTGGGCGCCGGCCTCGCCGCCGCCGCCGCACAGAGCTTCCAGACCGCGGCGCCGCACGCGATCCTGATCGACGCCGATTCCGGCTCGGTCCTGTTCGAGAAGGCCGCCGACGAGCGGTTCTCGCCGGCCAGCATGGCCAAGCTGATGACCACCGACATCGTGTTCGAGGCGCTGAAATCCGGCCGCCTCTCCATGGACACGGAGTTCACCGTCACCGAGGACGCGTGGAAGCGCGGCGGCGCCGGCGGGGGCGGCTCGTCGATGTTCGCGCAGGTCAACAGCCGCATCAAGATGGCGGACCTGCTGCGCGGCCTGATCGTGCAGTCGGGCAACGACGCGGCGATCACCATCGCGGAGAACATGGCCGGGTCCGAGGAGGCCTTCGCGGGGCTGATGAACCAGCGCGCCAAGGAGATCGGGTTGACGAACTCGACCTTCCGCAACGCCACCGGCTACGCGGCGCCCGACCAGAAGGTCACGGCCCGGGACATGGCCAAG
Source organism: Methylobacterium sp. UNCCL125 (assembly GCF_900116795.1). Classification (NCBI taxonomy): domain Bacteria; kingdom Pseudomonadati; phylum Pseudomonadota; class Alphaproteobacteria; order Hyphomicrobiales; family Methylobacteriaceae; genus Methylobacterium; species Methylobacterium sp. UNCCL125. The sequence goes on along the minus strand of NZ_FPBW01000008.1, from coordinate 3,191 downwards.
CTCGCGCTGCACATCATCGACACCTACCCGGATTACTACAAGATCTTCTCCGAGAAGGAGTTCACCTGGAACAAGATCCGCCAGCAGAACCGCAACCCGCTGCTCGCCCTCGACATCGGCGCGGACGGGCTCAAGACCGGCTACCTGGAGGAATCGGGCTACGCGCTCACGGGCTCGGCGGTGCAGAACGGCCAGCGGCTCGTTCTGGTGGTCTCGGGGCTGAAGAGCGCCCGGGACCGCGCCTCCGAGTCGCGCAAGCTGATGGAATGGGGCTTCCGCGCCTTCGAGCCCCGGCAGGTCTTCACGCCGGGCGAGACCGTGGCCGAGGCCTCCGTGTATGGCGGCCAGTCGGGCTCGGTGCCGCTGGTGGCGAAGAAGCCCGTGCGGGTCCTGCTGCCGCGCGGCTCCAGCGACCGGGTCAGCGCCAAGGTGATCTATACCGGGCCCCTCGTCGCCCCCGTGGAGGAGGGCCGGCGGGTCGGCGTCCTGCGCATCCAGCGCGGCGATACGGTCGCCCTCGACCAGCCCCTCTACGCCGGCGCCTCGGTGGAGCCCGGCACGCTGTCGCAGCGGGCGATGGATGCGGCGCTGGAATTCGGCACCGGCCTCGTCCGCAAGGCCCTCGACCGGGCCGGCAAGGGCGGCGACAAGGGTGGCGACAAGGGGACGGACAAGGGTGCTGCCGGGGCGGCCAACCCCTCGTGACGGCGCGCGCGTGACCGTGCTGCGGCTCCGGGATCCCGCGGAGGCGGGCGGCGCCTTCCTCACCTTCGAGGGGGGGGAGGGGGCCGGCAAGTCGACCCAGATCGCCCGCCTCGCCGCGACCCTGCGCGCGCAATCGGGCCGGGCCGTCTGCGTGACGCGCGAGCCCGGCGGCTCGCCGCGGGCGGAGGAGATCCGCACGGCCCTGCTCGACGGCGTCGCCAAGCCCTACGGCCCCTTCGCGGAAGCCCTGCTGTTCAGCGCCGCCCGGATCGACCACCTCGACCGCTTGATCCGTCCGGCCCTGCGCCGGGGCGAGATCGTGCTGTGCGACCGCTTCATCGACTCGACCCGGGCCTATCAGGGCGCCGCAGGCGGCCTCGATCCCGGGATCGTGGACGCCCTGGAGCGGGTCGTCGTCGGCCCGACCCGGCCCGACCTCACCCTGATCCTCGACCTCGCCCCCGAGGCGGGCCTCGCCCGCGCGGCCGGGCGCGGCGCCGGGACGGGGCAGGGGGCCGACCGGTTCGAGGCCGAGGCCCTCGACTTCCACATCCGGCTGCGGGAGGCCTTCCTGGCGATCGCCCGGGCCGAGCCGGAGCGCTGCGCGGTGATCGACGCGTCCCGCGATCCCGACGCGGTCGAGGCGGCGATCCGGGCCGTCGTCGCGTCCCGGCTGCCCGAGCTTCTGCCCGACCGGCCGAAGGGGACGGGCAGAAGCGGCGATGCGGTGTGAGCGGCGGCGCTCCGCGGCCGGTTTGCGGCGTGCCCCGTCCGGGCTATCGTCCGGATGGAAACCGCCGCTCCCTGGCGCTGCCCCGTCAAGGTCGAGCCGGCGCACGATCACGGGGCGCAGGGCGCGTCGGCGGTGGAACCTCCGCTCGCCCTGTTCCGCGCGCGAGAATGCCGGAGAGGCCCATTCTCGGCACGCAGGCTCGGCACGCCGGGCCGCGCGCGACCGGCGCGGGGTGGGTCGGTGAGGCCCGGGCGAGGCCGGTGCGACCGGCCCAGGGGCGCTCTCGGGGGCGCTGGGCACCGCCCGTGGGCTTCCGGAAGCGCAGCGGTGCCGGAACCGCCAGAGGAGCGAAGGCTCGCATGAAACCCGTGGACCGCGCCGCCGACGACGTCGAGCCCGGAGACCTGTCGGGCATCCCGCGACCGCGCGAGACCCTCGGGCTCGTCGGCCACGGGGCGGCGGCCGACGCCTTCGCGGCCGCGATCGCGGCGGGCCGCCTGCACCATGCCTGGCTGATCGGCGGCGCCCCCGGCATCGGCAAGGCGACGCTGGCCTACCGGGTCGCGCGCCGCCTGCTCGCCCATCCCGCGGGCGGCGGGCCGGCGGGCCTCGACGTGCCGGCGGACGATGCCGTCATCGGCAAGGTGGCGGGCCTGTCGCACCCGAATCTGGTGGTCCTGCGCCGCCACCGGACCGCCGGCACCAAGACGCTGCCGACCAAGATCTCGGTCGACATGGTGCGCCGGGCCCTCGACCTCTTCGCCTCGACGGCCACGGATTCCGGCTGGCGGGTCTGCATCCTCGACAGCGCCGAGGATCTCAACGCCAACGCCGCCAACGCCCTGCTCAAGGTCCTGGAGGAGCCCCCGCCCCGGGCGCTGTTCCTGATCCTGTCCCACCAGCCCGGCCGGCTGCTCCCGACCATCCGCTCCCGTTGCCGGGTCCTGATGCTGCGCCCGCTGTCCCCCGCGGCGGTCGCCCAGGTGGTGCGCGGCCTGCCCGAGCCCTTCCCGCAACCCGACGAGGCCGCCCTGGCCCGGGCGCTGGCCCAGTGCGAGGGCTCGGTCGCCCGGGCGCTGGCGATGCTCGATCCGGTCACCGCCGGCCTCGTGGCCGAGATCGAGACCCTGCTGGCGCGGGCGCGCACGCCCGATTGGGGCCGGGTGCTCAAGCTGGCCGAGACCCTGGCGGGCCGCGACGCGGAGGCGCGGTTCGAGGCCGCCCAGGACGCGGTGCTGCGCTTCGTCTCGGCCGAGATCGACCGGCGCCGGGACGAGCCCCCCGCCCGCCTCGCCGCCCTGGTGGAGGTCGCCGACCGGTTCGGCCGCGCCGCCCGGGAGGCGGCGATCTACAACCTCGACCGGCGCCCGGTGATGCTGTCCCTGTTCGGGGAGCTCGCCGAGGTGGCGTAGGGCCGGACGCGGCGGTGCCGCGGGCGATGGGCGCCGTGAGAGGCCGCTGCGTGAGGCCGCCGCATCCCGTCGTCCCGGGGCCGCCCGACGGGGCCTGGGATCCAGACACGCCGAGGCGGCACGGCCTCGCACGGACGGTGTTCCCGGGTCGCCCGGCTCCGGCGTGCCCCTCCGGGTCCGGGTTCGTCTGCGGCGCCCCGGAATGACCGCGCGGATCGATGTTCGCAGGGCATCACCGCCCGGACGCGCCGCCCGCGCCTTGACAATGTTCCTATTTTGTGCTTCCTGACCGCACCTGTCCGCGGCGTCCCGGGAGCGATCCCGGGGCGTCCTTCGGGGGC